>CAIMUS010000310.1 GCA_903844665.1 uncultured Pseudomonadota bacterium
CACGGGGACAGGACCTTTCCCGGACCTGACCAGTGTTACCGACGATGGACTATTCGTTTATAAGAGTTATTCGACTGATGCTACTGCAAGACGATGGCGGGTCATAGCGGATAGTCGGTTCCTGATGTTCTTTGTTATTGGATATGGCACGCGACCCAATGTAGTATCCGGACACTGGTTTGGTGATATTGCTCCACTCTCTCCACAAGATACTGACAATTGCATTATCGCGGCAAGCCAGCAGGTAGAAACGTATCCTAACGATCACAATAATACATTTAGGTTAGGGGATAATGTCGATACCGGGAATTGGGACGGTTGTTGGATTTCAAGGAAATTCAAATCTTTTGCACCTTCAATATTCTATAGATATGGGCCACTAGAATCAGGTGGGTCTCCAACTACAATGGGTGCGTTGGGATACGATTATCCGGTCAACCTCAATATGGGTGACTTTGTATTAAAAGAAAAAGTTAGGATAACTGATGACATGGTTAGTTCATATACGGTTGCCAACATACGAGGGTTTCTACCTGGAATCTTTGCGCCATTGCATGGATATTTAAATGCTCCAGCCGCATTTAGCACCATAAGATTAAGGGAAGTCCCTTATCTGGTAATTAAGGATTATGAGACATATCAGAAGCAAGGTTGGTATCTGGTTCAGATGGTTGGAGACCTGCGAGCATGAGTGAATACGCGGGAGCACAATTTGTAGCGGAGGTTGAATTATATACAATCCGGAAAGACCCTATCTCCATTGATGTATATTCTGATAAGATGTACGATAGCGGAAGTTATAAGATAAGTGATTATGTCTATTATGGTGGCAAGGTTGCGGGTCGAAGAGTTAAGTTATTTATAAGAGATAGAGGGAACTATCGATTCATAGATGAGACGTGGAGCGATCCGGTAACTGGGATTTATCTATTTGACTGGATACCGGCAGGAGAGTATTTATTAATATGTGATGATAATCTAAAAGTAAAGAAGGCAACGACGGCTGATTTTGTACAATCGCAACCACGATAATAGAATAGATGGCTATTGCAACTCTTGTTTTTCCAGATACCGACAATCCCCCTGCTGGAAACGCAAGACTTGATTTCGACGGTCAGGTAAGGATTATTAATTTCGATGGGTTTGATAGTGTATCATTTGATACGTTCTTTATCGATATTATTCTTAAGATAGACTTTTTAGGATTCTCTTCTTTTGAAAGTGGTCTTGCGTTATTTGTAGATGTAAAAACCCTTCCCTTTATAGATTATTCCAAGGGGTTTAAGGCTTCTGTATTCGGTCGGGATTATTATCCCCAACCCTTTTCTACTAACGAAAATTTTGCGATAGGGGATTGGGCTGTTCACTATGGCATAAAACAAGGATTACGATGGAAGACACCAGGTCAGCCGCTCCCTGGCCAGTAGGCATATCATACGAGGGCGACTACCATGTTGCGCAAGAGTATTTACCTACCGTTAAAAAGTTATTATCTGACTTGCAAAATAGATTGGCAATTGGAGGAATTGATTCAGGCCGTGCTCATCTACGTTTAAGCGATACGGATTACTGCTATGCAATCAGCGCAGGAGGGATACAGCGCTGTCATATCGTGGCAAGTACCAAACAGGAACCACAACCTAAGTTTATCAGAGTTAGCATGTTTCTATCTGGAGTTGTTATCGATGGGTTACTTACTGAAGAGACCGAAGAAGATAGTGTAACGGCAACGTATCTCGATAGTTTCATTGCAACTAAAGCGTGTGCGGCTTTGTTCGCTAAAGAACTACCCAAGTTAAATTATGGAGGAAAAGTTAGCGGAGCTAATAAAAATAAAAAATTGGCGATAGATTTACCCGATGATTTTAACGGATACCCGGTTCCCGGAGATCATAGAAAGGCATTCCCTTTCAGATGGGAAGAGGATAAATTTGGATATTACCATTGGGGGTTTTATTATGGGCTTGGTGGAAATCCATATTATGGTAAACACCTATCACAATATTTTCATTTAAAACCGACATGCTATAGTGGAAGTATGCCTAAACTAATTCAAGCTCTTATGGGGTTTGGATTCGATATTGGAAAGGCTTATTGGCTTTCAGACTCAACCGGACAATTTACAGCGGCACCAATAAAATCTTCTTATGAAGAGAAGATCGTACAGAATGGGTTGCAAATAGTCTATGATTATAGATTTTATAGAACACATGGACTATATCTGGCTATTGATAATAAAAGGTGGATAGTTGAGATTGGGATGACCCGTGGAATCGTCATCATGCCATTGCCACTCAATCCATTAACGGAGACGAAAAGATTTAGAACTCTTGTTTCTAAGAATAAAGATACTGCTAGTCTAACTGTACTAGATGAATTTGGTGGGTATCCGACAGGAGAATGTTTTGATAGTAATCCTGATGGATATGCGGCTTGGAAACGGGCTGGATGTTATATAGAATTACTATCTGCTGAAGTTATGGCAAGCAAATTCTATAATGACTGGTCCCCCTATTCGAGTGCTCTAGGATGGGCGTTTTCAAGGAGTGGTCACGAGGCATGCAATACAGCGTGGCGTTGTGATGATACAACCGGAAAATGTCCAGTTGGTGGAGCTTTTTACATTTTATTGAATATCGGAGAATCTAAGAAGAAAAATACTAATCGCAAATTAATTGGAAAACTAAGAGCGGGATTCGTTCAATCCGCACAAGGTCAACCTGGTGGAGATGCAGCGTTATGGAAGTTGGATTATTTGACTGATGAACAGTTATCTTCTATAACTGATTTTACGTCTCTTGACCAGTTAGAAGTACCTCCGATAGCAGAAGCGACCGCTTCTATTAGCAATCCAAACCAAGGCATTATATTTATAATACCAACGGGTTAACAATCATATCCATGAAAACAAATTGGGAAGAAAATGACTGAAGCCGAAATTGTACAAAACATGATTGAGTTATTTACTCAATTTAATAGGCAACTACCATCTGAAAAAGGCCCTGAATTTGCGCCAACTGGAAGATTCGACTACCTAAAGTTTCCAGAGCCTTTGTTAGGAACGTTTGTACACATGGCTCCAACTCATGATCCAATAGATCATTATAATATAGATATGTCGATTATGAACGAATTGGATACCGGAGTCCCTGTTCACGTTTTCTTCATAGGGGATAGATTGCACGCCTTATGTTATGATTATAATGATAATTTTTCCGGATGGCAGGGTGAGTCTGGAATATATTACTCTGAAGGAATGCCAGGCCAGTATCCTCCAAGAGGATCGGTTTACAGAAAAGCTAAGTATGGGAGTAGAATATCAAGATGGTATTCTAATGATTCACTTCTTCCACGAGATGATTATTTTCAGGTTTACTATAAACAACGAACCTATTGGAGTGATGAAAATAACAATGCCACCCCCATAATCAAAACATTTGAATACCTTGAGGGGGACGTATATGATCCTAAAGATAGACAGTATGGAATTATGGTTCCATTCTATGCAAGGGAGGCATATTATGTTGGAGGCGTTCAGCAGTTTCTTGGAGCACTTTACGATAATGAAATGTATATAGATTGGGACAGTTCGGCTCACTATACCTATGATGTCAAGTTGATAACTGGAAACGATGGTACAGGTTACAGCTATTCTATTGAGTTATATAATAAAACATTTTATCTATTTGGGAACGATCAAACACTTGATGATCCTTGGGAGGTGATTCCGTATGAAATACTATACCTATTTGAAGCGTTGGTTACTTACATACCTACCGATCCCGACTGGCCAGTACCTGAAAATGAAGGCGATCCGCCTCCACCTAAGTTCGCTGCCGTAACCTATAATTGCTTGGGAAGCGACTCTACGATCAAGTATAGTTTTGGAATACAGCGGTCTCCCGCTAAGTTCTACAGTGAATCGGAAATTCTTGGTCCAACATATTATCCAGAAATGGAAAATCACAACATAACTTTTATTGGTGTGGTTCCGTGAGTAGCATTATCACAGCAAAATTTGGTCCGTGGCCATTAGGAATGAATAATGTAGCCGCAGATACAGACATTCCCGGGATGACAACCGACGATACAGGGGTAGTTGTCATTAATTCTGTCCGTGATGCAATTAACGGTACATTCAATCGTGAAGGACATTTCTCACGCTGGCCTTCTGTATCTCTTATCCATGCGGGTAAGAAGATGCACAGTCTATGGACCTCTCCGGCAACAGGGAACTCCTATCTCGTCAGTGGGAATACACTATATCTGGTATCTTATGATGGAAACACAGTTTCACTTATCGAAGTTGCGGTAAATGTGATTCCAAATGATTCACCTGTCAGTTATTGCGATCTGAATGGTGATGTTATCTTTACCTGTCCGGGAGTCTTAGGGCGCATTAATTCTAATGGAGTATACGATACGGTAGGGGTGGAGACGCCTCCCGGTTGTGATGTAACAGCACAAGCGGCAGGAGGTCTCTTAGCGGGTTCCTACAATGTAGGACTGACCTTCTTGGCTGCTGATGAAGAATCGGGCATGTCAAAAATGACTACCGTCTTCTTGCCTACTGGCGGTGGGCTTCAAATCAATGTTCCGAGAGCGATGGAAAGCAAGGTTATTAAAGCGCGAATCTATATGACTGAAACGAACGGCGATAGACTTTATCGCTGTACTGATGTTCCTGCTGACGCATCGTACTTCGTGGGTATCGGATTACTGGGCCGGGTGGCAGATACTCAGTTTCTCAACCGAATGCCAAGCGGCACACTGGTGCGATATGGTCATGGGCGGTTATGGATAGTTGATGGCAATACGATATGGTATAGTGAGGCGATGCGATACGGTCTTACGTCGCCCCGCCACAATCATCTATATTTTTCATCCCCCATTACTATTCTCGAACCAGTCAATGGTGGAGTTTGGATTGGCACAACCGAACAGGTCTGGTTCTTGGCAGGAACTGGACCAGAAACCTGGTCGTTGGTTCTCACCTCTGGCAAACCTCCTATCGCCGGGTCTGGTACTACAATTTCCGCTCATTTATTGGGCGGTGATCTTGGCGCTAGTGGAACCACATCGGCTATATGGTTGGCAATTAATGGGTATGTTTTGGGAACATCTAACGGACAACTAGTTGAGGTACAGAAAGATCGGATAACATTGACCGCACGCCCATCCATCATCTCTAAAACTTTCATTATAAACCGACAGGTTTATACCTTGCTTCATTGATTGGAGATTCAACATGTTCTCTATACCTAACAAATTAAACCGTTTTCGTAATGAAATCGCTCGTTTTATTGCTGCTGGCGATTATTACTCAACACCAGAGGGAGTCGTATTGCACGACGCCATGCTAATTCAAGGAAAATACAGGCACTATGTCAATGGTAGACTGGAAGATGAAGGTTATAATTTAGTTGTTGACCAAGGACGGCAACTCATGCTAAACGTTGCATTATTTACCACTTCTAAACCAGCGGCACTTTATTTAGCCGCCTTTGCCGGTGCCTATACACCCGTAGCCGGACTGTTAGCTATCGGCTTTACGGCAGCGGCTACAGAGTTGGTTTCTAACACGGAGGGGTACAGTGAGACCACACGCCGCACCTGGACTTCTGCAACTGCGACAACTGTCGGTGGAACGACCAGTGTTGGAAATACCGCGAGTTTAGCCAGATTTACTATTATCACGGCGACATCCATAAACATAAATGGTTTTGCGCTATTGGATAACAGCACGAAAGGTGGAACAGGGGGTAATCTTGTTTCAGCGTACCGATTGGCCGCACAACGGACCTATTACAATACCGATAAAATTGACGAAGAGTATATAATAAGTTGGACATAATATACCGTGAGTGATTATCCTCCCTACGAGTATATAGATTATATCGGTTTTACCGATTATATACAGATCGTAGATTTTGGTTGGCCTTGGTTACATAAAAACGATGGCGTTGGTGTTATTAGTGATGGTGGAAATTCCACCACCGACGCCACGATAACTATTACCGATAATGTAAATACGTTTGATATAGGATGGGCGTGGTTACATTATAAGGATGATGTTGGGATAATAGCGGATTCTTTATCTGTTGCGGTAGGTACCAATCTAACTGAACCTATCGCGCTATCTGATAGTTGTCAGATAAATGTAATAAATACTATTGTTCAACTTGTATCCAGGGTGGGTGTAGTTACCGATGAGTTGTACAGTATTACATACGGTGGCCCCCTTTTTACTGAAGCGGTTACTATTTTAGATTTATCTACCCCACTAGTTACCGCAAGTATATCTTGCGAGGATTTTATTGAAATAGAAGGATTTTCTAGTGAGATATATAAGTCGCCTATTTCTGATAGCATAGGTACAATAACAGAGTCCGCAAAATTATTAGTAAGTCTGAAGGTTGCTGAAGCGGTATCAATTCAGGACGCCACATCATCTAAAATAATAACGATCCAACCGCAAACGGATATGGTGGTAATTTTCGATACGGTAAATCAAAATTTAATCGATAATATAGTTGTTACAGAGTCTATCTATATAATAGATAGGTCTATATTGTCGTTGGGAAGTGGAATAAGACATGTATAATTTTGATCCCATAGCATGGACCGCATCTACAGATACTTTCGCCATGTCGCGGTTTACTTTGTTCCCATACGATAGTATGGCTATTGTTGGGGATTACGTTTTATTGACGGGTGATGACGGCATCTATCTGGTAAATTCTGGTACAGAGTTGTTATCAGCCGTTTTAGTATCTGGCCTTACCGATCTGGGTAGCCCTGAAGATAAAGGAGTGCGGGACGTTTTGATCGAATACATTGGTTCTCCTGCTACGGTTAAGACGGAAGATGGAGTAGGAACAACTCGTTCATATACGATTGTTAACCCATTCGTGGTGAAAAAACCAACAACAAGTATTGCAAAATTAGGACGTGGTGTAAAATCTAGGCACTGGAGGTTTACACTTTCCGTAGATGGAACCTTGTTAAGTTCAAAACTTCAATTTGACTTTATACCGATCAGGAGATAATTATGGCTGGAAATTTTGACGTAATATCATCGACGGTTCAAACCCAATTAGCTAGTGTTCAGGCTGGGGCTGAAACATATATCTCCATGGCTAATTCAATAATAACTCAGTTATCACAGTTCGTTGCCATAGAAGGACAATCACCTCCTACTCACATTGAATTTCCAAGTTTTACTCCAATACCATTTGATGCGGCAGCGTCACCCGATGTTCAAAAGTTTGGAGCATTATCAGAATATCAAGATGTTCCGCAGCCTCCAGAAATGGAGCAGGTCGAACAAATAAGTGATTTTACAGCGGAACCACCAAATATAGATTTTAATTGGGAAGAGCAGGATTATCAGTCTTCCATAAAAAGTGCAATTGAAAATAGAATTAGTAATCTACTATCAAATGATGCAACTTTAATTGGTTTTAACAAGAGTGTTGAGAATGCTATTTATGTAAGAGCAAGGAGTCGTACAGATAGTGATATTTTAGCTGCTAATCAGCAAGCGTTCGATACGTTTGCTAGCCGTGGTTTTTCTATGCCCCCTGGAGTATTGGTAGCCCAGGTTAATGCGGCTACCGAGAAAGGAATGGAAAGTATGAATGCTGCTAATAGGGATATTGTAGAGCAGAGCAGTAAATTGGCTATCGATGCCGCAAAGTCAGCAATCGAAGTTGGAACACAATGGGAGAAAATCACTTCCGATAGGTTTGAGAATAAAACTAAAAGGAGGTGGGACCTTTTTAAATTGCAGATTGATCTTGATATTCAGTTATTTACTATTTCAGCAGATATTTACAAACTAAACCTGAGCGCCTATACAACAAAAGTTTCCGGGGTAACAGAAATTGCAAAAGCCAATATAGAGAGATACACAGCCAGCGTAAATGCGGCAAAAGCAAAGGTGGAGGCGCAGGCTAATGCTATTACTGCAACAGCAAAGGCGTATGAGGCTGATGTAAGCAGATATGATGCAGAGAACAAATTAAAAACCTCTGTTAACGAAACAAACATAAAGCTTGCAGAGGATAGATTAAGGAGTACAGTAGCATACTACGAAATTTCAATTAAAGAGTTTGATATTAGCATTAGCAGGTTGATTGAACAGGCAAAAGTACACATGAGCGCACTGGACGCGGCTGGAAGGATGGCGACACAGATGGCAGCCGGATTTACTTCGGCAGTACACATTCAAGCGTCCCTACATGGACAAGCGTCTACCACATTCGGTCAAGAAGAACGCATCGACTGGTCGGGTGAAGTTAGTCGCGATGCTCCCGAGTTTTAAGGTAAGGTAAATTTATGGCAGGTTACTCAGCAAACTATCAAACTTGGTTGCAACGACTTGGAAGCGCCACCTCGACAGGGGAACCTGCTTCTGATGCGGAAATCGATGCAGCGCAACGGATTTCCGCACAGAAAACAGCCTCCGACTACGGTTCGCTGTCCGCGATTCAGCAGGGTATCACTCCTCAACCGGCACCTTATCAAAGTTATAGTGGCTTGGCCGGATTGTCGATGTCTAGAAATCTCAGTGGGCAGCCGACAGCAGGGTTGCAGGTTCCTGGGGGAACCTTTGACCAGAACTTCGACTGGCAGAAGAACCTCGGAAATACCGTCCCCGGCCTCGGTGGGGCCACCGTGCATGACACCTCAGTGCCAGGCATCAGTAAGTTGGTGGGAGGTAAGTTTGGAAATGTTCCTATGTTCACTGATAACCCGACGCGGGCGGCGGCAGAGTACCGACCCGGGGGTGGAGCGCTGTCTGTGGTCCCATCGACTTTTGCGGCAGACAAAGCGCAGCTTTCCGGGTTATTCCAGCGGTATCTGAATGCCGGAAACTTGGAAGGAGCGCAGAACACAGCGATGTCTCCCGCTGAACAGGGACAGGCCGGAGCATTAGAACAGCAACGGTGGCAAATAGCTGACAATGCCTCAAACACCAGGATTGCCGGCCAGGTGCAACAGGATCGGCGACAGGAAGAAGCTGGAAAAATTGAGAGCCACCTGAATACCGTTCTCCAAACCATGGCGGGAGGTAGCCGGCGAACGCAACAGGCTCTCGGACCTATCGTTGCGACACTGGCCGCGCTCCATCATCAGGTTATTAATGGCATCGGAGATCCTGCTATCTCACAGCCGCCACAGCCAAATCAGTTGAACGAGTTGATTGGGCAACAGGGAAAACAGCAGGAGTTTGGGATGCAGCAGCAGATCGGCGCGGCACAGGTAGGGTTGGCGCAAGTAAGCGCCGAACAGAAACGCGCAGAGTTGCAGAATACTTTGACACTTCGAGACCTGGGCCAGAAGTATCAGGCTGAGACCGATCCAGAAAAAAGAGCGGCGGTTCTTGATCAGATTAATGCCATGCAGGGAGTTGCGCCACGTGAGGCCGTGAAGGTAGTGAAGCAAGGGAAGGTCATGGACGATATGGGGAACGCTATAGAGCAACCAGAGTTGCTCTACGATGTGCGTAATAAAAATTGGATAGAAAGACCTGGACTGCCTGGCGCGTCTTCTATGCCACCTTCAGCGCTTTCGGCCACGGGCATGAGCGGACCACCGCCCGCCATGATTGCCCGATTGAAGACGCTGGCTGCTGATCCAAAAGTCAGGGATAGGGCCATCCAGCAGTTCGAGCGAGATTGGGGCGCTGGTAGTGCCGCTCAATTTTTAAAGTAGCTTTCCTAATTGTTGGGCGAAATGTATCGGGTCTTTGGCGTTCTTGCTGCAATTACAATGCGGGCAGAGTATTTGAATATTGGTTACGCCATTTCCACCACCACGACTAAGCGGGATGATGTGGTCAACGTGGTAGCCAGATTTAATGCTCTTCCGGCAGTACGCACATCGAAAGCTCTGTTTTTGCAACAAGTCCTTTATTTGTTGTGCGGTGTGGGTCCCAGGTGCATTCAACCTTCTGGCTCGGCGGCGGTGGGTTCTTGCCCGAACCTTGTCTGGATTTTCCCGCTGCCAAACTGCCTGGGAAGCTATCATTTCTTCTCTATGGGCCGCATAGTAAGTCGCGTTATAAGCCGTCTTTTCTTCTCTATGGGACGAACGGTAAGCCGCATGGTAAACCACCCTTTCTTCTTTGCGGGCCGCGGTGTAAGCCGCACCGCATGACTTACACTCGGATCGCAGTCCGTTCTTATTGCGAGTGCACCTAGAAAATTCAGCGACGGACTTTTTAACGCCGCACTTGGTGCAGCGTTTGGCCGTAGGACCTGATAGAATAAGCTCGTTCATCTGTGTTTTGCCTCACAAAACATTGGTGGAAAGTACCGGTCACTCGTTACCAGCGAGTGACCGGTGCGCTACCATTTTACCACAGGCTATTCAGTAAATGGCACAATCCGACGATCTTTATTCCGATTTACGTTCTCCTCAACCAGAAGAGGATTTGTTTGGCGACCTAAAAGCCCCACTAAGGTCACCGTTGGCCGAAATTCTAACGGCAGCCCGTCGCGTACCATCGGAGATCGAACAGACCGCAGGACAAGCCTTACAATTCGCAAGTCCAGAGGGATCGTCGCTTGCGCAGACTGGTCAGGGTTGGCAGCAGTCAGCGGAACAGCGTCTGGCGAAACCCGAATATGCGCTTCACCCCGAGTCCCATGGCGCGCTCACGAATCTCGCCGCCAGCGGTGTCGGCCTTGCCGGACAAATAGTTCCTTATGCGGGTGCTGCTGGACTCGCTGCTCTGACCTCTCCTGAATGGGTCCCTCCTGCTGCTACTGCTGCTATTGCAACGGGCCTTGGAACCGTAGCTCCCGCGTTGATGTTTGGGGCGGCACAAGGTCAGGCCACGAGAGAGAAGGCGTTGGAAACAGGGAAATCCCCGGCTGAGGCAAGGACAGCGGGGTTGATAACGGGTGGCATCGCCGGTCTGGGCGGCGCTCTGGCGGGTCGTCTGGGAGGCAAGATAGCAGAGCCTTTTATCGAAAAGGTAGCTCCTGGAGTGGCGACGACGGGCGCTGATGTCTTGCAAAAGTACACCAATCCGCAGCCGGTCGCTTCGTATCTCGGTGGCTTAGCCAAACATGGTGTAGAAACAGCGGCTGGTTTTGCTGGCATGGGCGCGGGTATTGCGGGGGCGGAGCAGGCTTACGGTTTACCTGGACCTACTCCAATGGAAGCTGGTTGGCAGTCCCTACGCGATGCCGCTGGCTTACTTTTGGTCGGCGCGCCGTTCGGTATGTATGGAGCCAACCGCCGCAATAAGGCATTAACCGGGGCCGTCGATGCGTTGTCGTCTGCCGACACCCCAGTCGAGCACCGGGTGGCGATTGCCGATCAAATTGCCAACCAACTTCACCAGGTCGAACCCGCATCGGCGGCGAACTTTACGGAGCACGCCTCGCGGGCAATCATGGCCGGCGAACCGTTGAAGCTGGACGAGTCACTGCTGGCGCAGATTTCGCCAACCGTCGCCGGCATGTCGCCAGAGCGCGTCGATGCGGCGCGGGCGGCGATGCAGGAAGAAGAGCAGCGAGCCGCGCAAACGCCGCAAGCGACACAGAACGTCCCTCCTGTTGAACAGCAACCGACTGTTTCTTATACAGAACCTGTACAGCCGCATACCGCTCCTCCAGAAACGGGTAATCCGCTCATAGACGCTGCCAACCAGCCGTTGCGGACCCTTACTGGTTTACGTGCCATCATGGACGCACAGCAACAGGCGCGGCAGGCACAGCGAGATCAGGAAGCGGCTACAGCCGAATCGCCCCCCAGACGCAGCGTGGCGGATATTGTAAACGAAGGCCGACAGGCAGCACAGGAACGGCAACACCGATTTGACGCACTATTATTTGGGGACGATACGCCAGTAAACGAAGGCCGACAGGCAGCGCAGGAACGGCAACTGACTGCCGATCAGGATCAACAGCAGACACTCAGCATCGTCAATCAGGCGGTGAGCCGGCAGTATGACACCCTGATGGCGAAGCGTCGGGAGGTACTCGACGCTAAATCGAAAACTCAACAGACACCAGCCGATACCGCTTTTATCGAACTCTACGATACGGGCCAGTACCAGCCACCCACCACCCAGACACCGGCGATGGCCGCGCCCCTGGCGGAACGCCGGGCAGCGGTTCAAACGGAGCGTACCGGCGAGCAACACGTGGTAGTTCCGAGTCCTACCGTCGTCGGCAAGTTTGAAGCCGTTCCGGTCTCGGCAGTTCAAGTTACCCCCCAAGGCCCCACCTCTCGCGCCGAACGAACGACGGCGGATCGTGGGTTACTTCCATCTCCACCGGAGCCGTCCAATGGCCAAGAAAGTCAAAAAGCCAAAGCCGCGCCCCTGCTGAAGCAGCAGGTTCCAGACTATTTACAGCAGACCAGAGCGCCAGTGCCGATACCGGGCGGGCGCGTGGAGGTTCCTAATGCCCCAACAGTACCTGGACATCAAGCAGTCGCTCCTGAAGTCGGGCAAGTCCCCGAAGGCGGCAGCGTCGGAAGCAGCCGCAACTTACGTGTCGAAGGGAAAGTCCCCGAAGGCGCGAAGCCAGCATCTAGACTCGATGAGGTCACGTCGCCAGCCAATGAACCGGTTCATCAAGCAACCCACACCGATGCCGGCAAGACCGAACTGGTAACTTCGTATGAGAATAAAGCAGAGCAGCAACGGAAGGAATATCAAGAACAAAGAGTTAAAGAAGAGAAAGCCGGAGATTATCAGAAAAAGATAAAGAAGTTCTTTGGGTTATCTGGAGAGAAATCTCAAGAAAAAGAGATTAAGGACAAGCTGGATGGCGCTGTAGATAGCGGAGAAACTTACGGCTGGATGGTAAAGGTTTGGAAGGGTGCCAAGAATCCAGAGGTTTTGACGAAGCAGGCTAGATTATTAGCTAAAAAGCAATCGGATTCAACTGTCCTTGTTAGGCGTTACGATAAAGAGGGAATTACAAAATACAACGCATTGCTTCGGCTCCCTAATGATGATAGTGGGTTAGGGTATGAACACACGTTCATGTGGAATGTCCCTGATATAGAGCGGTTGGATGTGTTTCTTACCAAACATCCAGAGACAGATAGCGCTCCCGTTACTCCTGAAAAAGAACTAGAGACACCTAAAGTCGAAATCACGCCAAGTCAATTAGGTAGTATGGGAGCAACCGCCAGAGAAGAATTAATAAACAAGATTTTAGATGCGGCTCGTAATCCATTGCCAAAGGCAGTTCCAACCGTTCAGTTGATGGGAACGGACGGAGTATGGCGCTCGCCTCATAACTTTCCATTAAATGTAGAGTCAACGGGAGAAAAACGAACCGTTGGCTATCATTTTGTGGATAAGAATGGATTAGGAATGGGAATTGCCGCTAAAAGCGAACAAGAGCTTATTGACCGGCATAATGCCAATGAGGACCGTCGCTCCAACCAATACCGAGAAGCGTTAGGAAAGGAGTCTGATACCAACTTGCAGTCTACTGCAAATTATTGGTTAAAGGAGAGAAGTCAGCAGGAAGTTAAAACTCCCACATCGGGAAAGCCGAAGCAACAGACAACTGAAGCAAAAAAGACGACTCCAAATTTAGGGACGGGCAATCCAGAGACGGACGCCAAATTGGATAGACTTCGCCAGCGGAAGGATAGCGGGCGTGGTATGACAGCAGCAGATGAGAATGCGTTAACCCTCTATGAGGGGTATGCAAAATCTGATCCTTCCCAGTGGAAGTCTGGGGATGGCGTGGGTAGGAGAGTATATTCCGGCGGAAAAGTTAGCCAGATTAGCAGAGGGTTCCGTATCGTTGACGTTAATCCAGAAGCCAAATTGGCTTTAATCCGTCAAGTGGCTGATACTGGATTAACATCGACGGGTGGCGATAATGATAGATTTAAGTCTGAGTGGGTACATATTGGTGATCTTGTCAAGGATCATAAATATGATGGCCCTAAACAGCAAGTTGCCAAGCCGGTTCAGGCTACCAAAGAGCCTTGGCAGATGTCGGCAGCGGAGTGGGAGAAACAATTTAAAGTGGAGCACGGCGTCGGCCCGTTTCCTGGCGCTCATGAAAATATTGTTCAAGAAGCGGCTGACCGGGGAGACCCCATTCCGGCATCCGTACTTAAGGAATATCCTACGATACAAAATCAGCAAAGGCTGAAATCGGCGAAGGAACGTGACGCTGTTAAACCAACTGACTCTTTATTGACCGCCATTGCTAAACTGGGAGGCGTTAATACACTGGAAGCAAGGAAACAGGGGATTGATCCAGAAGACCTTAACAAGCGCGGACACCTTATAAACCGGGTGTTTACGAAAAAAGGTAAATCGTTTGACGACATGGTCACCACGCTTGAACAGTGGGGATACCCTGTATCTGATGAGCGTGGCCCCACGTCCAATAAACTCCTCGAACAAATTGATAACGAACTGAGAGGGACAAAGGTTTATACAGCGGCTGGATACGAAGAGCAGGCGCAGAAGGAATGGACCGCGAGAGAGGAGTTGGAGGCGTCTCGCGATGATGGAACTATTCTATCTGACCCTGCCGTGTTAGAAGGGGAAACCAATCTAACTTCTCGCATCCTGGAAACGGCGGCTGCCATTAGCCATTCCGAACCCGGAGTTGGGGAGTCCATCTTGCGCGACGCGGCAGAAAGAAAACTGCCAGATGATGAAGTGTTATCACTATTGGAGAAACATTTAGATGACTACTACGAGCAACGCCAGTCGGCTGCTGGTAAAGATGCAAATGCTGAAGCAGCAGGGGCGGCTAAAGCTAAACAAGAAGGCTCAGCAGGCGCTGGACCGGAGGAACCGCCCAAGTTAGAGTTGCGGATGCAGTCAGAGGAAGAACTTGCCGCGCTTGCTGAAAAACAAGCGCAATCTCAAAAAGGAAAAGCGCGGGCTGAAAAACAAGCAGATGAAAAGGCGGCAGCGGATAGGGAACGCGGCGACTTTGAGTTGCAGCCAGAAGGCGTATCAAATCCGGCGGTTGCTACTAAGATGGGTGACTTGTTTGATAAGCAAGCCGAAACACCTATAAAGCCATCTGTCGGCGAAGGTAGTACAGATACTGGTATACATGTCATCCAGGTCCAGGATGCTCTTCGTAAAGAATTCGGTAAGGAACAAGCGGATAAATTGCTGGCACAGCCATGGCTGCACGTGGTAGACAATGCTGACGAGATACCGACAGATAGTATCAGGTCCGATACGGACCTCTCTCGTATCCAGGGCGCTACGACGCCTGACGGTAACGTGTACCTGGTTTCCGGGAACCTGACGGCGGATGCCGTGGCCGGCGTGTTACTGCACGAGGGTGTCCATCGGGCCGTTCAGGATGTGAGTAAGCAGTCTGTCTACCGACAGATCATGCAGCAACTGGAACAGATGGAACGGCAGGGCGTACCCTGGGTGAAGGAAGCGGCGGCACGCATCCCGGAGGGTAGCCCGCATCGCGCCGAAGAACTGCTGGCGTATGCGGTGGAGAATCACCCTGATCTTTCGCTGGTGCAGCGCTTCATCACAGCGATCCGGCAAGTGCTTCGGAAGATGGGTATCGTCAGACAGTGGGACCAAGCCGACTTGACGGTGCTGGCTCGGGATGCGCTCTTGGCGCAAGGCGGGAGAGAGACCAGTTCATCGGTGCGTCACAGTTTCTCAGGGGATGCGGCACAATCATTTAACGCATTCAAAAAATGGTTTAGAGATAGTAAAGTTGTAGATCAATATGGTGACCCATTAGTCGTATATCACGGAACAAATGATAATTTTTACGAATTCTCAAAAGATAAAGCACGTGACGGGGACATGGGTAGACGTTTAACACCTTTCTATTTCGCGGAAGATAAATTTGAGGCTCAGGGGTTTGGCGGCCCAAATAAAGAACCTGGAGAATTCTTACTTCGCATACAACACCCTCTTGATATTTCAAATATCGACTGGAATCAAGAAATGACCCCTAGAGAATGGGAAGCGGAACTCGATAATTATGGATTATCAGGTATCAGGATTGATCCAACTGTGGCCGAATCTGGAATCCAGGTTCCTAGAGAGTTAAGACAAAAAGGGACGATAACGTTATGGGAGTTATTAAGAAAGGAAAACTCAGGCGGGAATAATATATATGAGCAATTAGAGAAACAAGGATATGATGGAATACATAGCAATGAAATGGGAGGAACTTGGATAGCTTTTCATCCAACTCAAATTAAGTCTACTGAAAATGTTGGTAGTTTCGATAGTTCTACTCCCGATGTCCGCTACAGCCGCTACCAACCCACCGGCGATGCAACCCTGGACGAGGTGGACCGCAAGCTTGGGTTGGTCGATAAGACCACGTGGGAGAAAGACGTGGCTCCCAGGGCACGCCGCTTCGGTATCTCTCAGCAGGCTATCGATAACCTGCATACCGTCTTGACGGGGACAACTCAACAACGAGGAGAGGCTTTGTCCTGGTTCAAGAACCGAGCTATCGAAGGGACAATGGAATGGTCTCGGTTCATCGGTCTGCGCGAACAGGAGAAGGGAATCAATATTGAGGACCCGGAACACAGCGCGCGGGCGTTCACGTGGCTCATGTCGGAATCGCCGGTTATCCTTGGCCGGATACTCTCAGACGGCTCGGCGCAATGGAAGGATGGAATTATCGTACAGAAGGGAACAGAAGGATTGTTTACGATTTTGAAAGACGTGGCACAGACACCGGCAGACCTACAGGCGTTCATTCGCTACCGGGGAGCACTCCGGGCGCAACGATTGCTTAGCGAAGGCAGGGAACACAACCTCACGGCGGTGGAGATACAGCATGTGTTAGGACAAATAGCAGCCGATCCGTCCCTCCAGTCGCTTTACCGAAGCGTCGATAAGCGTTACAACCAATTCATCGACGATCACCTTGACTTGGCAAAAGACGCTGGTTTGGTCGATGCGGCAACCGCCCGCGTCTGGAAAAATTACGCTGATTACATCCCCTTCAACCGCGAGACGGAGGAAGGTGTGCAGGGACCCGGGACCAGAAGGGGACCGGCAGGTCAGACGGGATTCAAGCGGCTAACTGGCGGAGAAGCACCTACCAATGACCTGCTGAGCAATCTTGTACTCAACATTTATAGCACGCTCGATAAGAGCATGAAGAACCACATGGCCGATCTGTTTCGGCAGAATAGACCGGACCTGTTCGAGAAAATCGGCCCGACGTTCAAGCCGGCGTTGGTTCCCAAAGCAGAGATCAAGAAATTCTTAACCACGAATCCAGAAATGGGCGCGTGGATGCAGGGATTGGGTATCGACCCGACGCAATTGAATCCTCAAGACTTTCTCGGCTTCCAGAAGTTGTGGTCTCTCCAGGCCCCCACCGATCCTGATGTGGTGCGGATCATGGAAGATGGAAAGGCAGTGTACTATCGGATGAAGGACCCCGACATCATGAGGGCCATGGTGCGAGACCCGCCCCCGAATCTGGGAGCTATCATGAAGGTGATGAATATGGCCAGCCGGGGGCTGGTGCATGCAGTCACAGCGATGCCAGATTACCAAGTCCGAAATTTGATCCGTGACGTGGCAGATGGTTACGTGCTGGTGCCTGGGCTGAAGGTGAGTCAACTTGCCAGCGGCGTGAAAGAGGCGTTTACGTCTGACAGCCGACAAGTGATGGACCTGGCGTATGCCGGGGGTATCTTCGAGGGAAGGGGTATCGTGAATGCCGACGATCCGGGCCGGATGGAAAAGGTGATCCAAGAGGGCCTTCGCAAGGCTGGAATCGATCCGGGAACCGACCACGGCAAGTTATTCGACTGGACCCGATCGGCTTGGCAGTGGTATCGACAGGTCGGGGTGGCTGCTGAGAATGTGGCGCGGGTAGGGGCGGCTCAGGCAACCCTCGCTGCCGGGGGAACACCCGCGCAGGCAGCGTTCGCAGCCAAAGACATCATGCCGTTCAGCATGTACGGAAATTTTCACTCGATGCGGGTCATCACGAGCCTATCTCCCTTCGTGGGGGCGCGTGTACAGGGATTGTATAGGATGGGCCGAAAAGCTTCGCTACCTTGGCAGGCTGGATTCTACGACCGCAACACGCTGCTATCAGGTATCGCCTGGCGTGGAATGTCCCTGTCCCTCGCTGCCGCAACATTGTGGTATCTCAATAAGGACGACGAGAGATATAAGGATTTACCCGACTGGTCGAAGGATATGTACTTCCACGTGCTCCTGCCACCCGGATCAATGCCAAGTCCCGATCTTGAACATATCAAGATACCGAGACCGTTCGAGCAAGGTTTGGTTTTCGGAACCCTCTTGGGCGACCGTTTAGCGGCATTGTTCTTCGGTGACGATACGCCTGGAAAGTATGCGGAGTCGGTCAAGCGTGGACTGGAAGACACGCTGGCTTTGAACCCAATTCCGCAAGCAGTGCGCCCCTTGGTGGAAGCGGCGAGCAATCGTACTTTCTTCGGACCAATAGAGAGTTTCTCCGACGAGGGGAAACTGCCAGAGGCCCGCTACGACGAACAAACTTCGCATATCCTGCGGGTGATAGGGCAGGGTGTTTCAAATTCAACAGGTTTGTCCCCGAAAAAGATGGAGGCGCTGGTGCGAGGATATACTTCCAGTTTAGGTGTGTTGACCCTGGGTGCGGCGGATGCGTTGACCGATCTTGCTATGGGTGCTCCCGCGAAGCCAGCGGGAAAAATAACAGACCTGCCGTTGATTGGTGCGTTATTCTCGCCAGAGGTAATGAGATCGACACAAAGCAAAACTGACCTGTATGATATGCGTCAAGCGGTTAGAGAGATTCACAACACCATTAATTCTTACCAAACCCAGGGTAAGCAAGAGGCAGCACAACAACTGTTTAATGAAAACAGGGGAAAGCTGCAATATCGGAACGAGCTTGAGGAAGCCGGTAAACGACTAACATTGATCCGCAATAATATGGATGTGATACGCCGTAATACGCAACTTTCTCCAGCGAATAAGCGCGCGCAAATTGACAGATTGCAAACGATTGAAAACGAACTAACGCGGAGTGTTGTTAAACGCACTCGGCCAGCATTCGATTAACTGGAAAATTAATGAGCAAACCGAAACTGATAATCGACAAGGGCCAGACATTCACGCTTAAATTCGTGCTCAAGGATGGGAACGGCACGGTGATGGACTTGACAGGTTATGGTGCGCATCTTCAAGTGGGACCAGGACCATCTCCCGCCGTCGATCTTAGTACGACTACTACACCAACCAATATCACAGTCAATAATGTGGGGGAGGTTTCAATACATGTGAGCAAGACAATCACAAGAACATATACAGAGGGTTCATATCCTTTGGAGTTGGAAATGACTGAACCAGGAGGTGACAATTACGTTGTGCTTGATAACTTCAGCGTGGTGAGTTCAGTTATTAATGATCAAACAATTGAATATGTGATTGGGAATATCATTATCAAGAAAGGGTTGATAGAATGACATGCCCTCAAGTTGTAGAGATTCTTATCCCTGAAAGTCCTAATACTGTCAGTATCGTTCCCGGAATTTCAAACACGGTAGTAGATGTCTTGGTTCCTAATAGGCCGGCAGTGATTGAAACTGTGGTAAGAGGGCCGCAAGGTGCGGCAGGGCCGAAAGGCGATGTGTATATATTTCAACAACTATCTCCCGAATCCGTGCCTTATCGCTATTCACTTTTTCTATTTGGGGAGAAATGGCACATCCGCCGTTGGAACCCGGCCACACTGACGATAATGACAGCATCCGGCGATACAGGATCATCTACTGCATGGACTAATCGTGTTAATCTTACCTACTCTTGACTTGATGGACTAAAAAATGGCAACCACCGTAACCTATAACACCGCACGGATTAATTTAGGCTATGTTTATCAAGCCTCTTCTGGCGGCACTGTATTTTCTGCCAATCTGACAGCGAACGCCGCATTTGATTATTTTTCGGATGCGCCGGCGGTTAATGATGCCATTTATTTTGGAATAACCGGTGCGCCAATTTCCAACATATATCTTAATATCGGAACAGCAATGGCAGGGATAGGGATTGTGCTAGCATGGGAGTGCTATAACGTAGTTACTAGCACGTGGACGGCGCTCCATAACTTGACTGACGGGTCGAATGGATTTGCCGTTACTGGTGCGGTACGTGTGCGATTCCCAGTGCAGGCCGGGATGTGGATTGCCCCTGTAAATGGGATAGCATCTACAGTCTGGGTGCGCTGTAGGATAGTCTCATTTACCACTGTTACCGAAGGCGGCGCGAATCAAACGACACGCGCTCAGATATCGAATGGGGAGGTAGAGGTGACCGGATCGTCGGATGGGTCGCCGGCGCATTTTTCAGATATTTACACATATCTGAATTCAAACGCGCCAGAGTGCCTTGCAACTAGCAATGGCAACATCTACACCTTTCCTTGCTGTTTCTGGAAAATAAGTAGCCGGCTGGTATCCCAAAATGAAGTCATTATGAGCGGTTGCGGTGCTTATCAGGGGAGTTGGAATATGTCGTACCTAACAGTTGGAACAAAAGTTGGAACGGATGGCTATGCCCAGGCGTCTTCGTTTTTCTTTTGTGGCTATGCCCAGGCGCGCTTGGTACAGTCGGACAATACGAAAGTGTATGGTGGCGTTTTTGGATGGGCGCTGCCCACCGTAAATGGACAAAAGCAAACGCAGGCCGGCACCTATCTAAACATGAATGTAGGCGAGTGGATTAAGCCGACTTTTTTGGGGAGCAGCGGCTATTTCCAGGCATCGCTAGTATCCGATGGGGCCACGATGCCGGGGGGGATTATCTTTAGTTCATTCCCGTCTCAATTTCCTAGTAATATGAGAATATCAAATACCGGCACAAACGTCGGGCAGCTCTATGGGGTGGGCGCAGTTGGAAATAGCGCGCCAAAAAATATCACCTACAATGCGCCAACGCAAAGTGTGCTCCATCTCTTTCATTCCAACTCCACTTTTACGTTGGAACTGGTGAATTTCTCACCTGCTCTTTACGACCAGTCGGAGACGCTCCCCGTCGGGGTTTCACGTGCGTCGGCTGCCCTAGCCAATGTGACGAAGTGCCTCACATATTTCGGTGGGGTATTTGCGGACGTGACAAATGCCGCGAATAATGTAACGACAGATGATGTACTGCTTCCCGTTACAGCCGGTGATATTCTTTATCTGTATCATTCATCTGAGGACGCGTATTGTGGTATCCATTTAGATTTTACGATTACTTCACAAGTTGCTGATGGAGTTTATGTTTGGGAGTATTGGAATGGATCGGTGTGGGTTGCCGTAGAAAACTTTTATGATACGACGGCTAATTTTACTGTCTCTGGGAGGTGTTATTTGGGTCAAACCGGGACGCTAACATCGACTACCGTAAATGGCGTTGCGGCGCTGTGGTACCGGTGTAGGTGCTCCGTATCGGGGACGGGTACGCCGAAATTTAGCCGTGTGCAAATTTCTTCGGTTTCCGTAGGAATTAACACGGCGGCGCGTATTTATGAAAAGTACACACTTAATTTAACGTGCATTGGGAATGGCGCCGCAGTGAATGGCGCGCAATTGACTTTTACTGATTCTGCGGGGATAGTGCAAACCGCCGTTTCCAACTCTAGCGGAATTGTTCCGACAGTAACGGTGCCAAGAAGGTATTTCGCGTTTAATCCATTAGAAACGGACGCAAACTTTAATGTATCAGCATACACGCTGAGTCCGGTGACTGTGAGAGCTAGGAAATACGGGTTTTATGAGAATGTATTAGTTTCAGAGTTTAAAGATAAATTCGTCTCCACTATCACATTTACACCATATCTTTATCTAGTTGCGACAGAGTCCGCTGCTGGTGCAATGACTGGGATTACAATCACCGGCGCGACGAGTTTAATCCAGGTATCGAGTGCACATACGGATCAGGATGTACTGGATAGGGCTAATTGGTGGGCGGAGCAGGCAAGCAATATGGGCTATGCCGTGCCCATCAGGACGCTGGACGGGATCAATATCACGGGATCATTCACTCTTGTTTGCTCCAGTTATATTACTTGGATATATCGACATGCTGAGTCAATCCGATTTGATACCCCCGGCACCTATGCGCCGAAACTGGGCGTGACAACGCTTACCTTTACGGCGGCGGGAACCTATGACTTGCGGGGCGCAAACCTGGCGGGAACCATTACGCTGGTGAACGCGAGCAGCGGTAGCGTGATTGTGAAGCTACTTCCGGGGGTGGGTTATGTAAATTCAGGGCCATCCATAACCGTGGTGCTTTCACACGACATTGCCGTTACCGCCCCTAATATTCCAGCCGGAGCGAGCGTACTATTGCAGAATATGACATTATCGACGGAGCTTGATCTTGTCACGAATATAGCGGCGGGCGGTTATTCGAAATCGATGACAATCGAACCCGGAGGGGGGGCGAGGGTAGGGGATACGTTAACACTGAAAGCGTACCTTAATAGCGGAATGACTTACTCTAAATACTACGAATCAGTTTTTGTTGTTCAATCTGCCGGCGACGTTGTCATCTCAGCCCCTTGGGAGACATGGCCTGAAGCCAATGAGTTATTGATTGACGGATCGGCAGTGACTGACTTCGTTGCCGACTATCCCCATATTCAAGTCGACATAAAAGATGGAACCGGAACATGGTGGGGTGCAGAATTGGTTGCGTTTACGTTGTACGTCACCATGCTGCCGGACGGGATGCGGGAATTTTTCGGAGCATGGACGGCGCAAAACTCAAAGCGGTGGATTGTGGACGTTTCGTTGGCGGATTACCAGATCGATAATTTATCAGCGCTGTCGGCGACGCAGTCGGATGACGTGGTGTTGTCTCGATCAGATGGTACGTCGCCTTGTGTCCAGCCAACTACAGGTGGCGGGGGCATTTCTACGGTGATCGCGAACGATTTGGTGCGGTCATTCTGGGGCGATCCCTACTCCTATCCATCGGGCAGCAAGGGCGCAACTCTGGCAGCGGTCAAGGCGAAGACCGACCTGATACCCGCCGATCCTGCAGGCAATTCCGAGGTAGAAACAATTATCCAGCGCAATCTGGCGCTAATGATTCCTTAAAAAAAGCTTTGCATCAGTAAATCATCATGCTATACTACAAACTCCTTTAACAGCTTGGAGTTTAAACGGTGATTAGCCTTGAAGAGTTCAATTACCAGTTTGATGAGATTCTCTCAACACTCACCTACCAGGAGGTTATTGCCATCCGTAAAAATATCGACGATTTTGTTGATGCTAAAAAAGATGCTGCCAAAGTTTCCTTGGCAAACCGACTTGCAGAAGCGCGCAAAGAACTTGAAGCAAAGTTTGATGCCGAAGCCAAAGAAATTGGCGTAGACCTGTTGGCTGAAAATAAGGCGCGGCAGAAAGCGCCCCCGGTCTACCAGAACTTGGATGACCCGTCCCAGACCTGGAGCGGGAGAGGGAAGCGGCCTCAGTGGTTCACCAAAAACCTGGCGAACGGCGTGACCGATGAAAGTATGCGCATTCCTACCGCTACCGGTACTCCTACCGACACTCCTACCGACACTCCTACCGACACTCCTACCGACACTCCTTTCTAAAAAATGTTCCCTAGATCGGCGCTATCCCCTCCCCCTTCATCAGCGCCGATCTTTGCCGGCAACGCAGCCCTAAGTGCCAGCCAACGCGACGGGAAAGGTGATAGGAAGTCACCTTATCCCGGCGCGAGTCGGGGACTCAACTTCCTTGGCCAATAAAACTTTGGCGCGTTCAACAGCCAAGCGCTGACTAAGTTGCTCGATAGCCGTCGCTGAATTCCGCAACAACTCGTCTACATAGGGAGGATTAGATACTCCAGGAGATTGCAGGTATTCATCGATTAAATGTTGCAATACGTCTATGTCAATGTTCATTACAATTCTCTCTTTTCCATTCTTCATTAGCAAACTGGCTTTGCCGCCAGACAAGCGCCACCCCTTAATCTGTCCATCATGAAAAGATCAAATGGTATGTAATAGCCACCACCTGAACAATCATGATGAGTAAGATTATTTTAATCCATTTTCCTTCTATTCTGATGATATTTTCATCCGTCAATAAATTATCATGAATTTTTAAAATGCGTATTTCAAACTCTTCCAGCCTTTTTCTTTTTTCATCAAGTCTATTTTTCATTTCATCAATATGATTTTTAATGTGTTGCACGTCAGTTGAGAACTCTATAGATTCTCGAAGCGCACTGGCAATATCCTTTAATCGTTCCTCTATGCGCTCCTGTGTAGAAGAAACGCTTGCACCCATTCCGGCCAAAAGAATCCTTATTTCCGCATTTTCCTCAACGAGTTGAGTAAATTTACTGCGAAATTCATTGAACGTATTTATATAAATCTTTTGCCTTTCAGCATCGATAATCGTATCCATTATCTTTTCCTTTTGTAACTCGGAATATTTAATGGGGTTTCATCTTGATCCGATTGGCTTCTTATTTGTCTTTTTATAGACGCCAACTCTTCATTGACTTCTATTATCCTTTGCAACGCATCATGAATAGACTTATTACCAGCGATCAGTCCTTCTCCTTGCATCTGCCAACGCCTATCCTGTTCGGCAATCCTGTCTTGCATCAGTGAAATTTGCCCATTTATAAGTTTCTCTAAATTAGATGAACTGTTCTTTGCTTCCTGTAAGCTCCTTATATCTGAATTGGCGGAAGACACATCTGCCACAAGCCGATTTATAAATATATCGTGTTTATTTTGTATGTCTCTTACGTTATTGATCGACATGATTGCGTATCCAACAATCGTTGCCAATAATCCCAAAAGGAATATAGATATATTTTTAACCCACCAATCTCTTTTGTCATCGGCGCGGCGGAATCGTGAGTTTTCCCGTTTTTCTTCTACACGTTCAACTTCAGTTATTACCCGCTGCGTGATGGGTTCATCTTCATTCATTGGTTTTCCCGTCGCATTGACGCAGTAGGGTATTTCGCAAATGAATCATTTCACGCTCTTGGCTTCGGCGCCGGGTGGCAGGGTAACGTCGGCTAACTCATTCTTGAGTTCTTCGATGGCTGCCAGAAGGGAAGTCGTGTCATCGCCGATGGCATCCAATTTTTCAGAAACCACGGTAAGCTTTCCTTCGAGTTGGATAACTGCGTCATTATCTTCTCCAACATGTTGAATATTAACAGGATAAAATAAGAGGGTATTTTCATGTCATACCTACACCAAAAATTATAGCATATTTTCTTGTTGTATATATCCCGCTCGCCGCTCGGCTTCCCGCTGCGCTCCCCACAAAAGACGGTATTTTCGGATAGGTCCGGTCACGGTATGGGTCAAAAGGTGATTGTAGTTGTGGTCTCTTGTGATTGTGTAATCATCGCTTACCCATTCGCCGTTTGCTTTCTCACGCCAGGTCATTCCTCTCCCCCCTCCCTTAACCTTTTCTCTTCCTTGATTGTTTCGCTCCAGAATTCCTTTACACTGGGAGGAATGTGTTTATCCTTTGCCATCCTTCCTGCTTCCCTGCCGGCCATGAAAGCCTTCCTCATCAATCTCAAGTCGTAAACGCCAATTCGTGTCGCCTTTTGTACCGTTATCCCGACCGCGTTTAGATACCAGTTTTCAAACTCTTCTTGTGGTGTCATTGCGATTACCTTCATTTTAAAACCTAATTTCCAATTGCCCACTTTCCAGTTTTTTTCTTTGCTTCCTTCCTTCTCGCCGCATTTTAGCGTCGTGGCTATTATGACATTTTTGGCAAAGTGCCGCTAGATTCAGTAAATTTGCAGCTTCTGGATTGTGGTTAAAGATATGTGCCACTGTCAATACAACTCGCGACGGTTCTTCGCCCGGTAAAAGCGTACGAATCGGCTCCTAAGTTTCCAGTCTGCCGGGTATCGTGCTTTATTTTCCGGTCGGATCGGCATCGGGTTAGAACTTTATTTCCAATTCTTCATTGGTTTTGAGATCGATTAAAAACCCATGATTAACGATCAACCTATACAAATTGCGGGTAATCATCACGTCATTCAGGCAATAATCGATAACGCTCCCCATCTTCCCTTGCTGCCAATCAATCGGCGCTTTTGCTCCGTTTCCCGTTTTAGATTGCAGTCCATTGGCCTTGCAAATAGCGTCCAAGGAATATTCAGCATGAGTTGGATACTGGTATTCTGGACCTAATCCAGCGGCCTTCCATATCTCGCGCAATAAATCAATACTTTTACCTACAGGTACAATAATTCCATTAGCTGACAATACCTTGTCATCGAATCCGATCCCATTAAATGTAACAAGTGGATACCGTAACTCCAGCAATTGCTGGAACTCGTTGAGGTTATCCTCACAGAATACTCTGAAACGGTCTTCATAAGCATCAAAAGCGCAGACGGCGCTTATCCCCATGTTCGTATGGTCAGACCAGCCGGTGCAGTATTCGATACCGCGTTGATTTGGATTTTTTCTGTCTGGAATTGCTTTCACTATCTCCAGGTCATACACTAAATAATTCATTTCATTCTCTCGGGTTGGTTGTGGAATGGGCGTTAGATCAATCTGTCTAGTCATCTTTGACGCCAACTCTTCCAGATGTTTGACAGCTTCAGCTTGAAGCCCCTTGCGATTGAATTCATAATACGTGCTACTTTCAGTCATTTTCGTCGTCTCCAAGTGTTTCACAATTAGCATGCCAGACACAGGGTAAATAACCCCGCCTTTGCACAAGCCATGAACCTCCGTATCCAGGAAGATGGTTTGCTAGAAACCATCGGGCCTTTCTCTTCTTAGCCTGCTCCCTCGCTTGCACTAAATGCTTGGGATCGATTAGTTTTACATCTTTCACTTCAACCGCCCAAACAACGCCATCGGGATCAGTAGCGAGTAAGTCTTCTCCGTCCTTACCTTCAGTTGTCGTTGTCACTTTCCAGTCTCTCGATTCCAACAGCAGTCTAAACTTATACCGTCCATCCCGCCCTTTGTTTCGCCTTCCTTTTGCCGATAGGGTTTTCTTTTCTTTCACTTCATTCATAGTTATACTCCACAAATTCCTTCGCACTCATTACCGAATAAGTCGGCTTGCCCGTGCTCAGATGCGGTTGATAAGTCAACCATATCCAGGTTGACAAGTGATTTATGCAGATAAAGCATTCCTCTAATATTGTGCGTTTTCGCTTTAACCTCCTGTAGATTTTTCTCAAATTCTAGGGCCTTATTCCATTCTTCAGGATCCTCTTCTTTCAACCTTCTCCATTCCACGTCGGAATGGAACGGGCAATAGATGCAAGCCGACCGTGGCGGCCTTGGGTATCCGTGACTTTCAATCCATTTAAGGCAATCACTCCGTCTCATTCCTGCATCAATTAGCGGCCATCTATGCACAATCCACGGCTGTCTTGCCGGTTTCATCCTATGCGCTTCGTCTAAGGATATGCCTATCCATTGGGTTACCTTTATCTCTTTCTCTCCTCTCTTTATATTCGCCAATTCTTTTACTTTTTTTTCTATCTGTAATATTTTGTAATCATGCGTGCAAACTCTTTGCATAATTCCTTTGCTTCCGTCCCTGTTTTTAACATAAGACGGAATTAATGACCTTGCCCAATCTCCTTTCTCCGGTTCATTTTTCCTACTCCTAATCCTGAGCATTTCCGCCGTCATATCTCCTTTCGTAACCCGGTAAACAGGAAACGGTAATTGTTTTTCTAGCCAATCCAACCAGACATATACCCTCTTAGGCTCCGCTTGCGTATCTGCAAATATAGTCGCATCCGGCATTGGAGTGATTTCTCCCGCCGCAGCCATTAAAGCCAGAGTTGAACTTTGCACACCTGCGCCCAAACTCAATATCGTTTTCACAATCGTTTTCACAATCTTTTCACAACGGCTGTCTCCGGTAGAAGTTTCGATCAGGCACCCAATCCCGCATCGGAGGAAACTCATTCCCGCATTTAGTCAGTTCCATTAATTTAACGTGATTCTCAACTCGGCTAAGAATTTCATCTATCTCCATTGCTGTTTTCTTCCTTTCCTTTTCCTTATCTTCATTCATTTTTTTTACTTGTTCATCCCTGCATAACGGTCCAGTTTTAGGCCTCCCTATTGAATAGGAATCCAACAATGCCTTTCGAGTTCTCATTCCCTGCTTTAACCTTTTATTTATCGTGTCTCGCCCGGGGCCTTTCAGTCCAGGTTCAACAACCAGTGTTTTCCATACGCGCAATGCTGATACCGGCCCATCAAATCCCTCCACCCCTATATAGGGTTGTTGTGTTGGTGTTTTATCCTTTTTCCATCTAACGGTGCCAGCTTCCGATTGATTCATTGCGGGCCGTGCTATTTCCTCAGCGGCAACTCGATTATCTTTATATTTTGCAATCCTTTTCTGCACTAAATCCCTTGATGCCTGTAAATCGAAGTCGCGCTCAAGACGAGTCATAACCTGGGCAAAGCGGCACTCAAACCCGCGTCCATCAGGATAAATCAACGTGTAAACTTTATTAGCCACCGTCGCACTCCGTTTCAAATCGAATCAATTCGTCTAACTCAACTCGCATCTTCCGCAGATCGAGTACGCCGTCTTTTCTCCGAAAGCGTAATAACCTTTTCAATATGCAACCCTGTAGAAAGCCAGAGTATTCGGCAGGGCTGAAATTGGCTTTCATTATTTGATATGGCTGAATGCCTAACAAGGCGTAGTGATCGGGAGACGTATCATTCATATTATGTTTTATTTGCATACTCATACTCCACCCCTTTCCTAACCCTACGAACGAAAATGCCATAGCTGATTCCAAGACGCACCGCCTCAGTAACACTTTTTGGATTGCGGCCTAAAATTTCAACAAGTTCCTTTTTTGTTTTCCATGAATGGCCTAAAATAGCTACAATCTTTTCCCGTATGGATTGCTCTCCTCTTTTCGGCCTGCCTCCAATTCTATCCTGTTTCCCTTTATTCCATTTTACGGGCTTATCCCACCAATCGGGCAATTGGTACGGGTTCCGTATTACCTCATCGCTCGGAAATTTGAATTCTGATGGGGCTGGTTGTGTAAATTTCACGGCCACATACCAAAGGATATAGATTTAAAATCAAACTTATCTCCATCTTCTAACCGAGTGCACAATTCCATTGCCACCTTATACACCAAATCGGGATCATCTGCCACTCCATTAACACGGACTATCGTTTTCCCCTTTTTCAATCCCTTACCATTCGATTTTAATTCCCAGCGGAAAACTCCAACCGAAAAGTTTTTCCACCTTCCTCTAACTCCAGGATGGGGCGCTTCGCTTCCAAAGAATCCATAACCACCCTCATGGTATTGTGAGATTAGGAACTCTCTAATATGAGGTTCCATTATATTCAGAAAGTCGTCATATTGCATCATAATTCACCCATCAATTGATCGCCAACCAGGGCTATCCCCGTGGTTTTACTGCCGGGGTCCACTTTGAATTCAATGGGCTGTACGTTGCCCTCGACACGATCTTGCAGAATGATCGTGAAAGGCGCCGCGCGGTAAACGGCGGCACGTCCTGCTGACAACAACTCTCGTGCTCTGGCAGGATGGCATGGCATTAGCGGTTTTTTGGTACTGCTCAGTACAAAGACTCGATTCATGCGATTACTCGCTCACTGTCAAAGCAGGTAAAGGTCACCTCGACAATGATGAATGCCGGTACTATCCCGCCAGCACTGCCCATTAACCCGGTGCTGTGCTGTTTAACTGGCAGGTTGCAGCGCCTGGAACTGGTGAAGCATTCCAAGGTGCGTTCTTTAACGCTTACATTCATCGTAGCCCCATCACTTTTTCAAGGGGTGGCTGAGTCTGGTTGAGTCTGCTCTCCTGCCGAAGCCTGAAAGCAAAAATGAAAAATGAGGCGCGAAATGGATTTCGTGAATCATTTTTCAAGCCGGGGACTCAACCCGGGCCTAAATGGTGGCTGGCATCCCTGCCAGCAGGTTCGCGAGGTATCCTCCTGACCTCGTACTGCAATTTCAATGGGTTGCCACATATCACTGTAACTTCTCAATAAGTCAGGGCGCTCCCTGCGGAACGGCAGCCTGCTGCCGGATGAGCTCGGGCAGTGGTGGAATCGCGTGCGTGCACGATGTCCGATCAGTGAGGTACCTTCGGGAATGTCCGGTAACTGCACTGGCTTGCTCATAGCTCTACTGTGCCATCAATGGCAGGCTCATGTCCAGCGTCTTGCCCCCGGTTATTGAGAAGTTACATATCACTTTTTCCAAGTTAGTTCGCCGGGCGTCCTACCCGGCGTGGCGGTGCAATCGCCAAAATACTGCTCCAGGATAAGCGATACCGTCGTAGAAATCGAGCGACGATCAGCCTTGGTTTTCTCTCGGATCATCCTATCCAGGGCGGGAGAGATCCACACTTGGAGCCGTTTTTTATTATTCATCACCTATAGGCTTTGTCTTCAGATGCGCCCAGCCGTCGTCGGTTCTGCGCCAGTCGCACATTCGGGTTTTCCCTTTGCATCGCATGCACGATTTGGGATCAAGCCCATCGCACGTTGGGCAGCCGCGTTTTTTACTGTCGCTCAATACAGCCATAAACGCCATATCTTTTAATGGAGCGAATTGGAATTCAAACTTGAATTTCCCTTTAGGTATTATTACCTTTTCGGATTCTATCATGCTATCACCTCAGTGTGTGTGTCGCGTGTGTTGTAAGCTACATATTACTATATTTGTAGCCAAAGTCAAGCTTTTTTTATTTTCGGTACGGCGCTCAGACGCAGAATCTGAGCGCCGATTGTTGGTTTCCCTATGATAGTAATGGCATCAATTGCCGCATCGCCGCGCCAACTCCACCAGCCAGCGCGCCAACTCGATCGGCGTATGCTCCCGCTCGGCTTTCGAGCAGTGTTTTCGGTATCTTTGCATCCCCTTCCTCATGCCGTGGCTGGTCGATATGACATGAGTCGGCTCGTCCAGGCGTAGCGGGATAGGCGGGATATTTCTCGGCAGACATCCCACGATATACAGCCACGTGGCTTTCCCAGCCCGGTGTCCCCACCAGAGTTGTGTTATGGGGAGTGTCCAACCATAGAACTTGTCTTTACGTCTTGGGTGTGGCAACTCCATGTGCGGCCATAGTTTCGATCCTGCTGGATGCTCCAGCACCCCTCCCCATCGCCTCACTTGCTCCACGGACCATACGGCGAGATCCTTCTCGCCGGGATCTGGATGCGCGAATTTGTACAACTTGCCCCAGGCCCGGCACGGCGGGTGTGCCACTACTGGCGTGCCACCTGGCCAGCGCAGCGCATCTCTATCGGCATCCCAAACATCTACGTCAGGCAGTGTTTTGTAGATGCTGTCATTTCGACAGAACAGGACCGAGATCGTCATGGGTGCGGTCCTTCCGGCGCGTTAGCGGCCCGGCGCTCCTCGCATCGGGCGCAAAGATCATCCCAATCACAGTTGCAGCCCCGTGGGTTCAGGTTATCAAATTCCTTTTCGTCTGACTCCTCGAACGCCTCCATGCACTCAGGATGCAAGTGATTACAACTCGGCCTGTCATCGAACTGTGTCCAACCGATGTACCGGTCTCCCGGGAGGATCGCTTCGTTGCACCAGTCACGGTAATGTCGCTTTCTCGAAATTACTTCTTTTATTTCTGTGGTTCTCATGGTTTTCTCCGTCGTTGCCGTTCCGCCCTTCGGCGTGCGCGCGGAACGCCTGATTTTCCACGGCGTGGCCGTGGTGGGGGGTCTGTGGCCATCCACCAGATTCTCATGCTGGCACCTCCTCCCAGGTGCGCCCGTCCAGCAGTCGGCCTGCCGTGGCCGCGTAGGAGGCCGCTGGCGCTGTTGCCGGGGCTTCGGTATCGCTTTTTTCCACCAAGGTCTCAAATCGAAGATTTGACGCCTTGGCGGGGCACTCCCTAAGCTTGACATTAATCGGTTTAACATCGTCGGGTACGGGTGCCTGGAACTGCCGCGTGGCTAGGATGCGCCCCGGAGTCGATTTACGGATAAGCTTGGGTTTCATCGGGTTACCTCATGTGGGAAAGGTATCGGTCCAGCCCAATATGGGGTACTTTGCATCAGGATGATACTCTACACGAATAGGAGTAGAGTATCATCCTGATGCAAAGTACCCCATCTGGTTGTCATTTCTCATTAACTATCCCAGTTCTCCACATTTGCATACTCTCCTGCTTGGGTTAGGCGTAGCGCCCGGCGGTCAGCCAGGTTTTTACGGATAGCCTCGCCGCGGTGCTCAAGATTCGCACCGAAGAGCACTACCCGGCCCTGGTTGGGAAATACCCCCACCAGCGCAATCCCAGTAGTTTTACTGCCTGGATCAACCTTGAATTCGATCGGTTGCGTCTCACCGTCAGCCCGGTCTTTAAGAATAATCGTGAACGGCGCCGTGCGATAAACAGCGGCTTTACCCGCTTTCAGCAACCGCGTTGCCCGTGCGGGGCGGCAAGGCATGAGTGGCTTCAAGATACTGCTTAAAACAAATACTGAATTCATTGGTTTACACCACGCCCGAAGGCGTAAAAGGTCCCCTCGATAAAGTTAGTGAGCAGCACGTCCAAACCGCACTGCCCGTTGACCCGGTCCGTGCTGTTTAACGATCTGGTTACAGGGTCTGGGACTGAGGAAGCATCCCAGAGTGTGTTCTTGAACTCTCTCACTAACGTAGCCCCGTCACGCTTGCGCGTGGTGGCTGAATCTGGTTGAGTCATGCCTTCATGCCGGAGCTTGAAAGCGAAAATGAAAAATGAACAAGTAATGGATTACGCGGTTCATTTTTCAAGCCGGGGACTCAACCCTATGGCGAAAACGGCGAAAACGGCGAAAACGGCGAAAACAGCCGGAACAGGTAGCAATACTTTCGCCGCTTTCGCCGGGGTGCCTATCGAAAATTCAAAATTTCAGGTAGCTCAACTTTTTCTTGCGGCCATGATGCCGCCGATAACGCAGGCTATGCCGGTGCCTAGCAAAATGCACTCTGCCCTGTAGTTTCCCATCCACTCAAAAATGTCTGCCCATGGCGCACGATAAATCTCGATGGCGAAGAGTATCGAGCAGCCGGCGCTGATGAATAGGATAATAGCGAGTACCCACCATGGGTAATTTTCGGATACTTCATGTTGGCGGACGGGGACGGCTTTATTTTCAGCATGAGTGATGACTTTTTTCATGCCGCAGCCATCCCTCTGTGTAACAGGTCGGCATGGCGCTGGTGCTGCTGATATTCCGCATCCGTCTCGATCTCGTCGGCGCGGAATTCAATGTCGGGGTTGCCTCTGCGCAACTTGCGCAGGATGTGGCTTGTCTTGCAATCCTGCACTTTCATGTATTTTTCCCAATGCCATCCTCGCATCTGGGAGAATACGCATGCTTGAATCTCGGTCATTGTTGTTTCCTCATTGGTTTGGGGGTGAAGACAAATCCTGTCGCCTTACATTTGCTACTCCATGGTTGACATTGTGGAGCAAGTTGCTCTAGCTGTCAACAACTATTTTAGATATTTTTGAAATATTTTTTTTGGGGTGGGGGTTCGCATAAATGAATTGCCGCTTCTGTGCCCACTCCAGCAGTTGAGCCGCTTGCTTCAGTTCCGGCGGGACGGTTCCTCCTTCCGGGGACTCAACTCCCTCTGGAACGCTGACCCATTTCGTAATCTTCCGTGTATTTTTCGAGCCTTATTGCCAGGTTCACGAGCACCAGCCACTGGGTATCCCAGGTATCCTGGGTATCTCTCAGGCTGTTCCGTAGTCTGGCATACTGACGCAAGTAGTAGGCGGCTTGTTTCGCATCACGTCGGAGGTTAGCGTTCTCCTCCCGCAACTCCCGGACACATTCCGGGCATCCCCAGGCATTCTCTGGAGGTATTCCGTGCGTCGGGCAGGAGTGCCACAGGGGGGCTGGAGCGTCTGTCTTTTCATGCCAACTGTTCGTCATCGGGTTACCTCGTGTCGATCATAAAGTTGCCGTTATGGTAACGGCGGGTTGGATAAGTATGTTAGTGCACAACCTTTAGGCTTGCACAACGCCCAAAAAACATAAGTCTATGATTTTATAATAAGTTTTCCAACTGCACAACCAGACACCCCATTTCCCAAACTTTATACAAAAATATGAAATAGTGATTACAAATGTTTGATGACACATTTTTTGGACTCTAAACATCCAGATTTTAAATATCTATAGTATGTTCTATAAATAGGTTGTTCAAGTTGGTTAGGTTGTGTATATATAATAAGATCAATAACTTATGTTGCACAACCCGCACAACTTGAACAACCTAATGGTTGTTCCTTACGATTCAGTTTCTTACCTCTTACCTCTAACCACGAGTCTCTTGTAAACCCTAACCCTACCCATATCTGTGGATTCTTGCCTGTAGGGAAACCATCCTATCCGTTTCAGAATAACTCCTATCCGGGTTGTTGCTTGCCGCGTCCATCGCTCGATAGGAATTTCCAGAAGTTCCAGCACCTCGCGCATCCGCAGTTCCTCTCGATCTGGCAGCATGCAGTATTCAGAGATAATGCCTATCCATGGGTCTTGTGCAGTTCGTTCTTCTCGTAGTTCTACTGCCGACTGTGTAGCGGCATGAGGTGGTATCCACCACGTGTCTGGATGCTCTTTGAGATAGATTTTAGCTTCGGCAAATAGCATGTCCCTTGCAGCGATGAATGCATCGTGGTTGTATTCAGTTACTACAACCGGAAAGAAGCGTGTATTTTCATCCTCTTCCCGGAACTGTGCAGCCGCTTCATTCGGGTTAGTGGTGCCTACGAAAACAGTAGTACGTGGAAAGTCAAGGGGGACATGGCCATAGGGAAGTCTGCGGCGGTCATTGGTGGTAGTGATGAATGCTTTGATCCGGCTGGCAGCTGCCTTACTAAGCGCGTCCATTTCCATCATTTCGGCAAGCCACACGCCGCTGATGACTTCAGCTATCGCTTGGCGGTTTTCCACATTGGTCGATACCTCCCTGCTCCAGGGGTGTCCAAGGTCGCGGACAAATCGACTCTTCCCTATTCCTTCTTTTCCTTCTAAGATCGGTACAAATCGAATAATGCATCCCGGTTCGTATGCACGGGCAATCATGCTGCACAATAGCGCTCGTCCCACGAATGCCGTATAAGGCGATTGCTCAGCGCCTAGAAAATCCGCAAACATTGAATCCAATCGGTTAATACCATCACATTCTGGCAACTCTTCCAACATTTCTATGATTGGATGGTAACTATGATCTGAACCAACGGCGTTTATCGCTTCAAAAATATGCCCTAAATTACGGACGCCAACCTTTACCGTAGTGGCCAACCATACCGAAACATCTGCAATGGACTTCTCTGTTATTGGATGCTCGTCTATCTCTGTGATGCAGGAAAGTTTATTTAGATTTATCCTTCCATTCCAATCGGAATGATTCGATAGAATTCGTATTAAGTTGGCCGGGCAATCTCTAATTTCCCCATCCTTATTTCTCAACAATAGCGCTTCCCAATCTTCAGAAACGTGAATCCAGCCAGACTCTCTCGCTGTCTTAAAAAGTGTTCCTAACGTGATTGGGTTGGCGTGATCTACGCCTTTCTGTTCCCTGAGACTTTGCCATACCCTATACTGGTCATTTTCATCATATTTATCAGATGTTTGACTCCATTCATCCCATATCGAAAATGCCTGTGATTGCCCAGTACTGGCTAAGGACATTCCTATCTTTAGCCACAAGTCCCTATCGTCAGCAGATAGGAAACCAAGAGCGCTTCGCGCCTTCTCAACTTCCAGAGGAATCTTGGGTAATGATCTGCCTGATGATTTAGAACTAGCTTTTTTTACCTCTTTCTGTTCTCTTTCAGCCTGCGCTCGTTTCCCCTCCCATTCCTCAACGCCGAATTTAGAAAGCATTTCCGCAACGCTGTAACCCCCACCATCCCACGGTTCCGAATACTCCAGGGTAGATAGGGTTGGCTCACCTTTTTGATGATAAAACCCGGGAACCCGCAAGACATGAACGGCATCAATAGCGCGCTTGTCGCCGTCATACATCATCGCCAAGGCATGGTTTAATCTCCAATGGGATGTGCTATCCAAGTCTTTCACGCGCCACCAGAATTGGAATTTACCCGGGCTGGTCTGTACCTTTATGTGGGGGATTAATGGCCAGTCTTCATCTTCTGGTGGTGACTTGTCTGGGTTATCCCAGTCCATCCATACCGCTCTAAAACCGACTAGGTTTTCAATCTTTCTCCCGGAAACACAACGATTGCCGGCAATATAAATTCCAGCACCATTGAGGTTTAGCGTGATTAGTTTTTTTTGTGTGTCGGTCCAGGTAGCGCAGATTACTTTAGCTAATACGTCCCTGCCGCTGCCGACACCAGCCCTTTTCGACTCCTCCGATAGTGTTTTCTTCCTTAACTTATTATCGTCAAATGTTTGCCAAACAAAAACACTGGTTTTCCAGCCTGGTCCTTCCAGAGACTCAAGGAATTGTTCTGTTTGGGATGTGTCGATAGATAGCGGTTTGGGAGTCATTATTATGATTCCAGTCTTTCTTTTAGAATAAGGAGTGAATCATATAGTTGGCTAAGCTTTTCCTTCGATTTATCTGACATAGCTGGATCGGCGGTAATGATGGCAGGTATTTCCGACATAATTCTATCCAGCTTGCGTATCAGAGTTTCGGGTAGAATCTTATCTTTTTCGATGGGGGTCATTATTTCTTCTCCTGGCTTGTTTTTTGCCGTCCCGACTCGATAAAGGCGTCAATATCATCATCGGTAAACGTCCATGGACGGCCATTTTTTGAACCCGTTAAGCGTCCCTCTCGGGCCATGCGGCGGATAACCTCCGGGTTCCTTCTGAGTATGGTTGCAACTTCAGATACAATGTAAAGCTTCATGGTATTCTCCTATAAGTTGAGTTAAGTAGTATATCAAACAGGATGGATATGGTCAAGCCGTTTCCTCAGACTCCAGCAACTCAGCCTGAACCGGCGCAAAGTGCTCCAATATGATCTTGGGAAACTGGCGCTCGCCTACTGTTTCCTGAACTATCGAAATACTCTCCGGGGTGGGCGCTGACGCCTCAGCCAGATCGATAGCGGCGTCCGCATCAGTGGGCGCTTTCAAGCCACGCCGGAAGAACCACTGCTCAGCGTGATAGCGTGGGCGACCCTCATACTCTACACATATCCACTGCCGGACTTTGATGCCGTGCTCGCAAAAATAGGTAGCGAGCAGGTTCATCTTGCCGGGCCGCTGTTTTGCGGGCGTGAGTGAGTACGCCACCCGGTGTACCTGGACCTCTTGCATTTCCAGCGGCAAGCCCGTCATGGGATCGAGGATAGACGCCACCCGGCCATGATTCAGTTGCCTTTGCTGGCGCTCCCGCGCCTCTTCAGTCCGTTCTTTCTCCTCCTTCTTTTCCTTCGCCGTTGGCAGCCGCTTATAGCTTTCGATCAGCCCGTCCAGGGCGCCGTGGCGGTCGATGTTACCAGCGAAGTCCAGGATCAGGCACCCAGCGCGGGCCTTAGACTCGTGAATCCGCATTCCTCTGCCGAGCATCTGCACGTGCAGACTTTTCGAGCATGTCGGGCGCATCACGGCGATGCAGTCACATATCGGCGCGTCAAATCCCGTGGTGAGCACTCCGATATTTATCAGCCACCTTATCTCGCCGGCTTTGAACCGGGCCAGCAACTCAGCGCGTTCGTCGGCAGGAGTCTGGCCAGTCAGCAAGTAGGCATCCTCTCCTATCTCTCGCAGTGTGCTGTTAATGAGTTCGCCATGCGCCACGTCCACGGCGAACAGCAGCACGTGATGACGGGCGCGAGCACGATAGAGCAGCTCTGTGATAGCCTTCTCAACCAAGTCGGCGTCACAAGCAATTTGGGAAAGCTCAGTCGTGACAAAATCCCCCTGCCGTACTTTTATACCATCCGTTTCAATGCGCTCCTGCATTCCGACGCTTACGAGCGGAGAAAGATAACCCTCCTGCACTAACTCGCTGGCAGTAATCTGGATAGCGAGTGTGTCGAACCATGCATTCTCACCCTCATAAATGCTGCCGCCGTCCAATCGATACGGGGTAGCGGTCAGCCCGCACCTACCTGCCAGCGGTAACTGGCTTAGGCAAGTGGTGTAAAGCACTGCATCACTGCCGATAAACGGCGTAGCGTGCACTTCATCGATTAGCACTGTCTGGAATTGCCCGGCGATTTGCAATTCGCTCAGCCGTTTGTAAATACTCGCCACGCCCCCGAATATCACCTGCTCCCGCGTATCACGGCGGCCCATGCCGGCAGAGTAAATACCAGCGGATACGGTCGGGTCCCACCGATAAAGCGCGTCCATATCCTGCTGTAGCAGTTCTTTGCGGTGGCTTATTACCAGTGTCCGCCCTGGACGCTGAGAAACAACCATTGCCGCAATTAGCGATTTTCCCGATCCGGTTGGAAGGCATCCAATAGGTTTTTTACCAGCCTCAAGCGCTTCCAAAATCGCATTAGCGGCTTGGGTTTGATAGGGACGTGGAATCATAATTCTTCTTTCTTCAGCATGATAACCTTTATTTCCATTTTTTCTAACTTTTCAATCTGTCCCATTAGCAATCGTCTTTTCCTTATTTTCTCTAAAACAGCAAATTCCTTTGCTACTGTTAAATCCTCAGTCCATTGCCCTTTGTGCAGATATTTCTTATTATTGTATCCTCCTAACATTTTCACAATAACGTCGCCAGTATCCTCATCCGCCAGCACTTCCCTTTCAATGATACCCTGCGTTAAAACCTTGGTTATATCAAAAACAGTTTTCATGGTGTTACCTCTGATTGCGAAGGTTATCGTCAAGAATCCACGCAAATTGATTGATACATTCACGTATAGATTCTAAAGTTTCAATACTAACCGGAATTGAAACTATGTTATTTTCCCTAACAACTTCTAATCTAATTCCATATTTTCCTTGTTTTATCTCAACAAATTCCCTTTCATTGATCTCAGAAGTTGCGGAAATTTCAATCATAAATCTCTCGCTTTGCATTCATTTCTTTGATGCGCTTTTCGTAAAAAGCGATTAGCCTAAGCTGGCTTTCCAATTCAGCGACAACGTGAATCAATTGAGTTGCGCATCGTCGGTTGTACTCGGCTATCGCGCCTGAATCCTTCACGTCTATTCTGTACCTGTGATTTAGAAGAGTTTTGGCATTTTCCAACGTTGTATTCATGAAGATAACTCCAAGGATTAGGAACGGACCTTTATATAAGAAGTCCGTTTAGTTTTGCAAAAGTGATCGGATCAGCCGTCCCTTTTTTTAAATTGCATGACGGGCATAGTAATTGTATGTTTTTTATATCGTTTGACCCTCCTTTTGCAAGTGCGATAATATGATCTATATGGTACTTCTTTTTTATATCACCTTTGCAATAGACGCACCGGAAACGCTGCAAAGTTAGCAAGGCGGTTATCTGGCTGGCTGTATGGGTTCCGTGCGCGTTATGATTTCTTGCTCGTCGGCAGTGTCCGTGAACTCTTTTTTTATCGCGATTTGAATCGCTCCAAGTTTTGCTTGTTGCTAATACATGCTCGCGATTCATCATGTACCAATTCTCAGCGATTGCTTTTGCCATATCAGGATTTTCCGCTCTCCATGTTTTTTTGTTTTCTTTATCCTTCTCTATATTTGCTAGACGCCATGCCTTAGCGTGTTGCTTTTGCTTCTCAGAATTTGCTACCCTCCAAGCCTTTTCGGTTGCCAATGCCTTTTCAAGGTTCTTCAGCCGCCAGGCATTCGTGGATGCTCTTTCCTTCCCAGGATTCGCTACCCGGTACGCTTTTTTTGCTATGTAATCACACTCCTTGCAATGGAAACATAACCCGTCCTTAGAATGTGCATACTTATGAAATTCAGCCCTGGATTTATCAACGTTGCACCTGGTGCATCGCTTTATATTTGTTGCAGAGTCTGCTAGACTGGAATTGCTCATTATGCGTACCTTGTTTACGTAATTTGGGAAGTGGCGGTCAAGTGCTTACGACACTTGACCGCCGCGAAAATTATATCATATTTCCATTGCGTAATCCCTTGAATGAAACGTACAAAAACGAGAATCGATCCGGTGCCGTTCATTCAAAAGCTTTTTCGCAGCATTCAAAGTTTCATTCATTTTATTACCTTAAAAAGCCGGCTGGCCCAGGGGATGAACCAGCCGGAATAACCACCAGAGGAGAATGGCAGACAATTGCCGCCGCCTGCCAGGGCGGGGAATTTCTCTTTGCTGCCGATGCAGACAGGGTCTCACTGGGACAGAGTTCAGAGACCAGATTACCCTGTTGGCGGAGTTATGGGGCACCCCCGCCTTGTCGTCCTGCTCATAGCAGGATGTTTTCCCGCATCACTCGCCTACTGGCGGCGGATGAGAAAATGGAACGCGGGCCGTGGCGCATTAAAGCGGTGGACGCTTGATAGGAGTGCCGGTCAACGTCCGGCACATCAGCAGCGTGTACATGTTCTATCCCTATCCCGTGCTGTATTCCGCCATCAGCGACGGATACCCACCCCGTTCTTGTGTGGCGGTATGTCATTAGAGGCCTCCAGTTGAAAGTAGGGATTCGCGCAAAATTAAATTCTTGATATCCTCAATTCTTAATTCCATTTCAAGAATTGTCTCCCTCTCTCCAGATTCCATTGCTTCCTCAAAATCCACTTTTGCGTCTTCCAACTCAACTTGTAAGGTAATAAGCTTGTCCATATTTTCCTCCGCGTTATTGCCCGGCTCTCGCCGGGCGGTGTGTGGTTGTGAGTGTTCCAGTCAGGGCGCTCCGCCTGCCCTGACTGGAGCTGCTGTGCTATTCCTGAACTCGGGCACAGCGGAAACCGAGGCTGTCGAAGCGGTAGCCGGGGTCGCGGCCGTAGCGGTACGCCGCGCGCACGCGACGCGCGCTGACGCGCCAGGACCCGCCGCGAATGACGCGGAGCGCGCCGGCGTCACTGTCAATCCAGGCTGAGCCGTCACTTGGAGCGTCACGGTAGTTTTCGTGCCAGTGATCCTGGGTCCATTCCCAAACATTGCCATGCATGTCGTATAAACCCCACAGATTCGTCGGCAGGCTCGCCACTGGGCTCGTATAGGCATAGTTGCCGTCGTAATTTACCTGTTCGGGGGTAATATTGGCGCCGAAGCTGAAGGGAGTGGTAGTACCGGTGCGGCAGGCGTATTCCCACTGGGCTTCGGTTGGTAGGTCTAGGCGTAGTCCTGGAAGGAGACTGTTCAGCCGCATTATAAATTCTTTGCAGTCCCACCAACTGACCTGCTCCACCGGGCGGTCGGCTCCTTGGAACTGGCTCGGGTTATTTCCCATCACGGCCTGCCACAGCGCCTGAGTGCAGGGCGTATCGAACAGCCAGAAGCCCTGGGTCAGGGTCACCAAGTGTTGGGGACCCTCCTCGTCGTAGCGTCCCAGTTCATTTTCCGGCGATCCCATCAGGAAAGTTCCGGGTTGAATCCAGCGCATGCGCTGCGTGATTTTATTGCCTTGTTCATCCTCAATGCTGAAGGATGCCCATTTTCCATATCCATCCATGCCGCACGTTTTCGCCCATTCGGGTTTTTCTAACATCATTCATTCCTCGGTTGTGCCCGGCTTTCGCCGGGCGGTGGGGGTGTGTTTTCCATCATATTACCTCCAAAAGTTTGAACCGGAGCACCCACATTAGGCCGGTGTCCCCATAACGCCACAAGTTGAACCGGTCTAACATCGTTTCTCCTGGCCTTATTTGAAAGGATTTCGGTATGAGTTCTGGATGCTCTGCCAGATACCCGAATCCCTCCGCTTCATAATCCTCGTCTGGCATATCCTCATTCGCCATGAGGATCGGATCAGTCTGCAACTGGATGAGCGCAATCTTCTTTCCCTTGAATCTGGGCTGCCTATCGTAGGCATCCACCAGCATCCCTGCCTTGAATTGACTGGCATAGTTGTCTGTCCAGTCTCTGCGCGTTACCGTTTTGTGCCCAGCGATTAGGGGTGCGCTGGTCCATGCGAAAGAGATTATCATCGTTTTCCTCAGTTGTTGCCCGGCTCTAGCCGGGCGGTGTGTGTTCAGAGCCCGCCAGTTTCGAGAAGCGATACCCGTAAAATTTCATTTTCAATTGCCTCGATTCGGAGGCCAATTTCAAGCCTAACTTCCAGATCGCCAGACTCCGTGGCTTCCTCAAAATCCACTTTTGCGTCTTCCAACTCAACTTGTAAGGTAATAAGCTTGTCCATATTTTCCTCCGCGTTATTGCCCGGCTCTCGCCGGGCGGTGTGTGGTGTCACAAACGTTTTGCCAGTAACCCGACCAGTTCCATCATCGGGTTCATTGGTGCAACATGTGCCTGGTCCTGGCTGCTGAATCCATTGCAGGCCTCTGGTCCCAACACGGGATCGTAATTTAACGGGAACAGATACCATCGCTGCTGCATGAAGTTCCCACTAAATTTTGGCGTTGGCTCTTCACTCCAATCGAACTCGCATTGTATGTGCTCATCCCCTGGTATGCAGCGCTTGTAGGCGCAGCTCTCACACGGCAACATGACTATTCTCCCTTCTTCCGCATTTTTTTCATTTCCTTCTTTTTCTCCGCCAGTTCAAACAGGCGGATGGCGTGCCGGACAAAATTTATACAGGTCAGATCGAACGGTTCCTCGCCGCGGCGCCTGATGAATTCCTTCATCTCGTACAGGAGCCGCTCCATCTCTCCGTTTATCTCCGTTTTTCTCCTTAGCAGGTGGGCTATTTCTATACCTACCCGTCTTGCCTTTTTACTCATCGTGGCTTTCCTCAGTTGTTGCCCGGCTTTCGCCGGGCGGTGGGGGTGTGGTGTGTCTGGCAGTGGCATGGACTTAGTCGGCCGCCGGATTGCTACGTCAGCGATACCCGGCCCTGCGCGCCGCTGCCAGACAGCCGGCGCCTCGGGGATTTCTCGCGAACCATGCCTTTGTTATTCCTGAACTCGGGCGCAGCGGAAACTGAGGCCACTGTTGTGGTTATCGAGCTCCTCGGCGCGGCGGCGAACCTCGTCCGAGAGAATATCGGCGATAGCGTAGCGATCGCTCGCCAGACGGCGGAAGTCAGCCGCCTGCCGCCGGATATCCACGATGAACGCGTTCAGTTCCCGCACAGTGAGTCCCTCTCCTGCCGACAGGATTTTCGTCTTTTCAACCTCCTCTGGAATATTCCCGAGGAGAAGAATGACCGGGTCGGTGGCGCTCATGCTGTCGGCTCTGCCTCCGTAGTCAACTGCTGGTCGGCCGCTTCCACGACGGCACCAATGTCCGGGAGCAATTTGAGCCAAGCAGGAGGATCATTTATGATGGCGTTCAATTCGTCTGCGTTCATCAGCGGAATCTTCCGCATCAGTTTTGTCACCGCGAATCCCGGCAACCGGGCCAACAAGTCCCGCTGTTGCGGCGCTGTCAAGTCCGGGAGGTGGTCTACACCCCAGTTTTTGGTGCACCAAGCCTTTACACCATCACGATTTAGTCCCAGCTCCCCGATCCGCGCTTCCAGCGCTTTATGGGCGCTCGATCCGGCGCCAATAGTGGGTGCATGGGGGGGGGGAGTCTCTGTTACAACTCCCGATTCCAGCCAATCTCGCAGTTCTCTACCGTGCGCGATGGTGATCCGCTCCCCACGGCCATCCCATAACTGGGTACGATCTTTCGTGGATACCGCGTAATGCTCCTGGTTTACGTCCAGTACCAGCGTGAATTCGTACTCCATACCCTCGCGCTGAATTGGAGCCATACCGAGTTTCTGAACCGTTTTCTTGCCGCCGCTATCGCTCTGCTCATACGCCATTTTCGAGCGCATGGAACAAATAACATGACAGGGGGCCGTCAGGATGGCATCGACCAGTGCGTTATGAGCGGGGGTAACGTCCCGCCAAGCAGTGTAGGAGTTTTTCGTTCTCTGTGCGGCGGTGGCATCGGTGTGCATATCCAGCACGCCCCCCTCGCCAGCCCACGCGTGAGTGAGGGAATCGATGATGAGGACATCGTATTCCTGCGCCGCTTCCTTTATGAGCGTCACGTACTTCTGCGGCTTGTACGGCGCAGTGATCTGCGCCACGTCATAGTCGCAGAGCGCGGAATATAGTTCGCCGCTGCCGCGCTCGGTGTCGATGAGCGCGATTTTACCGCCTAAGCCCTGGGCCAGTAACAGGGCCGAATAGGTTTTCCCGGCCCCGGCAGGGCCGCAAATGGCGGCGCGCAATTTCGCCTTTTTCCGTTCGGCTCTTCTAAATGTACTCATTCCGCCTCCTCTAAAACCTCACCAGAGATTTTCAGGATTTCCTTTGGAGTGGAACCGTCTGGATAGGAGCCGGCATCAGGCAGATCGATGTCCAGAATGATTGTAAAGCGTGCTTTCATTTTACCTCCTCGAAATAGGCATAGTTCGCCTCGGTTTCAACCGCCTCGGCGAGTAGATCGGGGTTGTTGTCGTCATCGTCAAGCCAGTCCCTGGCAGTGAACACGGGCTCGTCTTCCCGGTCATCGATGGGTGTGGTATCATTCATGCGTGTGTCCTCAGAGTGGTTGGAAGGCCGGGGAGCGTTCGTAGCGCTTACCCGGCCTTTTTTCGTTACAGGTTGGCCCCTATTTGGGGGCCGATTTCATTGAAAGGAATTTCGCGGATTCCGAAGCGGGCAATCAGCACCGCCCCCTCTTCTCGAGAATAACTGTTGCACCATTTTTCTCCCCTAACAGCGGAGATGATTCGTCTGGCGGCGTTCTCAGACACCGCGGTAATCCAGGTTCCACATTTTGCGAGGCTGCCGTGCGCCTCGTCATGCTGACCGTAGCCGAATGTGATGAAGAACTCGTTCACAGGTTGTCTCCGACCTGTGGATCGATTTCCACGAGGGGAATTTCCCGCAGAGAAAATTCCGCGATCATTTCCTCGCCATCCTCCTTGGAGTAAATGTGGTGCCATTTCTGGCCACGAATCGCGACAATGGCGATTCGCGCATCAAGCGCGGATGGCGCCTCTACCCTTGTGACGCAATTACGCAGGCTTCCATGCCGTTCGTCGTCGTGGCCGTAGCCAAAGGTGACGATGAACTCGCTCATAAAAGCCTCCATGCCACGTGGACCGTGGCGGCGATAATGATGGCTGCCGGGATCGAGCAGGCCCCGAGCAGTGTTAGGCGGCTGACCAGTTGCTGGGCCGGTAGGTCCAGCCACGATGGGCGGATGAGAATGACCGGCGGCAGAACAGGTACTGTCTCTACCATGACTGCTGGTGACGCCATGCTCGGCGGCGTGGTGGGGGCCTCATCCTCGATGGATTGGTGCGCCGCGCGCACTTCGACCACGCGGGGCTTGTACTTTGGCTGCGGGCGTTGTTCTTTCACCTGATTCTCCTAAAATGAAAAGCCCGGCGCGGGGCCGGGCGGGTGGGGTGGGGTTAAACCTGGTGGCTGGCGAGGATCGCCGGGCCATTGTCCGGCCCGGCCGTCCGCGTCGTAGCCGATAGTGAATTGCCCGTCCGAAACCATGGGGTTTACGTGCATTTTCATCGTCGTTTTCCTCGTGTTGTGGTTATTGTGTGGGGTCCACTTCTCCCCACGCAATTTCTGTGCCTGGCGGGGCAAAATCCTGGTTCAGATAGTATATCCATCCGACTTTTTTATCCTTCATACTGAAGGCAGGCGCGTTCGAGTTGGAGCCTTCGAAATTGTCCTGCCCGTACCCCCTGTACCAGGGGCTATCTATTCCCGTATTCAAAAATGCGTGAGGAGGGTCTTGGATCGACATGTCTCGCCCCATGGGGCCAGACACTTCCCACGGGGTTAGATCGGGGACACTGGTGACATATTCCAGCGCCCGTGACACGCCTTCGTATTTCTCCATGAATTCGGCCAACCTGTTTCCATGCCGCCTGCCCTGAAAGAAGATGATCGCCGTTTTCTCGGCGATCATGGAAATCCGATGATCGTTCCCTGCACTGGAGAGCCATCGGTATCCCCGTACAGGGAGGCCTTCTGCTGCAGGAAGAAACACATTCCGTGCTCCCCCGCAGAGTGCATTCGCATCTAGCGGGTCTAGACCCTCCCAATTCGGAGGGGGGGCGGTAGGATGGTTTGCGTAAAACCCCGCGTGTTCGTACCTCCATGCTCTAACTATACTTGTCAGGTCGCGGATTAAACACAATCCCCTTGCTTCTATTCTTAAGGTAATTCTCATACCTCTTTCCTCATGGTTGGGTTGGGGGTGAGGGAATCTCACCGCGGTGGCGCGCTCTGACCGCGCCAGCACTGGGGGACTCAATCCAGTGGATCGTATAAGATACCAGGGGGGCCGCCCTCTGGTCCTGCCGCTTCCTCCATTTCGCTCTCCACATATTTCATGAATTCTTGCCAGTCGTCTGGCCCGATATTATCGATGGATACCGAATTTCCTTTTTTAATTATTACCGCTGTCGGTGATAATGAATTCCTTGCAGCAGTAGCGAATAAGGAAGCATGCTCTTCGTCTCTGAATTTCTTTACGATGTTCATTAATTCACCCTGGTTTGGGGTTGGGTTGGGTTGGGGTGAGAATCTCACCGTTCGCCGGCTCTCTGACAGCCGGCTGGCTGTGGGACTCAATCTCGCTCTCGCTCCGCATGCCCGACGAGGCTCAAGCTCCAGGATCGGCGCGACACATGTAGCCGTAGCCGCACATGCCGAATAGCATGTCGTAGTGACTCAGCGTGCCGCACAACATATCGAGTTCCGAGTAATCGAACTCCGAGTATATGTACGTTTCGTCCCATGGTATCGAATGTATACGTCCATGCGCCCATGTCTGATGCAATTGTTTTCACGACTTTCATGTTTGCTCTCCGGGTATTGGGTTAAGTTAGTGGGCGCCGCCGACTTCCATAGCAGCGCCGCTTGTAGGAATCTCACCGCTCGCCGGCTCTCTGACAGCCGGCTGGCTGTGGGACTCAAATTTCGATGTTTGCCTGTCTGAGAATATCGTTTAGGCGTATATGCGCCCGATCGACTTCCAGTCCGGCTTTGTTGCAGAGTTTTTCCCACTCCCTGCAGTTGTCTTGTGGTGCACTCCCCCACTCTTTGCATTCCTTCGATATTGTGAAGGAGGGTCCACTTTCATCGTCATCGAGCAGAACATTTACCAATTCACCATTATCTTTTGCTGTCAGTCTTGCGTACATTATGGCGGTTCCTCGTGGTTGGGTTGGGTTGGGGTGAGAATCTCACCGTTCGCCGGCTCTCTGACAGCCGGCTGGCTGTGGAACTCAGGCCCATGGGCGCTGTTCGCCCGTTTCCAGATCCGCGCCGAACTCGCCGTAATCATTTTCGCCTTCGTAGATCACTGCGCGTGCCCACCGGTCGCCGCCGCAGCGCTCCTCCTCGAGCCGCGCCCGGATCGCGGCCACCGTGTCCCTCCCGTCGTAATCTTCCACAGTCCCTGCGCCTTCGCCTTCGCCGCTGATGATCTGGATCGGAGCGTCGGGATACATGTCGAGTAGTTGCTGCATTGTAGTGGTGCTCATCGAGTTTTCCTCTGTTGGGTCGATAGGCTGCTGCGGGCAGCCTGGCCGCCTATGCACACTCTCGCGAATGTGCATAGGTGCATCCGTGCGAGCGATGGGCATTTCCTCCCATCGCCATAACCCTGACTTTACCGGTTGCGTGCCCGGCTTCCGGGTTCTGTCAGGCCCCTCGTTCCCAGAGCATCAGCTTGTGGGGGGTATCCGTGTTCGCTCCGTTTTAAGCCCGTCATCCCTGTGTCCCTGCTCTACCGTGTTGTTACTACGAGTACAGTGTAGAGCATGTTGCTATACACCGTCAAGCGTTTTCGAGAAATATTTTTGGGCGCGGAGGGTAGGAAGGGTAGGAGAGAAAAAAAATGTAGACGCTGGAGCATACTGCTATATATAATGAGTGCATGAACATCATCGCAACCGCCCGACGTGCGAAGAATCTCACCCAAGTGGAGTTGGCTGAACGGGTTGGCACCGTGGCGCAATATATCTCCCAGATAGAGCGGGACATCCGGCAGCCCGGCATGAACTTGGCTCGGAAGTTAGCCAAGGCACTCAATCTGGGGCTGTACGACATACGACCTGATTGGGCGGAGTGACATATATATAATGAGTATCCAGCGCAGCGTTGTCCGCGCACTGCACTCCACCCACCTGGAGCATGATCCCGACCAGGAAACGGCGATAGATCGGGTCATGGCCCTTGGCCACGCGGACCCGCTGGGTTCACTGCTGTGGCGTCTGAAGTGGTCGGACGATCTGAGTGTGCAGCCAGCCGTGCTGCATTTGCTGGTGCGGCGCACCCGGTCACATGAGTCGCTCTCGATGATCCAGCGTGTGTGTGCTCTCGCCCTGCATGAGTATCTCCACGATCTCTGCCGGCCATGCGGCGGTCGCGGGATTGTGATCGCTGCGAACGGAGTGAAGAGTCGATGTAGTGCTTGTCGAGGAGAGGGCACTGAAACGCCGAGTCCGTCTCGCCGGGCGCAGAGGCTGAGAGTATCCGAAACTGAGTATCTGCGTGTGTACGATAGCCGGGTGGCCCGTGCTCGCGGGTGTATCGAGCGGGCGTCGAAGTCGGTATCGGCGCAAGTGCTGGACCTGCTTGGAAAAAATAAATGTTGACAAGTTGATTTTCCTGTATAATGTTGTGCGAGTAGGGAAATAACCCCTAACACCATCCCTATCATCGCCGCCGAAAGTCGGCTCAGATGTATCCTATTGCCCGCAAAAGCGGGTTTTTGCGTTTATGAGTTTGTGATGGCTAATAAGTGGATTGCGAAGGCAATAAAACATCCAGGAGCATTCCGGGCTAAGGCGAAGCGTGCTGGTGAGTCTACTGCTGAGTATGCGAATGAAGTTACTAAGCCGGGCAGTAGAGCCAGCGCGAAAACGAAACGCCAGGCGAATCTTGCTAAGACGCTTGGGAAGATGAGAAAGGGGTAATATGGCTGGCCGTCCCACAAAGCTGACCCCAGAGTGTATGGAGCTATTCACACAGACTCTTGCAGCGGGTAATTATTTTTCGGTAGCGGCTACTGTGGCGGGTATCGACAATAGTACCTATTGTCTGTGGATGAAGACAGGGAAGAAGGCAGAAAGCGGTCCCTACTTAGAATTTTACAAGGCTGTAAAAAAAGCAGAGGCAGAGGCAGAGGCATCGCGTGTCGCCCGCGTTTCAGTTGCAGGTCAGAATGGAGTTTGGCAGGCGGATGCGTGGTATCTCGAAAGGCGCTATCCAGATCGATGGGGAAAGCAAACTGAATCCCGATCTGAAGATGCAACAATTAGTGATACGCCAACACAGGAATTAAGTGAAAAGGAAGCGTGTGAAAAACACGGGGTAAGTAGTGACGAGTGATCCGGTTTGGGCACCTCAGCCTGGACCGCAACAAATGTTGGTGGATTTTCAAACGCCTTTAATTTTTTTCGGTGGCTCCAGGGGTGGGGGGAAAACGGACGGCGTTTTGGGGAAGTGGGCGATAAAAGCAAAAAAATACGGTATTAACTTCAACGGGATTTTATTTCGTCGAGAACTACCAATGTTGGATGATGCTATTGCACGTAGTCAACAGTTTTATCCTAAATTGGGAGCGAAATGGCAGGATCAAAAAAAGACGTGGACTTTTGCATCTGGCGGAAGAATTAGATTTAGGCCATTAAGAGTGGTGATGGATGCTGATAAATATCAAGGTCAGAATCTTAGTGATATTTGCGTAGAAGAAGCTGGCCAATATCCAGACCCATCTCCTATAGACAGACTATGGGGCGCGTTACGATCATCCGCTGGAATACCAACCCAGATGATTCTAACAGGAAATCCTGGAGGCGCGGGGCAATTTTGGATAAAACAGCGCCACATCGATCCGTGCCCAATGGGATTACGGCTAAAATGGTTAGAATTGTCACATGGAATTAAGATTCGCTGGTTATTTATTCCATCAAAACTAAAACAAAATAAAATTCTGATGCAGAGTGATCCGCAATATGAATCAAGATTGCATTTAGTTGGGAACGATAAGTTAGTACAAGCGTGGTTAAATGGAGACTGGAACGCGGTAGAAGGCGCGTTCTTCGAGGAATGGGTGCAAGAATTACACGTAATAAAACCGTTTAGGATTCCGTCGTACTGGACACGGTTTCGCGCATTCGACTGGGGTTCGGCGGCACCATTTTCCGTGGGATGGTTTGCCGTTTCAGATGGCACTATACCCCGCTATCCGAGGGGCGCACTGATTATGTACAGGGAGTGGTATGGCGCAAGTCGTCCCAATGTGGGTCTGAAGCTCACAACTGAGGAGGTTGCGAGGGGGATTATTAAACGTGATTGCGAAGAGAAAATTGAGTATAGCGTAGCCGATCCATCAATTTTTGCACGGGATGGTGGTCCGAGTCGGGCAGAAATTTTCTCTCAGCGGGGAGTATTTTTTCGGCGGGCGGACAATCGCCGGCTGAGCGAAGGGCGCGGACATCTTGGCGGATGGGATGAAGTTAGGAATCGCCTGAAGGGTAACAAGGACGGTATCCCTATGATTTTCTTCTACAACACCTGTACAGATACGATTAGAACGATACCAGTGCTCCAACATGATAGAAGTCGACCAGAAGACCTTGATACTAACAGCGAAGATCACGCCGCCGACATGGTTCGATATGGTTGTATGTCACGACCGTGGGTAGCAGATTATCCGATGCCGCCTCGATCAAATGAATGGGCTGAGGACAACAAACAGGAGCATGGGGCGGCGTATGGGTAGGACTCACAAGAGTCTTCCGTTTTGTTTGGCAAACTCGAACGGGTCTTTGGCGCTCTTGCGTCTGTTGCAAGATTGGCATAGTAATTGAAGATTCGATATATCGTTACTTCCGTTTCTAAGTAGTGGGGTTATGTGGTCTATCTCATAGCCTTTACGAATATCTTTTTTGCAGAAGGCGCATTTGCCGATCTGCTTTTCTAGCAAGCTGAGTATTTGTTGGGCGGTGTGCGATCCACCATTGCCAAGTTTTCGGGAACGGTAGCGGTGGTAGTTTGCGTTGCGTTGTTCTCGATGTGTTGCCGCATAAGCGGCACCTTTTGTTAGGCGTGCATCTTTGTGGGAAATATAGTCGGCCGCATGGCTGGCGCGGACCTTTTCTTTATTGTTAGCACGGTAGTTGGCGAAGTAGGCGCGTCTCTCTTCCCTACGTTCAGAATCATAGATGGCTTGTCGGGCGAGTTTTCTCTCCCTGTGGATGATAGCGGAGATGGCGTTGCATGTGTTTTGACATGGCTTGCAGTAAGGATACAATCCATTTTTCCTAGATGCGTCCCTGTGAAACTCAGCGATAGATTTCTCAACACCGCACTTTTTGCAGCATTTTACTGCGGGAACTGATATACTTGAATCACTCATTTTTCGTAACCAAACTACGTGAGATGGGGAGTGCCAGTCGGGAGTTGTCGCTTCCGGCTGGTGCGTCCATTATACCAAAACAGGCTTAATTCTTCATGCTTAAATTATGAATTCTGACGAAGACCAAGTGAAGGGGCTTTTAAGTCAAGGGGCCTCTTCTGACCTCTTAACGGAGGAAGAAAATGCAATTGCCAGCAAGTTAAAGAAAGTCATTAATGTCGAGTTTACGTCAAATCTGGCTGAATCCCTAGATGAAAGTTATTTAATGGGGATTGCGAGCGATGTAATCAGGACGTTTGAATCTGATGAGCAGAGCCGGGCGGACTGGGTTGAACGCGAGGCATTAGGGATAAGGTTACTCGGAATATCCGAGAGAACAGAGGGTGGCGCGAGCTTTAAAGGCGCTAGCCGAATCGTACATCCCGGCCTGGTCGAGGCTGTTATTCAGTTTTCAGCCCGTGCAATGGCGGAAGTCTGGCCCGCTGGTGGGCCGGCAGAAACTATCGTACTGGGAGACAGCACGGAAGAACTGCAAGCACAAGCGGAACGCGTTAAGGATTATCTGAATTACTTGTACACTCAACTAATGGATGGTGCTTTTGAAGCAATGGATAGCCTATTATTTAGATTGGCGTTATCAGGAAGTTGTTTTAAAAAAGTGTATTATGATGGTTTGCAAAAGAAGATTACCAGTCGGTTTATCGAACCTGGACTGATCGTTGTTCCCTATCGGGCTGAGAGTCTACGCGCTACCCCACGGATTACTCATATTGTCGAACTCTCTAAAAACGATCTAAAGCGATTGATGCGAACGGGTATTTACAGGAGGGTTGATACCGGAGAACCTGCCGACGAAGTCGGTCAATACGATCATACTCTTCAGCAGGAAGTTGATAATGTTTCAGGAGAGCATAAAGAAGGGTTTGCACAGGAATTTAATAAGCACGTAATCCTGGAACAAATGTGTTATCTCGATCTAAAGGGATTTGAGGATACGGACGATAAAGGAGAACAGACAGGAATTGCATTACCCTATATCGTCAGTATAGAACGACACAGAAGGGAGGTGTTATCGATCAGACGCAATTGGGATGTAGAAGATGAGGACAAAAAGGCAGTTTTAAATTACGTTCATTATAAATTCTTGCCCGGTTTTGGGTTCTACGGGTTTGGATTGCTCCACATCGCCGGGTGTTTATCCCGTGCTGAAACGGGTGCCCTCAGAGCACTGTTGGATGCGGCCCATTGGGAAAACAACCCAGGGGGCTTTAGAACCAGGGATGCCCGTGTTGATCCAGCCACACTGCCCGCGCCGGGAAGTTGGCCAGAAGTTCAAGCGACGGCGGAGGACCTGAAAAACGCATTTTTCATTATGCCGCATCATGAACCGTCGCCGACACTGATGCAGTTGTTGGAGAATCTGGATACGCTGATGCGGCGGCTGGTCGGGACCACCGAGGACTTGGTGGGCGATAACACGACCAGCGTTCCCGTGGGCACCACCCTGGCACGAATCGAACAGGGTCTGAAACCGCAGGTAGCGATCCATCGGCGCGTGCATAACTCGCTGGCGGAAGAACTCAAGATCGTGGCCCGCCTGTGTCCGCTGTACCTGCCGGATCAATACCCTTACGCGGTCGCCGGCAAGCAGCAATATATAATGAGTCGAGACTTTGACGACCGAGTGGATGTCGTCCCGGTCTCGGACCCAAACATCGTCAGTAGCACCCAGAGGCTGATGATGGCGCAAGGTCTGGTCACGATGTCGAAGGATGCGCCAAATGTCATCGACCAGCGGCAGGCTTATGAACGGCTGTTGCAGGCGATGCGAGTACCACAGGCAGATGATCTACTGGTATCGAAGCAGCCGCCCGCCCAGCTCGATCCGATCTCGGAAAATATGCTGTTGCAGACCAGCCAAGCGGTTAAGGCGTACCCGGAGCAGAACCATCAGGCACACATTCAGGTACACCAAGCGTATCTGGTGAGTTTGCCGGTTGACCAGCAAAAGGCCGTCGGGCCGGGCGTGTACGCTCATATCGCTGAACATCTGGCAATGGACTATTACTTGGCAATGATGGCCTCCTTTGGAAATCAGATTCCACTGTCCAATCCGTTGATGGGGCAGCCGCCGTTACCTCCAGAGTTTGAGAATCAGATCGCTGTCATGGCCGCGCAGGTCGCGCAGCGTGTCGTGCCTCCTTCGTTTGCAGTCGAACAGCAACCGGCAGGGGCGCCAGGTGGTGGCATGAAGGATGCAGCAATCGCCGCAGAAATTCAGCGGAAAGACATGATGGCAACCAGTCAGACGCAACGCGATGATGCTCTGGCGCTGGCTCGAATGAATAGGGCGAATGCAGAGCAAGAGATTGCTTTGTTACAGAAATATCTATCTCAGGAAGGGCAACAAGCGTTGCAACAGCCCAATCCTACTAATGCGAAGACGGTTATTTAAAGACTGTCACTCCTATTAGCGCGCACAGAATGAAATATATTGAGGATTTACCTAGTCACTATACTCCCGAATCGCACCCGTGGAATAGTGAAGACAATGAATCAATTTTAGAAAAGCTTATATGAGTGGACTAATTTCCACTTATCGGAAACAACTCTCGAAGGAAATAGAGAAGTGGATACAGGAGACCGGCCAAGGCGGGGCTAATTCCTGGGACGATTACAAGCGGCGCTCCGGGGTAATCCACGGGTTACAAACAGCGCTGAATTTGTTTAACGACATCATAAAAAAGAGTTACGAAGATGACAGTGAACCTGAAGAGTGAAGATGCGGTGGTTTATGAGACTGGGAAAGAACCAGAAGACGACATTCCGGTAATTCCGGTAATTCCGGTTGGCTACAAGATGCTGGTTAAGCCGAAGGCCGCAAAAACGCAAACGGCTGGCGGTATTCTATTACCAGAGGAAACGGTGAATCACGAAGATATTTTGTGCAACGTGGGTCAGGTAGTTGCTCAGGGAGGGCAATGTTACCAACATCCCAAATTTCTTGGACAACGTTGGTGCGAAGTGGGGAATTGGGTGGTATTCGCAAAATACGCAGGCACTTTGATCGAAGGCCGATCAATGACAGACGGCGATATTACACGGTATCGGCTCCTTAATGACGATGAAGTCGGCGCCGTCGTTCCCGATCCCGATGTAATTAGGAGTCATGTGGCATGACTACTGACCCTAACGAACTTCTCGAAGACGAAGGCGCACTCCCTGAACTCAGTGGTGAGACTGAACCTACCGAAGTCGTAGAACATCCAGAATCCGCTGACACAGAAACGTCTGAAGAATATGGAGCAAAAGTCCAGAAGCGCATAAACAAGGAAGTCGCTCGCCGCAAAGCAGCGGAAACACGGCAGCGGGAAGCGGATGAGCGGTCGGCGGCAATGGAGGCAAGACTGATCCGACTGGAGGAAGAGACCTCTCGCCGATACGCCCAACTGGACGAAACCAGTCATAGGACGGAAGAGGAAAAGCTGAAGGCCCGGTATGATGCCGCCCGGATTCGACATAGGAAGGCGGTAGAAGAAGTCGATCCCGCCGCCCAGGATGAAGCGCTGGCGGAAATACTGGAAGCGCGGTTGCAACTGGCGCAGAGAAGCGCTCAGGCACCAGCGCAAAAACAATCTCCTCCCGCTCCAGTCCAATCGCAACAGCCCCTACCCAGGGGGACACGGGAATGGCTTAGCGACAACACGTGGTTTTCTGATCCAAAGTTCGCACCACGGGCACAATTGGCCAGCACGCTCGACTCGGTACTACAGTCCGAGGGGTATTCTCCACATGATCCGGATATGTACGAGGAATTGGATAGGCGGTTACAAGCGGCGATGCCAGTGAAGAAGGGCAGTCGCGCCAAGGGGAATGGTGGCGGTGCACTGGTTGGAGCCTCACAAGATGGTGGAGGGGGTGATGTACCGCAAGGGAAGCGGATAACGCGAGACGATTTAGTTGCGATGGAAAAATACGGATTCAATCCTGAAAGCAAGGCGGACCGTGCTAAATGGCTGAAGTACAAAGAAGATTAACATGACTGAAACAACCGAAAGAAAGACACGAATAGAATCAAGTCGTGAAGTCCCACCAAGGGACGAACAACATGAACTGCATGCAACTCGTAGTGCGGAAGAACAAAATCTTCCCATTCATGAGGCGTATGATGATTTAAACTGGACTCCTCCTACTCAGAATCTTGCGCCTGATCCGCTGTCCGGAATGGCACAACGATGGATTCGCGTTAAGATAAATGGGATGGATGATCCTCAGAATGTGGCATTGTCTATTCAAGAAGGCTGGCGGCCACGACCAGCCGACACAGTATCTCAGGACCTCTTCTTTCCCGTTATCTCATTCGGACAATGGGGTAATGTCATTTCCAACTCCGATTCCGTTCTAATGCATCGTCCCATCAAAATGAACGAGGGGTATAAGAGGCATTATGCAGCACAGACTGAAAGGTATGTGCAAGGCATTAAGACTTACGTTAAAGACAATATGCCTGCGGGTCATGGAACGACAGGAGGGAGAGTGTCTGAGTTTTCTATTAAACCTACCCGAATTTCCAGGGTAGCCGAAGATTAAATGAGGTAGATCGTGGCAAACACAAATAGTCCTTTTGGGCTGAGGCCGCTCAGGAATCTGGACAGTACAGTCCTAACTTTAACGGCGTACACTATCGCCGCTGCTTATAGCACTCCGATTGGTCAGGGTGATCCGGTACAGATGTCGGGTACTGGCCGCAACGTGATTCTGGCTGAGGCTGGCAATCAAGACAACATCGGTGGATTCATGGGATGTCAATACACCAATGCCAAGGGCGAATTGAAATGGTCGAATTACTGGACTGGAGAGTCTAACGCAGCCAACATCGTCTGTTGGGTTAACGATAATCCCTATACGGTGTTTGAGATGCAGTCAACAACGCAAGCGGAAGTGGACGTAGGGCAATTGGTTGACTGGAATGCTGGAACGCTAAACACGGCTACTGGAATGAGCGGCGCTTATATCGTGGGCGCTACTATGGCAACGACCGGAAAAGCGCTTCGTCTTCTGGGTCTGTCACGCAAACTGAATAACGACTATGGCGCTTACGCCAAAATGGAAGTCATGTTCGTTGCGCATGTTCTGCGTTCCGTAGTGTCGTCTGTTGGAGGTATCTAATCATGCCGCAGATCAGAGCTCAATTTCCCAATAATCTGAAAGCGGGCATCGATGCCATCGTCGGCGTAAGTTACGATGAGTTTCCGCTGGAATACCCGAAGGTCTTCAAGATTAAGTCCGAGAAGAAGCGGGCTTTTATCGAACAGTCTATGCGGTTCGGGGCGCCAGCAGCGCCAGTTAAGATCGAAGGACAGGCTTTCGATTCATTCCAGGGTGGTGACGCCTGGACACAGCGTTACAACATTCTCACCTTGGGTTATGAATTTGGTCTGACAGAGGAATCATTGGAGGATAATCTGTATGAGGACCTGGCCATTCAGTTAGGACGGTCTGGTGCAAGAGGTATCCGAGAAGCGGAAGAAATCTTGTGCGCCAACGTCATCAACTACGGGTTCACCGCTGGCACGACAGCTATCGGCGACGGCAAGGCCCTGTTCGCGACAGATCATCCGCTTGCTGGAAGCGGCGGCACATGCTCTAACGTGCTGGCAACTCCGGCTGACCTATCGGAATCTTCGCTGGAAGACGTGCTCACTCTCAGTCGAAACGCGGTAGATGACCAAGGGCTTCCGGTTATGATAAAACCAGTCCGGTTGGTTGGAACTACGGCGTTGATTTACACCGGGCAGCGTATTCTGAAAAGCACTGGACGGACTCAAACGCCTGATAACGACATAAACGCCATCAACAGTCTGGGCGTATTCAATGAGCCGATGCACGTGATGACTCGGATAACCAACCCCAAGACGTGGTTTGTGCTGACAAACGCGGATTATGGTTTTCAATTCATCGACCGCATTCCGTTGCAGAAACGGCAATTCCAGGACGATAACGGCAACCATATTGTTACTCTGCGTAGACGGTGTGTCCCTGGCGTTACCGATTGGCGCGCCGGATTTTCTGGCGGCAGCCTGTAAACAATCACTCCCAGACTCATTTCCTATTATTGGATTTCTAATCGATTTGAGGTTTTTCTATCATGAGTAAGATGAATATAAGTTACGCCGAAAAAGTTTATGCTGGCGGAGGATATTCTCCTGGGTTGATGTCGCTGACTGGGCGGCGTGGGGTTCAGGTTGATTTTATTACCAAGTGTTTGTTGGGTTCGCCTATTGCCACCAATGCAACTGGCATACTAAAGTCAACAGGAAGTACGCAATTACCTAATGCGGCAACTATTGTTTATACGCCGGCGACGAGTGGTACAGCGCCATTAAACGATGCGGGCATTCCTACGCCAGTAATTTATCATAGTGTGTTGTGTTGGCCTATCGCCGTACCACGGGCGTTCACTGTCACGGTCAATCATGCATCATCCGTCGTTGCCATGACGGTTACTATCGCCGGCTTCGATAAGTACGGCGAGGCGATGAGTGAATTGTTCACCATCACGGCAGGGACAGCGAGTAGGACTGTGGCAGGTAAAAAAGCGTTTTTCTACATTAAGTCGATAACTTTAACTGCCGCTGGTGACGCAACAGCAAATACCGCTTGTAATGTCGGATGGAATGATGTTCTCGGTCTTCCTTATAAGGTTGCCTTGAAATCAGATTTCATCAGCGCCTACTTCAACGATATTGTGGACACCACCTACACGCTGGTCCTGGCAGACGTGACTTCGCCAGCCACCACCAGTACGGGGGACGTGCGGGGGACTATTGACAATGCCTCAGCATGCGACGGCTCAGCAATTTGGGTGTGGCTGCATGTGGCTGACCCCAATTCTAAGATTGGGTTAGTCGGGATAACTCAAGCATGATTACACGCTCCTCATATCCTAAGAATCAGCAGGCTGGTCTCGGCGTGGCAAAGAAGCGGGTAAAGCGACCAGCGCCAGCGCCACCATCTCCAGTGACGTTACCCCCGCCAGCCTTGCCGATGGGGATGATGCCACCGGCAACTCCTCCTGTACCACGGCCCCCGGTTCCTGCTCGCCGCACCCCCGTAAAGAAAATGGTTCGCAAGTCAAAAGGACGCTAGGCCATGTCAAACATCGTTACCTATTCCTTCGCCCCTTCAGCACCCGCTGCGACCAGCGTTTGCACTTCCCAGACGCGGGCCACGGCAGGGGACTTGACAATTGATGGAACCCTGGCAGTCGCCGAGGTTGCCACCCTCGGAGAACAGTGTCACCTGTCACTTACCACGACGGAAGATTTATCTGGACTGACATTCACGATTTATGGAACATCGCGGCGAGGAATCGCCATTCAGGAGACTATCACGGGACCCAACAATACCACGATTAATACGGTAGGAAACTACAATACTGTCACCCGCATTGCGGCCAGCGCCGGAATGGGTGGAGTCAACCTATCGGTGGGAAATAGTAGCGGGACGTTGGAGACCTCTTGGGCAACCATGAACCAATACGCCTTCAATAAAGGAATTTCGGTTCAGTTATCTTCTGGAGCAAGTTTGACGTATGAGGTCCAGTACAGTCCGCAGAAGATGGACTTGACGTTGTGGGAGGATCAAATATCAACCCTGGCAGATGCCGTCCTAACTGGTAAAATGGCATCAGCAGGAATTCAAACAATTATAACTTGGCCTCTTATCAGGTTGAAAATTACTAATTATGTTAGCGGGTCTGGCGTTCTTATAATTAGCGAGCCTGCGCAAGCGAGCACGTAATGGGAACAATCCTTTATAAAAAAGGCATAATTCCAAAACCTAGCGTATACTCAGCATCCACGATCGGCAATGCGGTAACGCTGTTGGCCGTGGATGCTGACACGTGGGTAGCGACAAACGTAATGGGCACCTGGACAGTATCCGGAGCGTAATGATCTACGTTATCGACTTGCTTGACGAGATACGCCAGCGCTTAGACGATACCGGTGGTAATCTCGATCCTATCACAACTGGGATAACGCCTTTTGCAGCGTGGCAGCGGGCCGAAGTAGAATCGTCGCTCGTCTGGAACAATTCCTATCTGTGTCGCTGTCTAAACTGGGCAATTCGTGAAATCGCCGTTAGGACGGGTGGGATAAGGGATAGTGCAAGTACGTCCAGTGTTTGCACGATTAATGTTCTCGCAAATCAGCGAGCCTATTCGGTCAACCCGTTAATTCTCACCATTGAAGATGTGCGGCGGTCGGATGGATACCGACTTCGTAAGACAACGGTTAACCGTTTAACTCAGCAGAATTTATGTACCGACTGGACTATAGTTAGTGGAATGCCAGAAGAATACTTTGAGGATGGCCAAGCGAACAGGTTGACCCTGTATCCATCTCCAATTATGTCCGACACGCTGTTACTGACAGTACAGCGGGTATACCAAGATGCAATAGTATGGAATGATGACTTAGCATTAGAAGGACCATTCTTAGAGGATTTAACCATTACGTTTTTAGAAATTCCCGATGGGTTTCGTTCAGCACTGATAGCAGGAACCTGTTCGCAAGCATGGTTACGTCGTGATGCTGACGCTAATAATGCTATTTTGGCAAAGCAAGCGTTAGACGAATTCACGCAACTGGCAGGACCGGCTGTCGATGCGCGTATCCTTGAAGCCAGACGGCTAAATGCGAACTTACCATTGTATTATCGTGCCAGTAGGGTAGATACCACTTGTTTGGGTATCTCGTATTTCTAATGGCTGACATTATCTATAACTCTTGCAGACAACGGATGTTGGCGGGAACTATTGATTGGGTTAACGATAACATTAAAGCTGTACTTGTGTCTGCTGCTTACACTGTTGATCTAGCACATAGTTTTTACAGTGATTTAACGGGTATTGTATCTGGACCGATAGCAGTAGGATCAAACGTGACCCGTCTTATTACCTCAGACGGTGCTGCTAGTGCTCCAAATATTACCTTCACCGCTGTTAGTGGAAATACAATTATTGCTCTTGTCATCTTCTCCGATACTGGCACTCCATCAACAAGTCCATTGTGGGTTTATCTTGACTCCGCCAACGGCTTACCATTTTCTCCTATCGGTGAAGATATACCTGTCCGTTGGAGTACGGGCGTGAATAAGATTTTCAGACCATGAGTTACCCAATAACAAGTGGTTGCTGGTACGACGGTGACGCTATGGCAGATGCGCCGATAGTGACTGGAAGTAGCAGCACCTATGATATAGTTAATCTACTTGAGAAATGCCTGGGTATAGGTTTTAATAGCAAGTCGGTATCGACATTATCAAGAACGTCTACAATAGCGACGGCCACTTACGATTCACCTCACGGTTATGTTGTAAACCAGATAATCGATCTATCTAGTGTCAATGAGACTGGTTGGAATGATCGGTGGCAAGTGGCTACAGTTCCAGGCGGCACATCTTTAACGTTTGCAGTGCCAGTAGAGCTGAATGCCAGTCCTACGGGTTCACCCGTAACCATTACCGCGCCGGCTTGGAAAAATCCAGCCTGGTCGGGTAATGTAAAATTCTATACCGGAACTGGAAAGGCAGCTTTTAAGATACTCGATCCTGCGGGATCGGGTTACTTTCTTCGAGTATTGGATACATTTGGGACTTACGCGCAACTGCGTGGGTACTCATCCATGTCGAATGTGGATACAGGGACAGGCGGGTTTTACGATAGTAATGAACAGTTTTTATATCGTAGTAATGTTGCTAATACGACGCCGCGCCGTTGGAGGGTAGTAGCAGATAGCCGGTTCGTCATGGTTTTTATGATCTGGCATGATGCGTCTTATCGCACGAATGTAGTTGAAGGATCGTGGTTTGGTGATGTTGTTCCTTTCTCGTCTGGTAGTGCTAATGCCCATAGTATTATTGCAAGTGCTTGGGCAACAGAATCAATTCCGAATGCTAATAACAACACATTTAGAATTGGTCAAAGCTTCACATCTGATGAGACTAGAGGGATATATTTTGAGAATAATGCAACTTGTTTTAAAGACGGACCTACTGAAAACATAATATCATCAAATAAAGGTTTTTTTGGAGCAAATAACGTATATAATCCTTATCCATTTCCAGCTAATCCTGGATTGAACGACTTGATTCTATTGGAAAAAGTGCGTGTTCGTTGGACTAATCATCCACAAGGGACCCTTCCTTCTATTAGGACTCCATTAAATGCTTGGGATAACGCTCCAGACGCTTTCACCACGATAACGTTACAAGGGATACCTTACTTAGTTATAAAGGACAATTACACGTCTAGTAAGCAGCACTGGTATTTAGTCAAGATGGTAGGAGACTTACGGGTATGAGTTATCCGTTAACGCATGGATGTTGGTACGGGGATGACA
>CAIMUS010000311.1 GCA_903844665.1 uncultured Pseudomonadota bacterium
ATCCAAGGAGGGGAATTCATGCCCACCTATGCCCGACTTTCCGGTATAGCCTTTGCCAGAAATCACCTTACATCCGGTTGCTGTGGTAGATCCTGAGCATGACCGACTCGATGCAGAATGATACGGGTTTTATAAAGGATAGTGGAGCGCGGCGCAATCACCCGCTCGAGTCGCTGGACGACCCTGGGAGCGCCGGCGGTCCCCGCCGGCCAACAGAATGTTCGCGCACGTGACCCCGTGCCCCCGCTATTCGACTACCTCCCAATGGCCACTCCTGTCCGGGCCAATGCGCCGAATTTGGCCCTCCGCTTTCAGTTTTTCGATCTGTTTTTTGATAGCCCGATCGGTGATACCCACGCTTCGAGCAAGAGCCGCTATGGTGATCCTCGAATTGCGCTGCATCAGAGCGATGATTTTCTGGGAACTTTTCTGGGAACTTTCTACCTTTATCGACTGTTTCTCCGAACTGAACTCGGGTTCGACCGAACCTTCACTCTCTTGCCGATAAACCGTCGCTGTGAACAGACAGCCGTCCCGGTCGTCGATGAAGTCGATGGCGGGCCAGTTTTCCAGCGCCCGCTTGATGCCGGAACCGAGACCCCGATACGGCAGGAGCCCCTTAGCGATGTACGACACCAGGATTGGATTGCGGATATTGGAATTGCCAGCCCTGATTTTCGCCACCGTCAGGTTGTCGGGCAGGTGACCGGGGCTGACGATGTCGATGCGATTGTCGAAGATGAACAGCCGGATCGGAGCGCTGATCAGATAATCCCGATGCGCCAGCGCGTTGACCAGCAGTTCCTCGAAGACCACCGGCGGAATCTCCGGCACTCCCGGCGCATTTCAACCCCGGCAGAGAACCGTCATCCGCCACGCCTAAAAAAATCGTACCCCCCTCGGAATTGGCAAAGGCCGTCATCTCCGCGGCCAGCGAATCCGCATTCGTGACATCCCGCTTGAACTGGCGGTGGCTGTCTTCGCCGAGGGCGATTTGGGCCTGCAGTTCACACAGCTTCATAGAACCCCCCGTTACGGTACTGCGCGTCGGGTCGGGTTTTGCAATCAGTTCCGTAGGCCGGAATAAGGCCGCAACGCCGGCCGTTTCCGGCAGTGCGTTGGGTACCGGAAACGCTCCGCTTAACGCTCCGCTTATTCCGGCCTATTCCTATTATCGTGATTTTCACGGCAACCTACGAGCTTCCTGGTTTATACCGGCAGGTGGTGTAGTTCTGTAAGGTGCGTCCCACGCACCTTTCCTATCAGCCTATTGGCAGAGGGCGAATTCGGATGCGATTTTGTTCAAAAACAATGATGCTTCCTGCTTCCAATGCACCCTGAATGAATAGCAGGTTTGCCAGCAATAGAGCAATTTGCTGAGTGGGATGACGCTGTGAACCTCGTCGAAACAAAATTACAGATGGTTTGGGGTATTGCCATAGAGCAAGCAGGGCGCCGAAATCAGTGTCTGCCGACACTACCACCCGCTCCTGGTCTTTAGCAGCGTTAAGAATCACCGTGTCCGAGGCTGTTTGGATACCCTGTTCCCGTACATGGACGGCGTCATACCCGGCCGCGCGCAGACCTTCGGCCACTAAAGGAGATAAAGCGTTGTCGATGAGAAATCTCATGCGACCTCGATGAGCGGCAGTTCACGCTCTCTGACTGCTTCAGCGGCGTAGCGCAGCGCTTCGGTAATATCTTCTTTTTCCAGATCCGGATAGGCGGCGAGTATGTCTGCTTCGCTCATGCCATCCGCGATCATATCGACGACGGTTGCCACGGGAATGCGTAAACCACGCAGACAGGGTGTACCGTTCATTTGGTTGGGATCGACAGTAATGCGGCTGAAAGACAACGTCGTTCTCCTCGGTGTTCAAGCGATCTGGGCCACAGCAGCCTGTCACTCTACCTCTTCGTCGATAAACATCTTCATGGAAGTATAACACCATCCTGTAGACACGCCTGCTCAAGGTTGAGCCGATCAGGCGAATTCTCCTCATTGCAGCCGCTCCTTAAGCCGGCTGACAGTCCATTCCACCCGCGTGCCGACGCCTTCCTCATCTTTCACCTGCTCGTAGAAGTCTTGCAGATCGGTCAGATCTTGCGGATGGGTGCTGCCGCCCAATCGGAGCAGCAGGAGGTCGATGGCGCGGTAGGCGGCGTGGCGGAACAGCGGTTCCTTGCTGGCCAGACGCTTGGCATGCAACTTTTCGAGCAGTTTTACGTCACCCACCTGGCTCAGACCGGTCCAGGCGCCCGCGCGCACGTCGGCGAGATCGTGGGACAGCAGCTCGAAGCCTTTGCCGTTGGGATCGATGCGGGCGATGGCTTGAGCCAGCGGGAAGGCCCAGTAGCGTTGCGGCTCGGCAGCTTTGAGTTGTTTTGCCCATTTCTCAGTTTCTTCCTTGCTGAAATCGGGACGTTCGGCATCGCGAATCCGGCGCCAGTCGCGGTATTTGTCTTCCAGTTGCGCCAACCGGTCGGAAAGCTGAGGCAGGGCTTGCCGGCGGGCTTTTTCACCCAATTCGCCCAGCAAGTTGTAGACTCGCAAACCAAAAATCTTTTCATCTTTTTCAACGGCCTCCAGGATGATCTGAATGGAGTCATCGGTGCCGATGTTCTTCAAAGCGGTAAGCGTGGCCAAGCGAACCGGGATAGCGGTTTGGGTATCGAGAAAGGCGGTGTGGAGGACAGGAATGCTATCGGTCGAGGCGATCTGGCCAAGACCTTCAGCAGCGGCAAGTTGCGTGTTGACACTGGGGTCTTTTAGGAGCTTATACAGTTCGGACAGCGCGTTGGTGGCCTGGATTTGGCTAAGGGAGCGAATGGCGCTCTGTTTTACCTGCAGGTTCCTGTCCTTGAGGAGCGCGAGGAGCAATTCATTGCCCGCCTGGGTAGGGAATGCGCCCAGCACTTCAGCGGCCTGTTTCCTATCGTAGCTGTTATTGCTGCTGACGAAATCCTTTAGCAGTGGCAATCCATCCTCGCGGTTGAATTTCAACAAGACAACCGCTGCGACGAGTTTAACGATGCGCTCTTCTGTTGGTTCCTGTAAGACGGCGGCTACAGCATCGAGGATCTGGGCATCGCCAAATTTGCCCAGGGCCAATAGCGCCTCCTGCCGTACTGTTTCATCTGTATCTTTGAGCCGTTTGAGCAACGGTTCGACCGCGTGGGCATCGCCCACGCCCAGTTGCGCCAGCGCGTCAGCGGCGGCCCGGCGCACGTACTCATTCGGATCGTCGAGGCGTTGCAGCAAGGGCTCGACGGCGCGGGCATCGCCCAGTTGCCCCAGCGCCACGGCGTCGGCCCAGATCACTTGCCAATTGGCATCGGCGAGGCGTTGCAGCAAGGGCTCGACGGCGTGGCCATCGCCCAGTTGCGCCAGCGCGTTAGCGGCGGCCTGGCGCACGAACGCATCGGCATCGGCGAGGCGTTGCAGCAGCGGTTCGACCGCGCGGGCATCGGCCAGTCGCCCCAGCGCATCAGCGGCGGCCCGGCGCACTAAAAAGTATTCATTCGGATCGGCGAGGCGTTGCAGGAGGGGTTCGACCGCGCGAGCATCGCCCAGTTGCCCCAGCGCGTTAGCGGCGGCTTGGCGCACGTCCTTATCGGCATCGGCGAGGCGTTGCAGCAGGGGCCCGACGGCGCGGGCATCGCCCAGTTGCGCCAGCGCGTTAGCGGCGGCTTGGCGCACGACCGCATCGGCATCGGCGAGGCGTTGCAGCAGCGGTTCGACCGCGCCGGCATCGCCCAGTTGTTCCAGCGCCCCGGCGGCGGCTTGGCGCACGCCCGCATCGGCATCGGTGAGGCGTTGCAGCAGCGGTTCGACCGCACGGGCATCGCCCAGTTGCCCCAGCGACTCAACGGCCGCCCGGCGCACGTACTCATCCGGATTAGTGAGGTGTTGCAGCAGCGGTTCGACCGCACGGGCATCGCCCAGTTGCCCCAATGCCTCGGCGGCGGCCCGGCACACGATCACATCGGCATCGGTGAGGCGTTGCAGCAGCGATTCGACCGCGCGGGCATCGCCCAGTTGCCCCAGCGCCTTGGTGGCGGCTATGCGCACGGTCGCATCGGCATCGGCAAGGCGTTGCAGCAGCGATTCGACCGCGCGAGGATCGCTCAGTTGCCCCAATGCCTCGGCGGCAGCCCGGCGCACGTACTCATCCTTATCACCAAGGCGTTGCAGCAGCGATTCGACCGCACGGGCATCGCCCAGTCGCGCCAGCGCATCAGCGGCGGCCCGGCGCACGTTCTTATCGGCATCGGCGAGGCGTTGCAGCAGCGGCTCGACCGCGCGGGCACCGCCCAGTCGCCCCAGCGCGTCAGCGGCGGTCCAGCGCACGTACTCATCCTTATCACCAAGGCGTTGCAGCAGCGGTTCGACGGCGCGAGGATCGCCCAGTCGCCCCAGCGCGTCAGCGGCGGTCCAGCGCACGCCCGCATCGGCATCGGCGAGGCGTTGCAGCAGGGGTTCGACGGCGCGAGGATCGCCCAGTTGCACTAGCCCGTTCACGACTGCTTCCCGTATCTTTGGATTCGAGTCATCCTTGAATTTCAGCCAGCTATCCAGTGTGCCCCGTGCCCGTACTGTGCCTAAAGTTTCAATAATATTCACTTTAAGATCGTCATTCCTGACGTGTTCCAATTTTTCTACTAGAACCTGAATGGCCAGGGGAGAGTAGAAACCAGCCAACTCTTTGATGACTTCCTGGGAACGCCTTATATCGTCTTCAGAAATAGAATCCTTCGCCAGAGGCAGCGCTTTTTTGGTTTGTCCATCCTGCCAATAAGCCTTTATCCTTTCCACCAGTGGCAGATTACCGATCAACTCCCAATTCAACTCATCGGAATCACCAACAGCCTTGCTTTCAAACAGCTTATCCGGTTCGATTTGCGCACGCTGATAACCCGTTTCATCGAGATACCGTTGTTGACCGAGGAAATCGTGACTGCCCTCCTTGCCCTGATAAAGTTCGACCGCATCGGAAATCCCTCGCTTGGCGCTCAGCCGCAAATGAAAGCTGGTGTAGTTTATCGCAGTATCGTAAGCGCCATACAACGCCAGACCGGCCATGACGATGCTGCCCGCCAGCATAAACGCCCGCTTGTTGCGTTGTTTGGCCTTATAAACCTCGTTCCATTCTTCAATCGGCTTCGAGAACAAGTCGTGATACAGCTCATACCAGAACACGCCCTGCCGCGACTGCCGCCGCAGAATACGGCCTTTCTCCAACCGATCCAGGACTTTCCCCAATGCCTCTGTATTGACGCCCAGCAACTGCGCCAGATCGCCCGCGGTATAGGCCATCTTGGTGCCACGTCGGGTGATCAAATGATCGAACGCTTTCGAGGCCAGTTTCTTGTCGCCCGGCGTAAAGCCGCCAATGATGCTGTCCACATAATTCTTTAAAATCCCCGTCGCGCTGCCCTTATCCCGATAGGTTTGCAACCGCAATAATCGATCGGTATTATCTTTCTCGAACTCCCAAAGCTGCGAACAGACGATCTGCAAATACGCCGGTTCCACTGTGTCCAGCCATTCGGCCACGGGAATGGCTGTATGCTCCCGCTGTTCACGGGCCGCCAAGTCTTTAAGCAAGGACTCCAGTAGTTCCGGCTCATAGCGAAAGCCCACTCGCTGCACCGGCTCCTCGATGGCTTGTTTGGCATTGGCCCGGTCGAACCGCTCCAGCCGATAGAAATTCTCGAACAGCAGCAGGGGCAGGCTTGACTTAAAGGCATTCAGTTCCAGCGCGAAATCCTCGCGCATGGAAATCACCACGGCGATGGGCGTGTCCCGGTCGGTGATCGCCACCGCCAGTTCCTGGATAAAGGGCTTGAACTCCGCCGTGTAACGCTGGTATTGGAAAAACTCCTCGAACTGATCCAGCACCACCACCAGCGGCTGCCGCGTGAACAAAGCGCAAAAGCCAAAGAAGTCTTTAAGAGATTGAGCGTGCAGATCGTCCGGCAGAGCAATGTTTTCCAGGATGCCCTGTTGCTGCAGGACTTGCAGAATATGCTCTTTCAATCCTTCCAGTGGGGGAGAGACCCAATCGTTGTAATAAACGGCGTCGCGGTTCTCATAACGGGGATCTTTCAAGTGCGGCAGCACAGCCGCTTGTAATAAAGAACTCTTGCCGACTCCGGAGGCTGCGAATAATAAGGTGAGTTTATTGGCCAGAATCTTATCGATCAGAATCCGGCACTCCGCTTCGCGACCGAAGAAATTATCCCGATCTTTTTCTTCGTAGGGACGCAAACCTTTGTAGGGTCGAATAACGGGGTAGGAATTCATGCCAGAAACTCCTCCAGCTTGCGCACGAACTCCGACAGTTCGATGTCGTAGCGGTGCACGCCTCTGAAATCCCAGTAGGCGCGCACGAAGGGATCGGACTCCTGGGTAATTACACGAGCCGGCCCGCCTTGCTGCTGGCGGCGCCTATCCAGTATCGCATTGACCAGCAAACGATCCTCCCAGTTGTGGGGAGAATAGCCCAGGAAAAACAGCCCGCGTGCGGCAAACTGTTTCACCACGTAATTGGGAATGAGTTTGTCCGGATGGCGGGCGAAAGTGAAATAATTTTCCTCCGCCAGAGTCAGAATATTATGTTGATAAGTCGTCCGATGGGATTGGGAACTGCAATAGCCACGGATTTTATAGATCAGCGAATAACCCTCCTCGATCAACTTGAGGCTGGATAGCTCCTGCTCCAGCCGAAGAAATTCCGACGTCTCCCGATCGGAGTACTGCACCACCACACTGCCTATCTCACGCTCAGACGTAGCACAGATAACGGACGAAATCAGCGCATATTTTCTTCCCGATTGCTGAAGCTGTTGTTCCAGATACATATCGTAATTGACGGAGATCAGCACCAGCGGCAGGTCAATCTTCGCCAGCAATCGGTACAGCGAAATCTCGGGAGCCGTCGTTGCGATAATCGCTTCGAGATGTTGCACCAGCGATAGCCGACCATAGTCAGTCATTTGATAATATTCCGCCAGCATCGATAACGAGCCGGAATAATTCTGATAATTGGCCCGTTGCGCCAACGCGGAAATCATGGTTTCCGGGATCGGGGCCTCGATATGAAGCAGACGGGGTATATCCGAGCCCAGAAACAACACGATTTCACCGCGCTTCAGGCGGTCGGCCAACGCCCAGTAATCGAGTTCATCCGTTGCGCCGGCGGTGGTCAACGCCCGCCAGACTTCCATAAAATCATCTGCAAGCAGATTGCCTTGCAGGAAATCATCCACGATATCCACTACAGCCTTGTCCACGACGCCCGTCTCACCCATCTGCCGCAGGCGAGTGACCACGGTTTGAAAGATCGGCTTGATCTCGCTCAGCCGGCGGCTCAGTTGTCTGGGGTAGTCGGTAAGCCGTTGGGATATTTGCAGTCGCTCTTCGAGGCGCTGGATTTCAGCGGCAACCTGCGGATCGTCGGGCGCAAGGCTGCCAATTTCCCGCCAGGTATCGAGCGCTTCCTTGAACGCCTTGTTACGCTCCAGTTGGCGGGCTTCCTGCACCAGGCGTTGCTGCTCTCGTTTGGCGCCTTCCGCTTCCAGAGCGGTCAACTCGCGTTCCACGGTCTGGCGCTGTTGTTCCAGCTCTTTAAGCTTGGCGCCGATTCTCAGATCTTCCTCGGGGCGCGTTTCATAATCATGTTTTTTCTTCAGTGCTTTAATGATTGCAGAGAGCCGCTTGAATTGCTCTCTGCATTCGTCGATTTTTTGTTCCAGTCGTTGATCTTCAGACATAGGTGGCTCAGGCGAATCGAAGTGTAGTTATGGGCTGTAGGCAAAGGTCATCGGCAAGATGTTAGGTGATTTCCTGAAAAGATTATACCTGTGGGTCCAGTCTTTATTCCCCCCCTGCCAAGGGGGGCGCCCGAAGGGCGGGGGGGTCAAGTCCGCCAGATCGAACCACCCCGGCGCTGCGCGCCACCCCTCCTTATCCAAGGAGGGGAATTCATGCCCACCTATGCCCGACTTTCCGGTATAGCCTTTGCCAGAAATCACCTTACATCCGGTTGCTGTGG
>CAIMUS010000312.1 GCA_903844665.1 uncultured Pseudomonadota bacterium
CTTCGGCATCGACCTGCATGTGGACGACTCGGCGGGAGTGGCCATGGAAGGCGAAGACCATCAGTTCGCCGTGGTGGTCGTCTCGCCCGAGGATCCGGGCTGGGCCGCCAGGGTCCTGGCTGCTGTTGATGCATGCATGGAGCTATCTGCTGCTGCACCGCTCGCGGCGCGGCGCCGCTGAGCTTGCTCCGCTGCTACCGTATTCAATTGATAGCAGCATCAAGCTCTACCCACCAGGCGAGTTCCAAATTTCTGAATTACGCCAGCGGCTTCATGGCTGGGGTTGACCCGGTGCTGCAAGAGGATCCGCTGTTTGGGCCGGGCCACCCGGTAACCCAGTTTTTCGAGTTCATCGCCGGCTTCCTGGGATTCGTAATGATAGAGCACCAGACGGCGCAACTGTTCCGGCTGGTAATGGGCGGCGAGTTCGTGAACGCCGGTATGGGAGGGATTCTGCCGTAGGCCGCAGTCATGCAGGATCGGTTCGCCCCGGCAGGCGTAATGGTTAATAATTTCAGGAATCGGCCGGGTATCGCCGGTATAGAGGAAGGACCCTTCCAGGGCGGCGCCATAGGCCGATAGTACGGCATGATGACGTACCGGGAAGACGGTAAACCGTAGATTGCGATGCCAGAAGCCGTCGGCTACGGGGATGAGCTGAAAGGCATCCCAGAAATTGGCGCCACCTTCCGCCAGAATGCCCGGATAATCGGCGATGCGCTTCTGCACGCTCTCGATCAGCTTCACCGGAATGTACAGCCGGATGCGACCATAGCAGTGGCGTTCCACGTAAGCTTGATAAAACAGTCCTTCCAGCCCGCCGATGTGATCGAGATGGGCATGGGTGATGAAAATGGCCGGCGGCAAAGGGTGGTCGTAACACCTGGCATAGGTAGCCAGCGTATCCGGGCCGCAATCGATCAGCAGGAGCGGTTCGTCGTCACGCTCCAGCACCCCTGAGGAACTGCCCAGTCCCAGCGCCTGAGCGTTACCGACGCCAAGAAAACGAAAAGCCAGTGTTTCCGACATGGTGAGTTCCACGGGGCGGGGGGCTAAAGCGAAGATGGACCGGTGGTTGTCGTCCCACCCTGTAAAACAAATTCCTGAAAATTGCCGCATTCCCCCGCCTCGACCCGGCGCGCATAGTGGCGGTTGAGTTCACGTTTGCGGATCAGCATCGTTCGGAGGACCTCGATTCCGGCAGCGGTGCTGAAACCAAACGCGTTCTGCTCAAGCTGTTGCAGGCAGTACGTATAGGCGCGTTCCGCCCGCTCGTGGGCATCGGCCGCGTGACAAAGCGAGGCGGCATGAACCCGGTATTCGGCGAGCACCGCTTCATAGACGGGCGCCTGTTGCACCGTCTCGATAGCACGCAGATTGAACAGCGTATCCCCACCCAGTTCCACGTCCTCGTCCCAGCGTGCCGGGATAATGTCCCAGCGGAACACGAAGGTCATCGGGGTGTCGGTCTGGGCGTAGTGCTCCAGGTCCAGCCAGCGGAGGCGCTCCGATGGCGGCCACAAAGTGCCCATGAAGCGGTCGGTGGTGGCGTCGATCACCGCCACGTTGGCGCCGCTCATCCCATAGCGGCGCGCGAGCGGCGCCAGCCGCGCCAGTCGCAGCGGATGGAACCGGTCGTCGGCGTCGAGAGGGGCAATCAGTTCGCCCAACGCATGCTGTAACCCGAGGTTACGGGCCGCGTTCGGTCCGGCGCGTCGCTGGCCGGTAGAAAAAAACCGCAGGCGTGGATCCTCGATGCCTTGCGCCAGCAAGCTCTGTTCATAATCACTACCATCGTCACTGATAATCAGCATCTCCCAGTGCGGATAGACCTGTTCCAACAGGCTGTGCACCGTACGGGCAAGGGTGTCTTGGGCCTGGTAAGCGGGCGTAATAACAGAAACCAAGCCGGCATCGTAAGAGTTAATGGATGACATAGGGCACGCAACCAGTGATCAGGCAAGAATACGCACCCACAAATTAGCAAAGCCAGATGGCTTCGTGGTTGCAGAAAGATTGCCGGAATATTGCAGGCCCGCCTGATGCGCCCAGCCGGCGTGCCGGTGGGTCAGGTGTACCCGCGTCGTTCTTAGACGGGCTGCACACCCTCGAACATCTGTTTCTAATGGGCGTAACCAGTGGTCCGCTCTCATGTAGGAGCGAGCTTGCTCGCGAATGCAGCGGTCGCCGGTAAATCGGCGATGTTCGCGAGTAAGCTCGCTCCTACAGGCACTGTCAAATCAATGTCATTCAATCATAGTACACTGCCTTCATACAGTGATGATTTCCCTTTGTACCGCCGCTCATCTGAGTATGAGTAGGTCTTTTTTTCCTCCACGGAAATTCGCTTTCCATAGGGGCAGGCTCATGAATAGCAATCCGACGCTCGATCCGATCAGCGGCTCACAGCCCGAAACGATTGCCTGGGGTCATCAGCGGTGGCTCTGGTCGTTGGCGCGACAACACCAGGAGGCAATCGCTCAAAAACACGGCGAACCGACAAAACAGCGGTTAAATGCAGTCGGCGAACTGCTGCCGCACCTGCTGACTGCCGATGCTACTACCCTGACCGCCTGGCAGGACTATCTCACCGATTACTGGCAGCGCAGCGTGCTGTTTCTCGATCTGTTGCGCCAGCGCGGCAACAATTTCATCCAACATGAGGAAGCGGGCTGCCCGCCCGTGCTCGCCTTCGACTACGAGATGATCGTCGATGGTCGGCAATTGGCCCGCCCGGCCAATTACGCGCTGGTCAGAATCATTCCGCCCGAGGGCACGCTGCAACGCGACAATGGACGCCCTTACATCATCCTCGATCCCCGCGCCGGCCACGGCTCCGGCATCGGCGGCTTCAAGGATGAGAGCCAGGTGGGTGTGGCGCTCCACCATGGCCACCCGGTCTACTTCATCATCTTCTTTCAGCAGCCGATGCCGAATCAGACCCTGGCCGATGTCTGCGCCGCCGAGGCCGAGTTCGTGCGGGCCGTCAAGGCCCGCCATCCGCTGGCGCCGAACCCGATCGTGATCGGCAACTGCCAGGGTGGATGGGCGGCGATGCTGCTGGCGGCGACC
>CAIMUS010000313.1 GCA_903844665.1 uncultured Pseudomonadota bacterium
ATCCAAGGAGGGGAATTCATGCCCACCTATGCCCGACTTTCCGGTATAGCCTTTGCCAGAAATCACCTTACATCCGGTTGCTGTGGTAGATCCTGAGCATGACCGACTCGATGCAGAATGATACGGGTTTTATAAAGGATAATGGAGCGCGGCGCAATCACCCGCTCGAGTCGCTGGGCGACCCTGGGAGCGCCGGCGTCCCCGCCGGCCAATAGAATGATGCGTGGGACGCACCCTACGGGTGCTTCGCCGTGATTCTTATTTTCCTTGCGGTTGAAGCGCCAGGGCACGTCCCGCCCATGCCGCTCGGCCAGGGCGATGGCGGTAGCAGCGACCAGGGGAATACCCTTGTAGGCCGGACCGAACAGCATGTCAAAGCCGATGCCCGCCTCGATGATGGCCTGGGCATAGAAGCGCCCCAGTCTGGCCAGGGCGCCGCCGCTGTTGAACAAACCGGCGTTGAAGAAATTACGGGCTGATGCGACCGGATTTGAGGGTGAACTCGCCGAATCGCAATACGCCCTGGTTGATGGCGAAATCGAGAAAGTCCCGCTGATAGTCCTGCATGGAGTGGTTGCCTTCTATATACTTGGCAAATATAAAGTTGTCGCTGAGAGGAGGGTGATAGTCCCACTTTATCGAAAGATGCTCTGTGTGGCTATCCTCCCTGCCTCCTTAGAAGTGTCTGAAATGATCAGGAATTCCAGAATAGCCAAGGTTGAGACGGAGTCAGAAAATGAATGAAAAAGAGAATAGGACATATCTTGCTCACGTCCGCGAGTCGGAAAAAGGCAAGTGGCTGGAACACCCGTTAGAGGAGCATCTGCTAGCTGTTGCAGGACAGGCTGCTCGTTTTGCCGCATTATTCGGCAGCGGGGATTGGGCAGGTCTGGCGGGGTTATGGCACGATCTGGGTAAATATAGCGCCGATTTTCAAGGCTATATCAGAAATGCTTCCGGTTATGAGCCGGATGCGCATATCGAAACGCCCGGCCGTGTCGATCATTCCACCGCTGGAGCACTTTATGCCACCAAGGAACTGGGAGCCATGCCTGGGCGCATTATCGCCTATCTGATTGCCGGGCATCATTCCGGCCTGCTTGATTGGAGCGGTGATCAGGCAGGGCGAAAAGCACTCAGCCAGAGACTCCAGAAAGAGAACTTGCTGGAAACCACCCTGGCGCAACCCATCCCCGGCAGCATCCTCAACGCCGATCGACCCACCAGCAAACCAGCCAAGGGTACTGACCCTGCCTTATGGATCAGGATGCTGTTTTCCTGCTTGGTGGATGCCGATTTCCTCGATACCGAAGCGTTCATGGATGCCGGCAAAGCGACGGTGCGCACGGGCTATCCTAAACTTCATGAACTGTTGCCACGTTTCGATGCCCACATAGCGGAGTTAGTCGCCAGTGCGGACGATACCAAGGTCAATCGTCTGCGTGCAAAGATCCTGAGCCGCTGCCGACAGCAGGCGACCCAGTCGCCAGGGTTATTCTCTTTGACTGTCCCCACTGGCGGTGGCAAGACGTTATCCTCGCTGGCTTTCGCTCTGCACCATGCCTTGACTCATGGCAAGCGTCGGATCATTTATGTGATCCCCTACACCAGCATCATTGAGCAGACTGCCAATGTGTTCCGCGCCATTTTCGGCGACGCCGTGCTGGAGCACCACAGCAACCTGGATGCTACCCACGAGACGCCGCGCAGTCGCCTGGCCTGTGAAAACTGGGATGCACCTATCGTCGTAACTACGTCGGTTCAATTTTTCGAGTCGCTGTTTGCCGCCCGCACGAGCCGGGTGCGGAAGTTACACAATATCGTCGATTCGGTGGTGGTTCTCGACGAGGCCCAGTTGCTGCCACCTGATTTCCTAAATCCCATCCTGCATGTCATCGATCGACTCAGGGATCATTACGGTGTCAGCGTCGTGCTGTGCACCGCAACCCAGCCGGCGCTTGAACCCAAGAGCAGCCTCGATTGGTCTTTCAAGGGCTTGCAGGAAATCCGGGAAATTATGGAGGATACCCAGTCCCTGCATCAGGTTTTGCGCCGGGTCGAGGTAATCATCCCGGACAATCTGCAAACCGGTACTTCCTGGGAAGCCCTGGCAGGAGAACTGCAAACCCATGAGTCCGTATTGTGCATTGTGGATCGCCGTGACGACTGCCGAACCCTGTGCCGATTGATGCCTGAAGGGACCTTGCATCTATCAGGATTGATGTGCGGCCAGCATCGCTCTGAGGTGATCGACAAAATCAAGAGGCTGCTGAAGGCGGGCGAAGCGGTGCGCGTTATCAGCACCCAATTGGTCGAAGCCGGCGTCGATGTGGATTTCCCGGTGGTGTATCGCGCGCTGGCGGGCCTGGACTCCATCGCTCAGGCGGCGGGCCGCTGTAACCGCGAAGGCTTGCTGGATGGACTGGGGCGCGTGGTGGTATTCGTGCCGCTGAAACCTGCCCCCATCGGGCACCTGCGCCAGGCTCAAAATTGCGGGCGGCAACTGCTGCAACAGCAACTTGCCGACCTGCTGGCGCCTGAACACTTCAAGACGTATTTTGAGCAGCTTTACTGGATAAAGGGAGAGCAGTTGGATAGTCGCGGTATTCTTGGCTATCTCAAACCCAACCGGGACTTGGAGTTTTTTTTCAGGAGCGCGGCGGATGAGTTCCGGATTATTGATGAGACCAAACAGGCTCCTGTCATCGTGCGTTACGGCGAAAGTCCAAAATTCATCGAGCAATTACGTCAGTTCGGGCCGGAGCGCTGGTTACTGCGTAAGTTGCAACGCTATGTGGTCAACCTGCCCCGTCGCCAGCATCAGGAATTGCTGAGAAACGCCGATATACAGGAAATCCATCCAGGATTATTTGTTCAAACGCATGATCGCCTATATGATATGCGCCTGGGGTTGTTAGGCGACGATCCAGCCTATTACGAACCGGAAGAACTCATTATCTGACTGCTCAGCAGGGAAAAATCAATGATCGGCCACCAAACCGTTTGTTTACGTGTCTGGGGAGATAACGCCTGTTTTACCCGCCCGGAGATGAAGGTCGAGCGGGTGTCCTACGACGTCATCACGCCATCCGCCGCCCGCGGAATTCTCGAAGCGATTCTCTGGAAACCCGCTATTCGCTGGGTAGTGACCCGCATCGATGTACTCAATCCGATCCGCTGGGAATCGGTGCGACGTAATGAAGTTTCGGCAGTGATTCCCGCAGCCAGCGTGCGCGCCGCCATGAACAAGGGGGGTGGCAACCTGGGGCTTTACGTAGAAGACGTGCGGCAGCAACGGGCAGGGTTGTTGCTGCGTCAGGTGGATTATCTGATCCATGCTTACTTCGAGATGACCGACCAGGCAGGCGCTGAGGACAACGCTACCAAATTCGCCGAGATGTTCCGCCGGCGCGCGGAGAAAGGGCAATGTTTCAATCAGCCTTATCTGGGGTGTCGGGAATTTTCCGCCGCTTTTGCCTATATCGACCCGACAGGTGAATTACCTCCATCCATCGCCGAACATCGTGATCTGGGTTGGATGCTCTATGATATGGATCATAGCGGTAGTGAACCAATGCCGCGGTTTTTTCGTGCCCAGATGGTGAATGGCTCTATCAACGTGCCAGCCTGGGATAGTACGGAGGTGATGGGATGATTTTGCAGGCGCTTAATGAGTATTACCAACGTAAAACCTGTGAGGCAACTACTGAGTTAGCGCCGTTAGGGTTTGAAAAGAAGGAAATCCCTTTCGTTATAGTGCTCGGCCGTGGAGGCCATTTCGTTGATCTTGAGGATACTCGGATAGGAGAAGGTAGGAAAAAGAGTGGAAGAATATTTATCGTTCCGCAGGGTGAAAAGAAAACGTCTGGTATTGCAGCGAATCTGCTTTGGGATACGATGGGTTACGTGTTAGGTGTAGTCAGCATAGCCAAGGCGGAAAGACTCGATGCCGATAAACTCAAAAAAGAACAACAAAGATCCCATGAGATGCACGCTGCTTTTATCCGACGCATTGAGGAAACTTTTGCTGAATCTGTAGCCGATGAGGGTGTGAATGCGGTATTGGCTTTTTTAAAGGCTCAGGATTTTGAACAACTTTATACCCATTCCAATTGGCAGGAATGTAAAAGTGGTACCGGAAATATCAGCTTTCGTCTACTTAATGAAACTGAACTCGTCTGCCAACGACCGGCAGTGCAAGATACGATTACTTCGATCTCATCAGGCAGGCAGCAGCAAAAAAACTGTTGTTTAATCACCGGCGAGTTCGACGTTATCGCTCGCTTGCATCCTGCTATTAAGGGAGTCTGGGGCGCACAGACTGCCGGCGCCAATATTGTTTCCTTCAACCTGGATGCTTTCAACTCCTATGGCAAGACGCAAGGCTTGAACGCACCCGTGGGGGAACGCGCCGTTTTCGCCTATACGACAGCCCTCAACCACTTGCTGCGCAAGGGTTCACGCCAGCGTATGCAGGTAGGCGACGCCACCACTGTATTCTGGGCGGGAAAAGCGCATCCGGTAGAGGACAGCTTTTTCGACTGGATCGAAGAGGATCGTGACGACCCGGATCGTCATATCCAGGCAGTTCGCGCTTTATATGCCGCTCCGCAAACAGGCGCTGTACCTATTGACGATGACAGCACCCGGTTCTATGTACTGGGACTCTCTCCCAATGCCGCCCGTATCGCCGTGCGCTTCTGGTATGTCTGCACCGTAGGTGAATTGGCGCGAAACATACGAGAGTACTTTGATGAAATCCATATCGAACATGCGCCTTATGAAGCAGAGTTTTTATCGCTGTTTCGCCTGCTGACCACCACCGCGTTACAGGGCAAAGCTGAAAATATCCCCCCGAATCTGGCCGGCGATGTGATGAAGGCGATTCTGGCCGGTACGCCCTATCCACGTACATTACTGGTGGCTGCCTTGCGTCGGGTGCGGGCGGAGAGAAAGGTCGATTATCCCCATGCCGCCGCCATCAAGGCGGTGCTGATTCGTAACTCAAGATCTGAACAGAAGGAGATTGGAGTGTCACTTGATGAGCAAAATACCAATGTAGGTTATCGACTTGGGCGACTGTTCGCCGTTTTGGAGCATGCCCAGGAAGCCGCCAATCCTGGCATCAATGCCACGATTCGCGATCGCTTTTATGGCGCTGCTTCCAGCACACCGGTGATAGCTTTCTCCCATTTAATGAAGCTTAAAAATCACCATATCGCCAAACTGGAGAATCGCGGGCAGGCAGTCAATCTGGAAAAGCTTATCGGCCAGATTATTGATGGTGTCGATAACTTTCCGCCGCATCTGAGTCTTGATGACCAGGGCCGATTTGCTATCGGTTACTATCACCAGCGCCAAGCGTTCTACAAAAAATCTGAAACCAAGAATACTCAGGAAAAAGTGCTACCATGAATACAGTAATCCAAAACCGTTATGAGTTTGTATTACTATTTGACGTAATTGATGGTAATCCAAACGGTGACCCGGATGCCGGTAATCTCCCACGTGTGGACCCGGAAACCGGTAATGGCCTAGTTACCGATGTTTGCCTAAAACGTAAAGTCCGTAACTACGTGGCTATAGCGAAACAGTACAAACGGCCTTATGATATTTATGTCAAAGAAAAATCTGTCTTGGGACGTTCTCATGTCGAAGCATTCCAAGACTTGGACATAAAGCTTGGTGAGGAAAGTCGTTTAATAATTCCAGATGGTCTTCTTGAAGTAATTGAAGATCTAACTCTGCCTGAAGGTTTAGATTGTCAATCCGATGAACATTTATTAATTGTTCATCCGGATGCGGATAAAAAAGAATTGCAGAATTGGATCAAGGAAAATGCAAAAGAAAAAATTATCGCTAAGGACGTTGCTGACTTTTTTAAGAAAGCAATCAAAGAAGCAAAATCACGTAAACCATCTGCTGAAGAATCGACCAAAGGCCGAGAAAAAATGTGTGAGTGGTTTTTCGATATTCGCACATTTGGTGCGGTGATGAGTCTTAAATCAGCGCCTAACTGCGGTCAGGTACGCGGTCCAGTCCAATTAACTTTTGCCCGGAGTATCAACCAGGTAGTGCCGTTAGAACACAGCATTACCCGCATGGCAGTGGCTACCGAGGCCGAGGCCGAAAAGCAAGGAGGCGATAATCGTACCATGGGCCGTAAATTCACCATTCCTTATGGCCTGTATAGGACGCATGGTTTCATTTCAGCCCACCTTGCCGAACAAACTGGCTTTTCGGAAGATGATCTGGAATTACTTTGGGAGGCCCTGACCAATATGTTCGAGCATGATCGCTCCGCGGCCCGTGGCCAAATGGCCACTCGTGGCCTCTATGTATTCAGGCATGATAATAAACTTGGCCGTGCCCCTGCGCATGTCTTGTTCGATCATATTCGGGTCACTCCAACAAGCAGTGTGCCACGGCGGTTCGAAGATTTCGCCATTACAGTGGATGACAATATGCCGGATGGTGTTCAACTGTTACGGTTGGTCGGCTGAAATATGACCTTGCAGCTATGCTGCATCGCCCGTCCTTCGGGGCGGGCGTGGATTGAAACTATGACGTACGTACCTTTGGGGCAGTCATGTTCACGCATCGCCCGCCTTTCGGGGCGGGTGTGGATTGAAACATGCCACCACCCGGCGCACCTGCCGGCTGCTGTACGCATCGCCCGCCTTTCGGGGCGGGTGTGGATTGAAACAAACTGGGCCATGTCTTCCTGCGTCGCTCCAGCTAGCATCGCCCGCCCTTCGGGGCGGGTGTGGATTGAAACAGCTTTCAGAAACGCACCCGGCGACCGCCGCTCGACATCGCCCGTCCTTCGGGGCGGGCGTGGATTGAAACCTACTGATACTCTAGGTTTTATTTACTATTTCAGATATTAAAAAATAACTCAACTACTCACCGTCTAAAGACGGTGGGTTGGCTGGCGGGGGGATAAACCCCCGCCTGAAACGCTTCGCAGGCGGATTGAACCGCCGCCTGAAGACGCGACGTCTAAAGACGGTGGTTTGCACCACAGGCTGCCGCC
>CAIMUS010000314.1 GCA_903844665.1 uncultured Pseudomonadota bacterium
CGGTTCGCGAACCGCCCCTACGGGGATTCCCTAGTAGCGCCGGCATTTTGCCGGCTGTTGACTGGCGTCGAATGCCCTGAGGCCGGCGGGGACGCCGGCGCTCCCAGGGTCGGATTGTCCCGCCTTAAGTTGGTAGCCGATTGCTATGGCCCATACGATGATCATGGCCGCTCAGCCGGCGAAACGCTCATCCGGTTTGAGCAGGCGCAGATAGCGTCGCATATTCTCCACATAATGCTCGGCGGAACGCCGAATCCGGACGATCTGTTCCGGAGTCAGTTCGCGCACCACCTTACCGGGCGAACCCATCACCAGGGAGTTATCGGGGATTTCCTTGCCTTCGGGAATCAGGGTGTTGGCGCCGATCAGACAGTTGTTGCCGATTTTAGCCCGGTTGAGGATCACCGCTTTGATGCCGATCAGACTGTTATCGCCGATGGTGCAGCCATGCAGCATGACCATATGGCCGACCGTCACCCAGTTGCCGACGTCGAGGGGGACCCCGGCATCGGTGTGCAGCACGCAACTGTCCTGAATATTGCTGCCTTCTCCGATCACGATCGGATCGTTGTCGCCCCGAATCACCGTGTTGAACCAGATGCTGGCGCAGTTTTCAAGGACGATGGAACCGATCAGGATGGCGTTGGGGGCGATGAAATGCTCATTACCGCGCAGTTCGATGCGACGGTCGTCGCCAAGGGAAAAGATCACAGCCGGATACCTCGTTAGGGTTGCAGTTGTAAACAAACAGGGGCACGGCGCCCCGTGCCCCTGCCCTTTCTATCCTCCCTGGATAGGTATCAGCCGTAGCGCTGGTTAAACCTTGAACTGCCCGGTATCGATCCACTCGTTCTTGAGCAGCGACCACCAATCGACCGCCAAACCATTCAGTACATAAGCATAAGGCAGCCAGCCGTAGCCCTTATCACCCCATCCTGTTCCCCAGGAGTTGCGGATCAATAAAGCTCCAGTGGTTTCCACCGCGCCGGCAGCGGTGTTCTTGATCTTCATGGTGTCGTCGTAACCGACGGCGTCGATCGCATGACCACCCACCACCTTTTCACCCGACGTCGGGTAGGGGATTTTGCCGGTGGTATTCGCCTGGGTATAGGAACTGTAGACCGTGAATCCGAACATCGAGGGCAGACCGGCCGCCAGGTTTGTCTTGATCTGATTGAGCAACGTCGGTTTCGGTGTCCCTGAAGGATCCAGGCGATAGTAGGTGATAGCCTGATAGTTCTGGGCAAAGGCATAGAGGAAAGCGCTGGGCTCCACATCGTAATTCGCTACTATGTATTGCCAGTATTCCTCCGGTGGGACGCCGAACAGCACCAAAGCCTCCATCGTGCTGCGCAGAAAAGCCCCCGTATCTCCCGTCCAGTGCAGCAGATCGCGCGTGGCCTTATAGAGGAACAGGCGGGACGCATCGATGTAGGTGCCAAACGCTCTCTGTTCGAAGTACTCCACCAGTCCAACCCCGGCATGTGCCGTGCAGGAACCTAGATTGAGTTGGTTTTCGATAGGGGAGCACCAGGGCCGTAGATCCACGGTAGCCGGTAACGACGCCGCTCCCACCGGCCCCGCCGCACCGGCTTTGGTGAGCATCGCCTTCACCGAGTCCTTCTGTCCCAGGGCTTTAAGCTTGCGTGACACGACATCATGATGCACGTTATGGTCGCGGTAATCAGGATAGTCCCGTAACCACCCCATTCCCACAGATGTCACTATCATTTCACTCATGGCTTGTCTCCTCAACTCTCAATTGGCAAGGCTGGTTGACTTTGTTATCCAGGTAAAGTGATCCACCAGCCATACGAAGACCTTACCCGGGCTGCATCCCTCACGCGCTGAACGACCTCAGCAAGGCCACCGCCGGCCACAGAAGATCCCGGTCCGGTCGGGTGGCGGTGCACAAGCCGAAAATCCTTACTTCATGCTTCAGGATTGCGAGGCTCAGTAAAACACATCCCGGTCAGGAAAGTCAGTGAAATTTTTCACCGAACCGGAGAGTAATTTTCACTTGCGCCAATCGCCTCCGGCTGTTTTTTGCTAGAATTCACAGCCTTCTTACTCAATATTAGGACGGTTAGCGATGTCACGCCCCTATAACTTTAGCGCCGGGCCCGCGGTGTTGCCCGAAGCGGTGCTGGAACAGGCCAAGGCCGAACTGCTCGATTGGAGAGGATCGGGCATGTCGGTGATGGAAATGAGCCATCGCGGCAAGGAGTTTATCTCCATCGCCGCCCAGGCCGAGACCGATCTGCGGGATCTGCTCGACATCCCGGCCGATTACAAGGTCCTGTTTTTGCAGGGCGGCGCCACCAGTCAGTTTGCGATGGCGCCGATGAACCTGCTGCGCGGCAAGACCAGGGCAGATTACCTCAACACCGGGCAGTGGTCGAAAAAAGCCATCTCCGAGGCCAAACGGTTCTGCCAGGTCAATGTGGTGGCCAGTTCCGAGGCGAACAACTTCACCACCATTCCGCCGCGCAATGAATGGAAGTGCGACCCGGAAGCCGCCTATTTCCATTACACGCCCAACGAAACCATCAACGGCGTCGAATTTCACCATATCCCGGATGTCGGCGAGACGCCGCTGGTGGTGGACATGTCCTCGACGCTCCTGTCCCGCCCGCTGGATGTCGCCAAATTCGGCGTCATCTATGCCGGCGCCCAGAAAAACATCGGGCCGGCGGGTTTGACCATCGTCATCGTCCGCGACGATCTGATCGGTCAGACCATACCCGGCACGCCGTCGCTGTTCGACTACAAGGCCCAGGCGGAAAACGATTCCATGGTCAACACCCCGCCGACCTATGCCTGGTACATCGCCGGTCTGGTGTTCCAATGGCTCAAGGCCCAGGGCGGCCTGGAAGCCATGGCCCAGCGTAACCAGCGCAAGGCCAAACTGTTGTACGACGCCATTGACCAGTCCGGTTTCTACAACAGCCCGGTCGACCCCGACTGCCGCTCCTGGATGAACGTGCCCTTTACCCTGGCCAATGCGGAACTGGACAAAACCTTCCTGGCGGAAGCCAAGAAAGCCGGCCTGCTGACCCTGTCGGGCCATCGCTCGGTGGGCGGCATGCGCGCCAGCATCTACAACGCCATGCCGGAAGAAGGCGTCAAGGCATTGGTCGATTTCATGCAGGATTTCGCCCGTCGTAATGGTTAGTCCGGGCGCCTGCCCTTTTTCGGTTCCATTTCACCATGTATAAAATACTCACGCTGAATAATATCGCCGTCGTCGGACTGGAGCGGTTGTCCCGCGACCACTATGAAATCGCCTCGGAAATCCAGCATCCCGATGCGGTCCTGCTGCGCTCCTTCAATATGCACGACTGGCCCGTACCCGAAACCGTGAAAGCGGTCGGACGGGCCGGCGCCGGCGTCAACAATATCCCGGTTCCCAAGATGACGGCCCGCGGCATCCCGGTCTTCAATACGCCGGGCGCCAACGCCAACGCGGTCAAGGAACTGGTACTGGCGGGAATGCTCATGGCCGCCCGCAATATCGGCCCGTCCTGGGATTTCGTCCGTAACCTGCAAGGCACGGACAAGGAAATCAACGAACAGGTGGAAAAGGGCAAAAAGCGCTTCGTCGGCATGGAGTTGCCCAACCGCACCCTGGGCGTCATCGGGCTGGGCGCAATCGGCGTCAAGGTGGCGAACGCCGCCCTGGCGCTGGGGATGCGGGTGATCGGCTTCGATCCGCATATCACCGTCAGCAACGCCTGGCAGTTGTCCGCCCAGGTCGAACAGGAGATGAGCGTCGATACCATCCTGATGAAGGCCGATTTCGTGTCCCTGCATGTACCGCTGACCGATGCCAATCGCAACCTGATCGACGCCAAGCACCTGCAAAACAGCCGTCCCGGCATCACCATTCTGAATTTCTCCCGCCAGGGCATCGTCGATGAAGAGGCGGTCTGCGAAGCGATCGATGCCGGCAAGGTCAACGCCTATGTCTGCGACTTTCCCAGCAACCTTCTGAAAAATCACGACCGGGTTATCACCCTGCCTCACCTGGGCGCTTCCACCCAGGAAGCCGAGGAAAACTGCGCCGTGATGGTCGCCGACCAGGTCCGCAACTATCTGGAACATGGCGCCATCTATAACTCGGTGAATTTCCCGGAAATGGATATGCCCCGTAGCAACGGTGGCTATCGCCTGCTGGTGGTCAATTCCAATATTCCCCATATGATCGAGCGAATCTCCACCGCCATCGCCAAGGCCGATATCAATATCCTGGATTTATTGAACCGGTCGCGGGGCGAGATCGCCTGCACGTTGGTGGACTTGGAGTGTCCAGTGCCGGAATCGGTGGTGCAGGCAATCGCCGCCACCGAGGGGGTGCTCACGGTACGGACCCTGTAAGCGAGATAGTCGGGTTACGGTGCGCCCACCAGGTTTCTGCCATCTCCAGGCTTGGCGGAAGGGCGCACCTAACCCGACCTACGGGGAGTTTCACGGTAACCCTGTCAAAAGGAAACCGACATGCCGTACAGTCAGTTCCTGCAAACGGCCATTCAGGCCGCCCGGGCCGGCGAAGAAATCATCAGGCATTATTACCGGGGTGATATCGGCGTCAGGCTCAAGGAGGATCGAACCCCCGTCACCGTGGCGGATATCGAGACGGAAAAGGCGATCAAAACCATTCTGCAGACCGCTTATCCAGAGCATGGCTTCTATGGTGAGGAAACCGGCCGGAACCGGACCGATGCCGAGTATGTCTGGCTGGTCGATCCTATCGACGGCACCAAGAGTTTCGTGCGGCAATATCCATTTTTTTCCACGCAGATCGCACTGCTCAAGGGTGAGCGGTTTATCGTGGGCGTATCCAATGCACCCCTGTTCGGCGAACTGGCCTATGCCGAGGCCGGCGGCGGGGCCTGTTTGAACGACCAGCCGCTGCGCGTCAGCGCTATTCAGGAACTGAGCGCAGCCACTCTGTCGTTCGGCAACATCAAGACTCTGGCCGCCGGGCGAAACTGGCCGGCCCTGGCCGCCCTGATCGGGCAACTCAACCGTACCCGCGGTTACGGCGATTTTTATCATTACCACCTGCTGGCCGCCGGCAAGATCGAAATCGTGATCGAATCCGATATCAATATCCTGGATGTAGCCGCTCTGTCGCTGCTGATTCAAGAGGCGGGCGGGCGGGTGACCGATCTGCAAGGCCGACCCTTGAATTTGGAAAGCACCACCATCCTGGCCAGCAACGGGCTTTTGCACGACACGGTACTGGCCCTGCTGAACCGATAGACAAGCGATCATGGCTTGTAGGAGCGAGCTTGCTCGCGAATCCGGCCTGGCTGCCAACTATCTATTTCGCGAGCAAGCTCGCTCCTACACCCTGCGCTTATTTCGCGAGCAAGCTCGCTCCTACACCCTGTGCTGGCAGCCATGAATGAGGACATCGTCACCACCGTCGATCTATTGCGCCATGGCGAACCGGAAGGGGGCAACCGCTATCGGGGAACTGTGGACGATCCTTTAAGCCCGCTCGGTTGGGAGCAAATGCGCGCGGCGGTCGGCGCCCGGCTTCCCTGGGATGCGATCGTCAGTTCGCCGTTGCGCCGTTGCGCCGATTTCGCCCGCGAACTGGCGACGCAACGGCGCCTGACGCTGGATATCGAACCGGACTTGCGGGAAATGACATTCGGAGACTGGGAAGGCCGCACCGTAACCGAGATCATGCGCTCCACCCCGCAGGCCCTGGAGTCGTTCTGGCGCGATCCCGTCAACCATCCGCCGCCCGGCGGCGAACCACTGCCGGTTTTCGCCGCCCGGGTGGCGGCCGCCTGGCAGGCCGTACTGGAACGCCATGCCGGTCGCCACGTGCTGATCGTGGGGCATGGGGGGATGATTCGGATGGTATTGCAGCATGTGCTAGGGATGCCGTTGCAATATATCTGGCGGCTGGAAGTGCCTTACGCCAATTGCAGCCGGGTGCGGGTTCATGGTCGTGGGCAGGAAGCCACCCCGTTGCTGGTGTTTCATGGCAGGGGGCTGGAATGATCCGCGCTTTCAGCCTGGCCCTGCTGTTTCTCACCCGTATCCCCGTGCCCTTATGGTTTAACCCTACGCCTTTGGAATGGGGCCGTTCGGCCCTTTTTTTTCCTGTCGTCGGCCTGCTGATCGGCCTGCTGCTGGCTGTTCCCGCGCCGTTGCTGGCGGCGCTGGATCCCGGTATAGGAGCGGCTCTACTGCTGACCTGGTGGGTAGGACTTACCGGAGGGCTGCATCTGGACGGCCTGGCCGATACCGCCGATGCCTGGATCGGCGGCGGCGACAATCGGGAAAAAACGCTGGCCCTCATGAAAGACGCGCGCAGCGGTCCCATGGCGATCCTGGCCGTGGTGCTGGTGCTGCTGAACAAATTCGCCGCCTTACGGTTACTGCTGGTCCAGCAGGCTTGGCCGGTCCTGCTGGCAGCGCCGCTGTTGGGCCGCGCCGCCATGCTGTTTCTGCTGCTGACAACCCCTTACGTCCGCCCCGGCGGTATCGGCGCCGTCTATGCCAGCCATCTGCCGCGCGCCGCCGGTATTTGGCTGTTGCTGGGCGGTGGTGTTCTTGTTCTTCGGCTGTTCGGCTGGAGCGGCGCCATCCTACTGTTGGCACTGAGCCTGACACTACTCTGGTGGCGACGGCTGTTGCTCCGGCGGCTGGGCGGCACAACCGGCGATACCCTGGGCGCCGCCGGCGAACTGGTCGAAACTGTTGTGCTGGTAATATTGATGTTGTTCAATGCAACAAAATTTGCCTGAACAACAACATAGACACAAAATGTAGGATCATGAACAAAAAAGCTAAAACTATCATCGAACCTAAAATAAAAGCGACAAAAATCGGCAAAAGCCGGCTCTTTTCAACCCTGTTTGCTCTCGATAATATAATTTAAGATATTGTTTTTAAAATAAATTTATTTTAATTTTTGCAGATTGGCTTGCCATTTAATAAAAAACGCTTTACACTCGACTGCAGTACAGTTCCTGTAAGAGCGAGCCTTGCTGCGAGCGCCCAGGATGGGCATCGGCCAATCCCACCGCCAGTCCGGTGACAACGGTATTGCAGGGGATTGCCGATTAACAAGCTGCATTGACCGCAGCTTATTGCCGCCCGCCAAACCTGGGCGGCTACGGCGCAGCGGCTCGCTATCGACCGAGGTTTACAATGCCTATCAAGTTATTCTCACCCAAGCTGGGCGCCGTACTGGCCAGCACAGTGTTCACCCTTGCCCTCATCCTTCCGCTGGCGGGCGCAGCTAAATCCTTGCCGGAATACCGGCAGCAAAACGGCGAAGCCGATCGGACCACTGTCCAGGATCAGGCCAGAATCCAGAGGCTGGCCAGGCATATCCAGGACAAATACAACGTTACGGCGCAGAATGCCCTGACTATCGTCAGCGAGGCCATGCGCAGCGGCGTAAGACATGGCCTGGAACCGGAATTGATTCTGGCGATTATCGCCGTCGAGTCCACCTTCAGGGAAAGAGCCATCAGCCCGCGCGGCGCCCGTGGATTGATGCAGGTAAAGGCCGATGCCCATCCGTACAAGGTCAAGGCGATCGGCGGCGCCAAGTCACTTTTCGAGACCGATAGCAATATCCATACCGGCTCCAGGATTCTGGCCGATTATATCGATGATAGCGACGGAAACCTGCGGCGGGCGCTACTGTATTACTGTGGCGGCCTTAAAAATCCTAAATCGTCCTATCCTGAAAAGGTGCTGCGAATCTATCAGGACTTGAAACAGATCTAGCAGGGCGTTCCCATATCGGACCTTACCGGGCTTATTCTGGCCGGCGGGCGCGCCGAGCGGATGGGAGGGCGGGATAAGGGGTTGTTGCTGCTGCACGGCCAACCACTGGTCAGCTATGCCATCCGCCTGCTCCGCCCTCAGGTGGGAGATCTGCTGATCAGCGCCAACCGCCATCTGGCGGAATATCGGGCGTTCGGCTGGTCGGTGGTGAGCGACAGCGTCGGTGAATTTTACGGGCCGCTGGCAGGGATGTTGACGGCACTGGAGGTCGCCACCAAACCCTACGTACTCAGCGTGCCCTGCGATTCCCCGCTGCTGCCGGCGGATTATGCCCGCCGCATGTATACGGCCCTGCTCGACGCATCGGCTGAAATCAGCGTGGCCTGGGACGGTCGGCGACTGCAACCGGTGTTCGCCTTGTTGAGGACGGAATTGCGCGACAGTCTGCGGGATTATCTGGCCGCGGGAGAGCGCAAGATCGATCGCTGGTTCGCGCAACACCGCCTGGCTCGGGCGGATTTTGCCGATACGCCGGAGCTGTTTCGCAACATCAACACCCCTGAAGAACTGGCGGCCATGGAGCGGGACTTGGGGTGAGGAGTGAGGGGTGAGGGGTGAGGGGCATGCGGAATTGGCGGCTATGGAGCGGGACCTGCCCCAGGAGTTCGCCACTATTTGCCCCCCACCGCCTGCACATCCTCACGGCTGAAACGAAAGCGGGTATTCAAGCGTTCCAGCACCTGGGTTTGGACCCGGTCGCCGAATACGACGATTTGCAACGGATAATCGCTATCCGCCTGAATGGCGGGTTGGGCACAGAGATAATCCCCTTTGGACTCCGGTTCCAGTTCCTTGCTGAGCAGGCAATCGTGCTGACCGTTCGGGGTGCGGAACCGTACCTGTGCCCAGAGCGTCCGTTCGGAATTGTTGGCCAGGGTCAGGCCCAGTTCCGGCTTTCCCGTCCGGGCCAGCAATAAACCGCCGCTGATCATCTCCACCAGAGAGGCGTCCGGTTTGGCCGGTTCAGTGGCCGTCGACGAGCCCCCCCAGGCACAGGCGCTTAGAGCGCCGGCCAGCACAGCGCCTAAACCGGCATACCGTAGTTTACGGCAGGTCATAGAAAGACGAATAGCCATCTCCGGGCTGATACCTGTACGACCATTCAAAATACTCGACAGTGTTTTGTGGCTGATCCCTAAAGCCTTGGCAGCTTCAGTGACGCTTAGATCCAGCGGTTCAAGGCATAACTGTCTCAGAATTTCTCCAGGATGAGAGGGGTTGTGCATCAACATGATCTACCTTAATGATAATCCTCATAATCTACGTCATCAGCATCCTTACCCGAAAAGGTAAACGTCACTCGCCAGTTACCGCTTACCTTAACAGCCCAAGTCCCTTGCTAGCTACCCGGCTACACTCAGCCGCCGGTATCAGTCAGTCGGCTGGAACGCTTTGTTAGGTGCGTTGAAGCTTTCGCAACTTCCAGTAAAGCGCGAAGGGCATTATTTACAGCTTCATCATTCGGAAAAGCTCGGGAAATCTCTGGTTCAAGCAGCACGACGTTGGTCTCGTCTTTGATGCGCTCTGCATATTTCCCGCGTACCATCTCACCAAAATCCGACCTTTTGTACTCCGGCCGAAGTTCATCATGCGTTACTGATTTAGCCTTCTTCATAAATTTGCCTTTCGGAGTTGTTTGCCACTCGCGCATTAATGATACGAATTGTATCTCCATATTCGGTGTGCGACACCACCAATAAGCGTCCCTGTGAAGAAATACCAAATGTCACGAATCGGTCCTCATCTGCGGAATGATCGGGGTCGTGGGCGGTAGCGGAGAGAGGATCACGCAGAGCAGTAGACGCCTCTTCGAACGTAACACTATGCTTGCGTCGATTTGCCGCCGCTTTTCTGGAATCCCACTCGAAACGCATAATTTTGTTCTAAGATCAGTAAAACTGACGAAGGTATTTGTCAAGGAAAAATCCAGCAGAATCCAGCCGCGCGCACAGGGAAGCCTTCAACCAACCCACAACTCCCGCAGCGCCTGATAATGATCCACATGAGCGCGCAAAATCCGTTTGAATTCGTCTGGATCTTTAATCTGGGTCAAAGCGCCGGGACGGGGGAAAAACAGATCCTGCAACCGCGACAGCCAGAACCGCAGGGCCGCCACCCGCAACATGGCCGGCCAGTTGGCGCGTTCATTGGCCCACAAGGGACGTCTGGCATGATAAGCCGACAGGATAGCCAGAGTTTTGTCGGCATCCAGGGCATTGTCGCGAAAACACCAGTCGTTCACGGTGACCGCCAGGTCATACAGCAGCACGCTGTTGCAGGCATAGTAAAAATCGATGATGCCGGTCAGCCGGTCTCCGCTGAACAGGGCATTGTCGCGGAACAGATCCGCGTGAATCACCCCCCAGGGCAGACCGGAGCGGGTGAATTGCGCCTGAAATTTCACCTCGTCCTGCAACAGAGCGGCATCCCCGGCGTTTAAAAAAGGCAGTAACTGTTCCGCCGTCTGGCGCCGCCAGTGCGGTCCACGGGTGTGATCGCGCTGGCCGGCAAAAGTCAGGCCTTCCACATGTAGATGCCCCAGCGCCTCGCCGATAGCGCGGCACTGCTCCAGATTGGGCTCGGTTACGCTGGCGCCCGGCAACCGCTGTACCAAGGCCGCCGGCTTGGACTTCAACGTCCGCAGATAGGCGCCCTGACGGTCCGGCAGCGGATGGGCGCTCGGCACCCCGTGTTCCGCCAGGAAGGCCATCAAATCCAGATAGTAGGGCAGATCGTCGAAGCCGATCGATTCGAACAGCGTCAGGACATAGCGGCCGCCGGTGGTGGTGACGAAATAATTGGTATTCTCGACGCCGTCGCTGATGCCCCGGTATTCGACCAGGGCGCCCAGGTCATAAGCGAGTAAAAATGCTTCCAGTTCCTGGAGTTCGATCGTAGTGTAAACCGACATACCGGGCTTATATGCAGGCAGAGGAATGAGCGGGAATCGTCAGGCCATGAGCGGACCGGAAACTACCAGCGCAACAACACCCAGGCGGGAATCGCTATTCTTGGGTCCAGATCGCTATAGCGGGTTTCCAGACTGCCATCGCCGTCGGTATCGACCAGAAAATAGGACGGGCCCACGCTGGGGATGATCTCGATCATATACAATCTGCCGCCGAGGCGGAATTCCCGGATCACCCCGGTTTCCACCCGCCGAATGGTCACTTCCGGAACGGCGGGGCCTTTCTCCGGAGCGACGCTCGGGGGACCGTCGGGAATCGGTTGCAGATTCGGCGGCGGGGATTGCTGCGCGCTGGCGATGCCGGTCAGGAACAGCAAAAAACACATCAGTTTACGCATACGCATTCGCCGGGCAAAATGACTGTTCAGGAGTTGAGGAGGAGCTGTTGTTCCTCCGGGGAAGGCTGAAGCTCCGACCTTCATAAAAATTCAAAGATAGCATCCACTACCTTCTGCGATTTGTCCAGTAGCATGCGGCAAGGCATGCCTGGCGGGTGTGGTTCTGATGGCAAGCGGGGTAAACTGACATTTATGACAACGACCGAACTATTACTGCTGGTGGATGGGTCCTCCTATCTGCATCGGGCGTATCACGCCTTGCCGCCGCTCAGCACCAGCAAGGGAGAACCGACCGGAGCGTTATACGGGGTCATCGCCATGTTGCGCAAGCTGGTGGAGACCTACCAGCCGGCCTCTATCGCCGTGATCTTCGATGCGCCCGGCAAAAACTTTCGCCATGAACTGTTCGCCGCTTACAAGGCCCATCGGCCGCCCATGCCCGAAGAACTGCTCAGCCAGGTCGAACCCCTGTACGCCATGATCCGCGCCCTGGGGCTGCCGCTGTTACAGGTTCCCGGCGTGGAAGCGGACGACGTCATCGGCACGCTGGCGAAGCAGGCGGCCGCCCAGGGCATGCGGGTCGTGATCGCCACCGGCGACAAGGATATGACCCAACTCCTGACCGATGCCAATATCACCCTGCTGGATACCCTGAAGAATACCGTTACCGACGCCGCCGGCGTGCAGGAGAAATTCGGGGTGCCGCCGGAGCGGATGATCGATTACCTGGCGCTGGTGGGCGACAGTTCCGATAACGTCCCCGGCGTGCCGGGAGTCGGTCCCAAGACCGCCGCCCGCTGGCTGCAACAATACGGCTCGCTGGAGGCGATCATGGCCAATGCGGCGACCATTCCCGGCAGTCAGGGCGAGAAATTGCAGGCCGGCCTCACGCAGTTGCCTCTGTCGCGTCAACTGGTCACGCTCGATTGCGCCGTGGAACTGCCGCTGCAACTGGAGCAATTGCAGCGGACCCCGCCGGACTGGCAGGCCCTGCGCGAACTGTTCAGCCGCTATGAATTTAAAAGCTGGTTGCGGCAATTGGATGACAGGCTGTCCGAGCCGGCGGCGTCACCGAAGGTAGAGCAGGAGCAGCCGCAGGGCAGCCTCGACTACCAGATTCTGCTGGACGAAGCCGCTTTGGACGCCTGGCTGGAGCGGTTGCACCAAGCGGAACTGTTCGCCTTCGATACCGAGACCACCAGCCTGGACTATATCGAGGCGAGAATCGTCGGCGTGTCCTTTGCCATCCAGCCGCTGGAAGCGGCCTATGTGCCGCTGGCGCATGATTATCCCGGCGCGCCCACGCAACTGAGTCGGGATCGGGTGCTGGAGAAACTCCGTCCTCTGCTGGAAGACCCCCGTCGACCCAAGCTGGGCCAGAATCTCAAATACGATCTGCATGTGCTGGAGAATCATGGCATTCGGCTGGCCGGCATCCGCCACGACACCATGCTGGAGTCCTATGTGTTGGATTCCACCACCACCCGGCACGACATGGACGGCATGGCGGAGAACTACCTGGGTATCAAGACCATTCATTATGAAGACGTGGCCGGCAGAGGCGCCAAACAACTGAGTTTCAACGAAGTGTCCCTGGAACAGGCCGGTCCTTACGCCGCCGAGGATGCGGATGTCACTCTGCGGCTGCACCGGCATTTCTGGCCGCAACTGACGGCGGCGCCTGCCTTACAGCGGGTTTACGAAGAGATCGAAGTCCCGCTGATTCCGGTGCTGGCGCGGATCGAGCGCAACGGCGTGCGGATAGACGCCAACCTGCTGCGGGAGCAAAGCCGGGAAATCGAGCGGCGGTTGCTGGAACTGGAGCGGGAGGCTCATACCATGGCCGGAGAGCCGTTCAATCTAGGTTCGCCCAAGCAGTTGCAATCTATTCTGTTTAACAAAATGGGCCTGCCGGCGAACAAGAAGACGCCCAAAGGCCAGCCTTCCACGGCGGAAGACGTGCTGCAGGAACTGGCCCTGGATTATCCGCTGCCCAAGCTGATTCTGGAGCATCGGGGATTGAGCAAGCTGAAATCCACCTATACGGACCGGCTGCCGCAGGAAATCAATCCGCACACCGGGCGGGTGCATACCTCCTACCATCAGGCGGTGGCGAGCACCGGCCGGCTGTCCTCCGCCAATCCCAATCTACAGCAGATTCCGGCCCGCACCCCGGAAGGGCGACGTATCCGCCAGGCGTTTATCGCCCCGCCCGGTTATCGCATCATGGCGGCGGATTATTCCCAGATCGAATTGCGGATCATGGCGCATCTGTCCGGGGACGAGGGACTGCTGCGGGCGTTCGCGGCGGGCGAAGATATTCATAAGGTCACCGCCGCCGAAGTGTTCGGCGTGCCGCTGGAGCGGGTGGATACACAGCAACGCCGCGCCGCCAAAACCATCAATTTCGGGCTGATCTACGGCATGTCCGCCTTCGGTCTGGCCCGGCAGTTGGGCATCGGGCGCGGCGCGGCCCAGGTCTATATGGAGCGCTATTTCGCCCGCTATCCGGGGGTAAAGGCGTTCATGGAAACGATCCGCCAGCAGGCCGCCGCCCAGGGTTATGTGGAGACGGTGTTCGGCCGGCGGTTGTATGTGCCGGATATCGACTCGCGCAACCAGCAGCGCCGGCAAGCGGCGGAACGCACCGCCATCAACGCGCCGATGCAGGGAACGGCGGCGGATATCATCAAGCGGGCCATGCTGGCGGTGGACCGCTGGCTGAGCGAGTGCGGCTGCGATGCCCGCATGATCATGCAGGTGCACGACGAACTGGTGTTCGAAGTGGCGGACGAGGCGGTGGAGACGGTGCGGGCGGCGATCCGGGAACGGATGATCGGCGCGGCGGAATTACGGGTGCCGCTGGAGGTGGATGTGGGGGTCGGCGGGAATTGGGATGAGGCGCATTAATCCATCTGAAGAGGGCTGACAAGGGTAGGTATTGATGGTTTCCCCTCCTTTTCAAGGAGGGGTGGCGCGTAAGCGCCGGGGTGGTTGCCTCCAAACATCGTTGCAGGACTCAATTGCTGGAGTGAATGATGAGCACTGTACTGACCGATTATCGCTACATCACGCAAACGCCGGAAGTCTGCGGCGGGCGACCCATCATTCGCGGGACGCGCACGGCCGTGCAGACCATCGTTGGTTACTACAAACTCGGTCTGAGCGTCGAAGAGATGCTCGAAGGGTTGCCGCACCTGACGGCGGCGCAAATTTACGAAGCGTTGAGCTACTACCACGACTATCTCACTGAAATTGAGAACGACCTTTCGGTCAACCAAACGGCCAACGTGCTTACCCGACACGGACTGACCGTCGCCCCGGACGGACGCATCGTGCTGCCCTAAAACCAAGTAGCCGCCAGGTTGTCTGATACCAGCCTTTTCATTCGGCTCTACCTTGACGAAGACGTGCATAAACGTTTGGCCATCGCTTTGCGCTTGCGCCAATTCGACGTGACGACAATCTGTCGATCCGCTCGACCGCTCGCTTCAACTTCCGCCAGGACCACAAGGTTACGGCACTTTCTGAAAGCCTGCTTGCGCGAAATGTTTATCAAAAGTCAGTGCTGTACTGATACCCAGATTTTGCATCACAACAAAGGAAATACAATCAGTGAGAGAATACCGTTTGTCTTGATGTTGTTGAAAATAAGTCCAACCGGCCTGAAACAACGCTGCATCGACATGGATAAGTTGTAGAGAAGGACTGTAGAGTAGGCTATTACCGATCTGAATTGCTTTGGCATGATAACCACGATTATTGAAAAACGTGACGACCTCGTCAAATATATACGATGTTGTGACTAATCGCGGCAGTGATACGATCAGGGATTGCCAATGCTGCTTTGCGGCAAGATGATTTTGATCATTTGCCAGCTCCAGGGCTAATAAATAGCTGGTGTCAATAAAAACAGTATTCACTGGTTATAAATATAATCATCATGGTGTTCTGAAGCATCAGTGACGTCACCACTGACTGGCTGCTGACCAAGTTGCAAGATTGGATCAGCTATGACGGGGACGATTAGAATCCTATTTTGCTCCTGGCGAATTTCTACCTCATCAAACCCTGCTAATAAATACCTGGGAATCAATAACCCTTGCTCGGTAACTCTGGCTTTAATATTCATGTCTGGTGTGTATCAGTGTATGAGATACAGCCATTGTAACGCGCTCATCCAGGGTTACAACAGCGAAGTAGTCTGGCTGGAGCAAGAAGGTCGGGCATAAGCGCCGCGTTGCCAGACATTTTCTGAGTTCATCGCGGTGATTGTCGGGCACAGCCGTGCCTGACCTACCGGGTTGCTCAAGGGCAAGGTATAATTAACAGCGGCAGTGCACGGGGGTTACAACACTCCCCGGGGAGTGGCAGACATGTGGCTGATCCGATTCACGCCGGTAATGTTTTTGCTGGTGGCCGGTTGTGCAGGACACATGGCGCAGAGAGAATCGCAAGCGCCATTGGCAAACCAGATCGCGGCGCATCAGGTTGTAGCGGCGGTAACGCAACCACGTGCAGCGACTGCGGCGGCGCCACAGGGGCAGGAGTTGATAGCAACCTGGCTGGCGGTGGAGAGAGCACGGCGGCAAGCGGAGACCGCGCGGCGCCAAGCAGTCGAAGAACAGGCAGTCGAAGAAATTGTGCAGCAGGAGGTCAAGGTGGTGGCGCGGCAGTGGCTTTCACAGGAGGCGGCCAAGCGTCCCACCGAGGCCGAGCTTGTGCGGCGGCAAGAAAGTCAGGCGATCGCGCGCCGATGGGCCGCACAGGAGACCGCGCGGCAATGGGCCGCGCAGGCCGCCGCACAGAAGCGGATGGCGCTACGCGATGTGGAACAGGCCATAGAGGATATACGGCAGCGCATAGCGCAGGCGCCGGCAGTTGAACGCTGGGCGGAAAGAGACCAATGGCGGACACGGCTGGAGTCGTTGGAGCAGCAGCGCCAGTCAATTCTGCAGAGGACTGAATGGGAGCAGCCAGCACCAGAGCAGCGTTCGGACACCAGGGACGCTGAATCCCGGTAGAAAGCAGAAACAGTGCGGTAGCAGCAAGCCGAGCACGTAGTACAGCAGTTCATCAAGGTCATGGTCCGACGGCTGGCGCCACGACCACGGGCAGAGAAAGCAGCGCGGGCCGGAAGGCGGGGCGCAGCAGTCCGCGTAGGATGCGGTGAGACGGGCTACTGGTCCCGCTGATTCATCCAGGCTGTAGGAATGACGCGAACGATGCGGTTCGTTCCTCACCGCATCCTACGAGCTTGCAGCCTACCGTACCGGAACCTGAGCAGTTCGGTTAAGCTTAGCGTCAGTTCACCCAGCCGCCGCAACTCCAGCATGACTACCAGTAACTTTATCGTATCTCCCAGCGCCACTCTGCACGGTCATGTGCGGGCGCCCGGCGATAAATCCATTTCCCATCGCGCCATCATGCTCGGCGCGCTGGCCGATGGCGTCACCCGGATCGGCGGTTTCCTTGAGGGGGAGGATTGCCTGGCCACGCTCCAGGCTTTTCGCGCCATGGGCGTCGCCATCGAGGGACCCCAGGATGGCAGCGTCATCATCCAGGGCGTCGGCCTCCACGGTTTGCAGGCGCCCCATGAACCTTTATATATGGGCAATTCCGGGACTTCGATGCGGCTGCTGGCCGGACTGTTGGCGGGCCAGACCTTTGCCAGCGTACTCACCGGCGACGCCTCCCTGAACCGACGTCCCATGCGACGAGTGACTGAACCCTTAAGCCGGATGGGGGCGCATATTGTGACGACTCCAGCGGGCGCCGCGCCGTTGCAGATTCAGGGCAACCCCGCGCTCCAGGGCATCGACTACACCCTGCCCGTCGCCAGCGCACAAGTGAAATCGTGTCTACTGCTGGCGGGGCTGTATGCCCAGGGACGCACCTGCGTCACCGAACCGGCCTCCACCCGCGACCATACCGAGCGGATGCTGATTAGCTTCGGCTATTCCCTGGAACAGCGGGAACGGCGGGTCTGTCTGCACGGTGGCGGGCGCCTACAGGCCTACGCACTCGAAATTCCAGCCGATATCTCATCGGCTGCGTTTTTCATGGTAGGGGCCAGCATTGCACCCAAGGCCGACATCGTGCTGGAAAATGTCGGAGTCAATCCGACCCGCACCGGCGTAATCACGATTCTCCGGCAGATGGGCGCCGACATTACGCTGCTGAACCAGCGTCAGGCCGGCGGCGAACCGGTGGCGGATATTCGCGTGCGCTCCGCTCCCTTGCATGGCATCCGTATTCCCGCCGAACTGGTGCCTCTGGCTATCGATGAATTTCCCGCGCTCTTTATCGCCGCCGCCTGCGCCGGCGGGGAAACGGTGTTGACCGGAGCCGAAGAACTCCGGGTCAAGGAAAGCGATCGCATCCAGGTGATGGCCGACGGCCTGCAAACCCTGGGCATCGCCGCGCGGCCCACCCCGGATGGGATGCTCATTTCAGGCGGCGCGCCGACCGGCGGCGTCATCGCCAGCCAGGGGGATCATCGCATCGCCATGGCGTTTGCCATGGCGGCGCTGCGCGCCCAGGGAATCATCCGTATTCAGGACTGCGCCAATGTGAACACCTCTTTTCCGGGCTTCGTGGAACTGGCCCGTGGCGCCGGGTTAACGATTGACGCCGTCTCAACGTGATTTTTCATACTTTGCAGGAAAACAACCTCCACGCAAATGAAACTATGTCCCCCGTCGGGTTACGGCGCGCCGGTACTGTCTCTGCCATTTCCAGGCTTGGCGGCAGGCGCGCCTAACCCGACCTACGAGGGTTTTTACTGGTGACAGACAACGTACCGGTTATCGCCGTCGACGGCCCCAGCGGCGTCGGCAAAGGCACGCTGTGCCAGGCCCTGGCGCAACACCTCGGCTGGCACTTACTGGATAGCGGTTCCCTGTACCGTCTGACCGCGCTGGCGGCGCAGAAACATGAGATTCCCCTGGATGACGAGGCGCGGCTCGCGCCACTGGCCGCCCGGCTCGACGTCCGCTTCGAGACGCTCCCCGGCCAGGAAACGCAGGTGCTGCTCGAAGGCGGGAACGTAACCGCCGCCATCCGCAGCGAAGCCTGCGGCAACGCCGCCTCGCGGGTCGCCGCCCTGCCCGCCGTACGGGCCGCGCTGCTGCAACGCCAGCGCGGCTTTCGCCAGCCGCCCGGACTGGTGGCCGATGGCAGGGATATGGGCACCGTCGTGTTCCCCGATGCCCCGGTAAAAATCTTTTTGACCGCCACTCCCACGGTACGCGCGATAAGACGCTATAAGCAGTTGAGAGAAAAAGGTATAAATGTTAGTCTTTCCGCTCTCGCAAGGGAGATTGCGGAACGTGATGCACGGGATGCCAGCCGCGCCGTCGCGCCGCTAAGACCTGCTCCCGATGCTCGGGTAGTGGATACTACCGAACTCAGCATCGTTGCCGTGAGGCGGCAGGCGCTGACTATGCTTGCTGAATACCTTAACCAGGCGTCGCCTGAGGTAACCGGTGGTCTGTGCTCTGCCAGACCGGATGACTAACCAACCTGCGGACAGATTTTTTTGCCGCTTCAATTTCGAGCTACCAACCCATGACTGAAAGTTTTGCCGAACTGTTTGAACAGAGCCTTGGCGATAAGCAGATGCAGCCCGGCGCCATCGTGACGGGAATTGTTTTGGAAATTCGGGCCGATGCCGTGGTCGTCAATGCCGGCCTGAAATCCGAAGGGCTTATCTCGCTCGAACAGTTCCGTAATGAACAGGGTGATATCGATGTTAATGTAGGCGATCGGATCGAGGTCGCTTTAGAGGCCATAGAAGACGGCTTCGGCGAGACCCGCCTGTCCCGTCAGAAAGCCAAGAACGCCCGCGCCTGGGAGACTCTGGAGAAAGCCTTCGAGGACCTGGAAACGGTTTCCGGTTTGATCAGCGGTAAGGTCAAGGGCGGCTTCACGGTGGATATCGGGGAAATCCGTGCTTTTCTGCCCGGCTCCCTGGTGGACGTGCGGCCGGTGCGCGACGCGGCTTATCTGGAAGGCAAGGAACTGGAATTCAAGGTGATCAAATTGGACCGCAGGCGCAATAACGTGGTGGTGTCGCGCCGCGCCGTGGTCGAATCCGAGTACAGCGCCGAGCGTGAGGCCCTCCTGGAGAATCTGCAGGAAGGGCAGGTGGTCAGGGGCGTGGTCAAGAATCTGACCGATTATGGCGCTTTCCTGGATCTGGGCGGTATCGATGGCCTGCTGCATATCACCGACATGGCCTGGAAACGGGTCAAACATCCTTCCGAAGTCGTTAACGTCGGCGACGATATCGAAGTCAAGGTGCTCAAATTCGACCGCGAGCGCAACCGGGTCTCGCTGGGGCTCAAGCAACTGGGCGACGACCCCTGGGTCGATCTGGCGCGGCGTTATCCGGTCGGCACCCGTCTGTTCGGCCGGGTGACCAACATCGCCGATTATGGCTGCTTCGTCGAAATCGAGGAGGGCGTGGAAGGTCTGGTGCATGTGTCCGAAATGGACTGGACCAACAAGAACGTCAACCCCAACAAAGTGGTCTCGATCGGTGACGAAGTCGAAGTCATGGTGCTGGACATCGACGAGGAACGACGCCGGATATCGCTGGGTATGAAGCAATGCCAGCCCAATCCCTGGGAAGATTTCGCCGCCACCCACAACAAGGGGGATCGGGTCGCCGGCAAGATCAAATCGATCACCGATTTCGGTATTTTCCTCGGTCTGGATGGAGGTATCGACGGCTTGGTGCATTTGTCCGATATTTCCTGGAACACTTCCGGCGAGGAAGCCGTGCGCGATTATAAGAAAGGTCAGGAAGTCGAGGCCGTCGTGCTGGCCGTCGATCCGGAGCGGGAACGCATTTCGCTCGGGATCAAGCAATTGGATAAAGATCCTTTCTCCCACTTCGTCGCCGACCATCCGAAGGGCAGCATCGTCAAGGGCGTGGTCGCCGCCGTGGATGCCAAGGGAGCGACGATCAATCTCGGTAATGGTGTCGAGGGTATTCTGCGGGCCTCCGAGATAGGCCGTGAACGAGTCGATGATGCCCGTTCCCTGGTTAATATCGGCGATGAGGTCGAAGCTAAATTCATCGGCGTGGATCGCAAGAACCGTACCATTACCTTGTCCATCAAGGCCAAGGAATTCGCGGAAGAAGCCGAGGTACTGCAAGACTACAGCCGCAAGTCCACGACCGGCACCGCGACTTTGGGCGATATCCTAAAAGAGCAAATGACCGGTCAGGAGGACTGAATATCTCCCGGCAACCCGCCGGCCGGGTTGCCGAAATGGTTTCATCCGGCAACAGATGATCGGTCTGCCACACCAACCAACCGGGAGAGCATCCCTAATGACAAAATCGGAATTGATCGAAGTGCTTGCTCACCAACAGACTCATCTGCCCTATAAAGACGTAGAGACCGCTGTCAAAAAGCTGATCGAACAGATGAGTGACTCCCTTTCCAAGGGGGAGCGGATCGAGATCCGGGGTTTCGGCAGTTTTTCGCTGCACTTCCGGCCGCCGCGGGTAGGCAGAAATCCGAAGACCGGCGCGGCGGTGCCGCTGACCGGCAAATATGTGCCCCATTTCAAGCCCGGCAAGGAGCTACGGGAGCGGGTGAATGCCAGCTAGGGGGATGGCTGAGAATCGAACAATAGCTGTAATGACAAGATCGACACCCGTCATGGGTAGGAGCAGGCTTGCTCGCGAATGGAGCTTAAGTAGACAACCTGGCACTGTTCGCAAGCGGGCTCGCTCCTGCTCCTACCTGGTATCACGTTTAAATTGCATCCGATTTCAGATAAGCAGGAGGAAACAGTATGGCGCGGCTTAAAAGGTGGATTAAGCTTTTCTGTTTTATCATCATCGCCGTGATCGTGTTCATAGCCGGTTTCGAGTTCGCTGCCGTCAACCCCCACCCGGTGACCGTCAACTATCTGCTGGACACAGTGACCACCCACTTGGTCTGGGTGGTTTTCTTCGCCTTTTGCGCCGGTATCCTGCTGACCGCGATCATCCTGGGCATCCCCTATTACATCACCCGGGTCGATCTAAGCAGCCTGCGCCGGGAAGTCAGAGCGCTGAAAAAACCGACGTAGCGTTTTGTCCGCTCCCCCACCGGTTAGTGGTTAGTGGTTAGTGGTTAGTGGTTAGTGGTTAGTGGTTAGTGGTTAGTGGTTGGTGGTTGGTGGTTGGTGGTTGGTGGTTGGTGGTTGGTGGCTAGCGCGGATTCCCCTACTGCCTACCGAGCCGAATCATACCCAACAAGGGGTTGCATTCCGTGGCCATTGGGCTAAGCTTTAACTGCCGGCTGCTTTATCGGCTGTACGGCAAAACGAGAGTTCTTAAAACCCGCTGAACAATATGGGGGACATCATGTTCCGAGCAATGAAATACCTGGTTGTTGTTATTTGCCTGGCGCTGATTTCGGTAGTTGCTCAGGCGCAAACGATCGATATCAATACCGCCACGGCCACCGAACTGGAGACGTTAAAAGGCATCGGTCCGGCGAAAGCCAAGGCGATCGTCGAATACCGGACCGAACACGGCGCCTTTCAATCCGTCGACGACCTCGTCAAGGTGCACGGCGTCGGACCCAAGATCCTGGACGGCATCAAGGATAAGGTATCGGTCGGCGGGACGGCTGGAACAGGCCTGCCCAAAGCTCCGGCTGCCACGCTCCCGGTCACCAAACCGGCAATGCCGGGTATGCCGGCAATGCCGGCGCCGGTCACCAAACCGGCCATGCCGGCTATGCCGGCGCCGGTCACCAAACCGGCTATGCCGGCTATGCCGGCGCCGGCGACCAAGCCTTAATAACAGCGCGCAAGTTTGGGTAACATCTGAAGGGCCGGCCGGCCCGGCCCTTCAGCCACCGAATCGATACGCGCCCAGCGTCCCGCCTTCGGACAGAACATAGACTATCCCGCCACGGGTCAAGGGAGCAACCCGGATACCCGAGCTATCCACCCGCACCCGACCGACGATTTTGCCGGTGTCCGCGTCCAACCAGTGCAGATAGCCCTCGAAGTCGCCCACGATCAGGTAACCCTCGCTGACTACCGGCGTCGACAGCTTGCGCCCGGTCAGCCCCCGCTGTTGCCAGAGAACATGACCCGTGCGGCTGTCCAGCGCCTGGACAGTATCGCTGACATCAGTGACATAAACCCGGCCGGCGTCGGCGTCCAGCCCGCTGTAATTGGAAATATCCCGACTCCACAGGGTATTGCCATCGCGCAGATCGACCGCGGTGATATTACCCTGGTAGGCGGCTATATAGAGCGTGCTGCCGACTATTCTGGGCTCGGCGTCGATATCCACCATGCGTTCCAGGTCGGTACGGCCATGCGGTATGGCGATCGTCCGTTCCGAGATCGGCACTCCTTTAGTCAGCGATAATATCAGCAATCTGCCGCTTTCCAGGCCCGCAATCACCGCGCCCGGAACCAGCAGCGGGGGAGCCGCGCCACGCAAGGTCAGCGCCGGCATGACGGGGGTGCTGTAAAGCCACAGGCGCTGTCCCGAGCCGGCGCTCAAGGCGGTGAATTTTCCATCGATGCTGCGCACCACGACCACCCCCTGGGCCACCCGGGGAGCGGCCAGAATTTCACTGGAAACCTGAGCGCGCCAGTTCTCGGTCCCATCCGTTATGGCCAAAGCCAGCACTTTCCCCTTGTCGGTGCCTACCAGCACCAAGCCATCGCCCACGCCTACCCCGCCCGTGAGGGTCAGATCGGTATTCGTTTTCCAGAGCGTCTGGCCGGTGGCCGCATCCAGCGCCATCACCACGCCGTTATGGCTGGCCGCGTAGAGCCGGCTTTCGGCCAGCACCGGCAGCAGCCTGACGAAAGCGCCTTCCGTGCCTGAACCCACTTGCGCTTCCCACTGTTTATTCACCGGGATGGGGTTCTCGACGGTCTGCAATTCGGCTGGTGGCAAGGCGTTGTCGGAACCGGCCAGATAATCCCCGATCCAACTGCAGCCGGCGCCACCGAGCCAGATGATTCCTAGCAACAGCCAGCCCTTCAATCGTTGCATGGCCAGGCTACTCCTTGGGTGCTTCCGCCGCCGGCAGGTTATCGAGCTTCAACTGCACCAGCGGATTGCCCGCCTTGGCGCCGAGCGCCGCCTGATAAGCGGTACGGGCTTTGGCCGGCTCGTTGCGGGCGGCATACAGGTCACCGCGCAGTTCCTCCCGTTCCGCGGTCGAATTTCGATTGTCGATCTCGTCAAGGCGCGCGGCGGCATCGTCATAGCGGTTTTCGGCCAGCAGCACCCGGACCAGACGCAGCCTGGCGATATCCTTGATATCGGTCTGTCCGGCATGGTCGATGACCCACTGCAGCCGCTGGCCCGCGGCGGCGTTGTCGCCGGCCTCCACCGCCAGCCTGGCAAGCTCCAGGGACGCCAGCACCGCATAGGCGGAGCGGGGAAAATCCTCCAGCAAGACCTGCCCCTGCTGCTGCGCCAGGGCGGTGTCCTGCTTCTCCACGGCTTGCAGCAGGACCGCGTAATGCGCCGACGCCCGCTCGGCCCGGCCGGTCCGATGGGCGGTCCAATACTGCAAGCCCAACACCACCGCCAAACCGATGGCGATACCGCCGATAATCGCTTTGGCATTTTCCAGCCACCATTTTTTTATGGCCTCGACCTGTTCATCATCAGAAACATAGTAGTCCACTTAAACTTCTCCCGCGCGTATGGGGTTGTATTCTGCCAGGCGCCGCCAGTCGTCCAGGCAGGCGGCAAGAAATTCCGTCAGCCGCTCCTGGGGCAGGGTCTGTTGTGGCTGTGCTTCCCGTAGAAATTTGACGGCCACGCCACCGGCTTTCACTTCGTCTTCCCCCAGCAGCAGCGCCAACCGGGCGCCGCTGCGATCGGCCCGCTTGAGTTGCGCCTTGAAATTGCCGCCGCCGCAATTGAGCTGTAAGCGTAAGTCCGGCAGCCGGTCACGCAGCTGTTCGGCCAGCATCAGTCCCTGCCGCCCGGCGGCTTCACCCACCGTGACCAGATAGGCGTCAGGATCGGTTTTCAAGCCCGCATAACCGGCCTCACTCAGCAGTGCAATCAAGCGCTCCAGGCCAACGGCGAAACCGATTGCAGGCGTCGGCCGTCCACCGAGTTGCTCCACCAGACCATCATAACGGCCGCCGGCGCACAGTGTGGCCTGGGCGCCGAGCCGTTCGGTCACCCATTCGAACACGGTGTCGCCATAATAATCCAGGCCGCGGACCAGCCGCGGGTTGATCTCATAGGCAATACCGGCGACCTCCAGCAATTCCAGCAGGCCGTCGAAATGCCGCCGGGAATCCGGATCGAGCTGTTCCATCAGCCGCGGAGCGGCGGCGAGCACCGGCTCCATGGTGGGATTTTTGCTATCCAGGATTCGCAGGGGATTGCTATACAGCCGCCGTCGGCTGTCCTCGTCCAGTCGATCCAGATGCGCCTCCAGGAAGGCCACCAGTCTATCCCGATAGGCCCCTCGGGCGGCGCTGGAACCCAGGGAATTGAGCTGTAAAGTGACTTCCTGGATACCCAGGCATTTCCAAAAACGGGCCGTCAGGCAGATCAGTTCCGCATCGATATCGGGACCGGCCATGCCGAAAGCTTCGGCGCCGATCTGGTGAAACTGGCGGTAGCGCCCCTGTTGCGGCCGTTCATGCCGAAACATCGGCCCCAGATACCACAGCCGTTGTACCTGGTTATGCAACAGCCCGTGCTCCAGACAGGCGCGGACACAACCGGCGGTGCCTTCCGGCCGCAAGGTCAGGCTGTCACCGTTGCGATCGGCAAAGGTATACATTTCCTTCTCGACGATATCGGTCACTGCGCCGATGGAGCGGGCGAACAGCTCGGTCTGTTCGACCAGGGGCAGGCGGATTTCGCTGTAGCCATAGCCTGTCAACAGCTCCCGCAGGGTCGCTTCGACACCCGCCCAGATCGGCGTTGTCTCGGGCAGGTAATCGTTCATACCGCGCACCGCCTGAAAGCGTCTTGCCATGCTGTTTCGTCAGGTTGAACAGTACCGTAAGGATGGATGCAGGCGCCGGTCTTTACCGACCGGGCTTAGGCAGGTTCAACACCAACTGGCTCGGGCCGCCGCGCTTGACGTAGGTGGCCGGATCGATGGTTTGACCGTTCAGCTTGATTTCCACCGCACTGGAGTTACCGAGCACCAGCCGAAACGGGGCGGGGCCGGTAAAGGTATTACTGGTATTCGCCTTTATCACGCCATAAGCCAGACGTTGACCAGCGGCGTCTTTGACGGAGACCCAGCAATCCCCCTTGAAACTCAAGGTCAGTTCGGCATGGCCGGGAGGCAGCGGCGGCGATGTCGCAGCAGGCGCGGCGCCAGCCGGTGTCCGGGTCTCCACGACAGTCTGCAGCGCCGTCTCGACCGGCGGTGGGGCAATCCCAGCCGTCTGCTGCTCACCGGGCCTGGCTTCACTATTCTCCCGCGAGGGTTCGGGCGTCTTCGGCGAAGGCGCTGTGGCCGGCACGGTGGCTGCCGGGGCGTTGCCAGAATGTCCGGCGGTCGGTGGCGCGGCGCCTTGGGTGGAGGAAGCGGCAGCCGGCGGCTGCCGGGCATCGGCAGCAGCCTGATCCCGCCCGGCGGGAATCTGTTCGTAACCCAGCCAGCCCAGCCAGCCCAGCAGCGCCGCCAGCAGCAGGTAGGTCACTCCCCGCAGGAGCGCATGGCTGCCGGTCTTGGCGGGAGTCACCGGGCTGAGTTGCAAGGGCGGTTGCTCGCTGATGCCCAGGTTCCGGTAACGTTCCAGCATCTCCTGTTCGGGCAGGCCCAGGAAACGGGCATACCGCAGCAGATAACCGCGCACGAATACCGGCGCGTCCACCTGCTGTGCGTTGCCTTCTTCCAAGGCGCGGATGACCTCCTGACTCAACCCCAGGCGGAGAGCGACCTCCTGACGTTCCAGGCCGCGCGCCTGGCGCGCTCTGGCGAGCAATGCGCCCAGTGCTTGCGCCGTGTCTTGCGGAGGATTGACGGCTTGTTGCAATACGGTTGTTGGTGCGTTCATTTCGACTTCAGGCGACGGGCGACGTCGGAATCGGCAAATTTCGACAATAGGATTTGAGTATATTCCTGCCGTAGCGGCGAACCACCCAGCTTATCCTCGATGCTGATACCCAGCCACAGGCTTTCCGGGGTGTAGCCGGCCTGCGCATGATAGCGCTGCAGGAAAGCGCGCGCCTTCAGATAATCCCCATCGGCATAATACAGATTGGCCATTTGATACAGGGCGCCGCCGGCATCCGGTTTGAGCGCCAGCGCCTGACGGAGATAGTTGTCGGCACGGCGCCGGTCCGTGGCCAGCGCGCAGACAGCCGCACCGGTATAGGCCTTGGCCGCCGTCTCGGTGGAACCCTCCGGCGGACTGCTGGCAATGGCCAGAAAGCGGTCTTCCCCGGCGGCGGGCTGGCCATGGGTGCACAGGAATTGGGCATAATTCAATTTCGCCAGGGTATAGTTGGAATCCAGTTCTATCGCCCGTTGAAAGTGCCGCTCCGCCAGGCTCGGCCGGCTGGTTCCTTCATAAAGCAGGGCGATAGCGTTATGCGCTTCGGGCAAGCGCTCGTCACGCTCCAGCGCTTTGTTGAGTTTATCCAGGGCCACGTCAAAATTCCCCTGTTGCATATAGGCGATACCCAACTGCATATTGAGCTTTGCCGCGGAGGTTTCGGCTGGCTCCGACTTCGATCCCACTGACGAATGGGCGCAGGCGGTTAACAGCGGCAGCAGGATGAAAGCGATGGAGAAGCGGCGGACCGCCGGACGCATAATCCCTGCCTAGCTGGCGAGACGGGCCAGACGCTGTTGCCGGCGCCCCCGATCCTGCACCTGGCCGGCGAGTTGGCCACAGGCGGCGCCGATATCATCGCCCCGGGTCTTGCGGGTGATGGCCGTCAAATCATGAGCCAGCAGAATATCCCGAAAGCGGTCGATGACAGTCTGGCTGGAACGGCGGTAATGGATCCCGGGAAACGGATTGAAGGGGATCAGGTTGACCTTGGACGGAATGTCCGCGATCAGCCTGACCAGCGCCTGGGCCTGGGCCGGGGAATCGTTGATTCCATCCAGCATGACGTACTCCCAGGTAATCTGCCGCTGCAGCTTGCCGGCGATATAGTGCTTACAGGCGGCCACCAGTTCCGCCAGCGGATATTTCCGGTTCAACGGCACCAGTTCATCGCGCAAGGCGTCGGTCGGGGCGTGCAGGGATACCGCCAGGCTGACGTCGGAAACCTCGCGCAGCCGGTAGATGGCGGGCGCCACGCCGGCCGTGCTCAGGGTAACGCGGCGCTTGGAAATGCCGAAGCCCAGATCGTCCTGCATCAGACTGGTCGCCTTGACTACGTTGTCGAAATTCAACAACGGTTCACCCATGCCCATCAGCACGACGTTGGTGATCATCCGCTCGCCGTTGCGTCCACCCCCGAGCAGCCGGTTGGCCTGCCAGACCTGGCCGATAATTTCGGCCGCGCTCAGATTGCGGTTGAAGCCCTGCCGGCCGGTGGCGCAGAAGGAACAGTTCAGGGCGCAACCGATCTGCGAGGAAACGCACAGTGTGCCGCGCTCGAGCTCCGGAATAAACACCATCTCGATACAGTTACCGCTGTCCAGGCGGATCAGCCACTTGCAGGAGCCATCCTGGGAAGGCTGGGACAACACGACGGCGGGCGGGCGGATATTCGCCAGTTCCTGCAATCGCTCCCGCAGCACTTTACCGAGATCGGTCATGGCGTCGATCCCGGTGACGCCCTGGTGATAGATCCACTTCATCAGTTGCTCGGCGCGGAAAGCCTTCTCGCCCAGTGAGGCGAAGAAGGCTTCCAGACCGGGCCGGTCCAGATCCAGCAGGTTGAGCTTTGCTGCCGACATCAGCGGGTGCGCGGACAGATTCCGTCTTTACCAAAGAAGAACTCGATTTCCACTGCCGCCGTTTCGACGGCATCGGAACCGTGCACCGCATTTTCGTCCACGGTCTCGGCGAAATCGGCGCGGATGGTGCCGGGGGCGGCCTTCTTGGGATCGGTGGCGCCCATGATTTCACGGTTCCTGGCGATGGCGTCCTCCCCTTCCAGCACCTGCACCATGACCGGGCCGGTAATCATAAAGTCGACCAGGTCTTTGAAGAAGGGGCGCTCCCGGTGCACGGCGTAGAAACTTTCGGCCTGTTCCCGGCTGAGCTGCAGCATCCTGGCGGCAACGATGCGCAAGCCATTGTCTTCGAAACGGCTGTAGATTTTGCCGATGACGTTCTTGGCGACGGCATCGGGTTTAATGATGGAAAGCGTGCGTTCGACGGCCATGTGTGCTCCAGAGTCACTATTTTTCGGATTTTAGCAGACCCCGCAAAGGCGGGCTTTAAGCGCGTGCAAGTTTACCATATCTACTAACCTGGGCAACGAATCCCGGATGGTTGTAGGGTGGGCAGCTTGTCTGCCCACGCGGGTTGTCTGGGTAGAGACTAAGGTTGGTAATCTGCCTCATTATAGCGGGCCGGTTGGACAACGGTGCAGTAGGCTGACCGTTGGACGGGTGTGATTCAGTTCAGCCGGTTATCCAGTTCAGCCCGTCGCTGTACTCGTTGGTTATGCAGCCACTCCCAGAAAAGCGTTATGCTTCTATCATCTTGTTTACTACGTTAACCCTACTAACCAGGAACTACTATGCCGCTCAACCTCGAAGTACCAGAGCCGTTGGCAGAGCAGTTACGGCAATACTGCCGGCGCCATGCTTTAAGCGAGACCGATTTGATTCAACAGCTGGTACGCGACTGCCTCAGCCGTGACCACATCTCGGTCACACCTTATGAACTTTGGCAGCAGGTGTACACCCCGGAAGGCAGCGGCCAGCCCGACTTGGGCCGCCTTGCCAAAGAATACTTGAAGGCAAAACTGCGTGGCCAGCATTCTGGTTGATACCGGTCCTTTGGTCGCCCTGTTCGATGCTTCGGAACAGGCCCACAACGCCGTCGTGCAGGCGCTGGCGAACTTGGCCCGTACCGACCGGTTGTTCACCAGTCTGGCCGTGGTTACCGAAGTCACTCACTTGCTGGATTTCAGCGTACGCAAACAACTGGAGTTTTTACAGTGGGTGGAATTGGGCGCTCTGACGATTGAACCCATTACACCGCAGGATTTTCCAGCCCTGCGCACGCTCATGCAGCGCTATGCCAACCTGCCAATGGATTTTGCCGATGCAACCTTGGTGTTGCTGGCCGAGCGCTTGGGCAGTCAAAAGATACTTACTTTGGATCGCCGTGATTTCACCGTCTACCGTACCGCGGCAGGGAAGGCGTTTCGTAACCTTTTGTCCCCCTGAGTAGTGGACCATACCCCATCAGGGTAAGCAATCCTGTCAATAACAGCAGTCCTGTCGCCGGCTCAGGTACGATTTGTAAGGGCTGCACGGTTGGAGTCAGGGTAACGCCGCTCAGCCGCCGGCGTCAGCCGATCGGCTGGAGCGCTCAGTTAGGTGCGGAAGATTCCAGTCGGAGAAAGGGTACGCACAATGTATACCCTGGCTGCTATTCGCACCGGCTTTCATTCTGCGCAATACGCTAACGCTATTGCGCCCTACGCAGGCTAAATTTGCGCCCTACGCGGGCTCTTTTACATAAAAACCCAATATAATAGTAGCTAACCCAATTACAAGTATAAGTGACAAAAACCAAATAGGACCAGTTCGCTCAAGAGTGGTTAGTTCTTTATCTGGTGTTGACATAAGAGCTTTTAAGAATGGCAATGAGGAAAAAGATTACTTTGTACGCCATATTGAAATTTTTCGTATAAAAATTAACAAATTATTTTTGATGCCATCAATGGAAACAGGGGTCAGGTCTTGTCTTTTGCCATCTACCGCCCCTTCCATGCGGCTCCCTCCATCCACCTACGGTAGCGGCAAGCCTCTTACCTTTATAACCACAACATAGCCGCCATGCAACCAAGCATTTCAGTCAACAAATCCGCCGCTATCGGGAGGGTGGTTTCACCTGGCTGCATGGCTTGCCCGCTTTGCTCCCCGAAGTGCGTTGGATGTTGCTCCGATTCTCCATAAACGCCGTTACTCTCTCGCCAGCGTTAGCGAGCTCGAACGATGCCGGTAACCAGACCGCCAGCGCAGTTGTAGGCCGGAATAAGCGGAGCGTTAAGCGGAGCGTTTCCGGCGCCCGACGCTGAAGCCCTTCCTGGCGGCCTTGCTGGAGTCCCTTTTCAATCCCCATCCGTTCGATAGAAGTGACGTAAGGCATATTGCGCTCCGCTTCAAATTGCGCCAGTTCGACCTGAAAGCAGGTATCCTGTCCCGCACGTTAGATACCTCAAGCGGGCAAGTCGAAGACTTCAGCAAGCGTCGGCGCTTCCAGCACCCGTTCGGCCCAGTGTTCCAGTTCCTCAAGTCTGGCCTGTTCCAGCCGTTGTTCCGCCCAGGAGGGCAGCGAGCCAAATCGCCGCACTAACAGCCGTCTTAATAAGGCAGCTTCACCCTTCTGAATACCTTCCTGGCGGCCTTCCTGACGGCCTTCCTGACGGCCTTCCTGACGGCCTTCCTGACGGCCTTCCTGACGGCCCTTTTCAATCCCCATCCGTTCGATAGAAGTGACGTAAGGCATATTTCGCTCCGCTTCAAATTGCGCCAGTTCGACCTGGAAACGCGCTTCCAGACCGGCCGGCAAGACCAAGACCCAATCGATAAATCTGAACAGATTCAAGATGTCCTGGCGGCTGTAACCCCGTTCGTACAGCCGTCGCACGATCCGCAATTTCTCATTCAACCGGGCTTTGGGATTACGCCGTGTGGACTGGGTTTGTAAATGCGCCATGACCACGATGGCAAAGGGATTGTCGCTCTGTTCCAACTCGCTCCAACGCGCCCGATAATCCCGCAGCTTGATCACCGGGAATTTAATCCCGACTTCACAGCCCCATAACTGATAGCCATACCGGTCGGGCCGCCGGTTCGGGTGGGTATCGCTCAACACCGCCAGGCTGACCACCGGCCGGTCGTAGCGATCGAACAAGC
>CAIMUS010000315.1 GCA_903844665.1 uncultured Pseudomonadota bacterium
AGTCATATAAAGCCGCGAGGTTGTTGACACTTTGCAGGGTATCCGGGTGTTCGGGGCCGAGCACTTTCTCACGGGCCGCCAGCGCCCGCTGAAAGAGCGGTTCCGCTTCCCCGTAGCGCCCTTGGGCTTCATATAAAACCGCGAGGTTGTTGACACTTTGCAGGGTATCCGGGTGTTCGGGGCCGAGCACTTTCTCACGGGCCGCCAGCGCCCGCTGATAGAGCGGTTCCGCTTCCCCGTAGCGCCCTTGGGCTTGATATAAAAACGCGAGGTTGTTGACACTGCTCAGGGTAGAAGGGTGCTCGGTGCCGAGTTTCTGCTCGGCGAACCGGTAAGCCTGTTTGGCGACCGTCTCGCCTGTGCGATAGTCGCCTTTTTGAAGAATCCCGACAACAAGCCTGTTAAGCGCAGAGACAATTTCCTGAGGTTGCGGCGTCTTTCCGGTTTTCTGTTGCAGATAGGTTGTGACAGCCTGGACATAGTCTTCTATTTTCTGCTCCTGGGCATGAGCGACCACGCCCAAGCACAGCAACCCCGCTATCAGCCAATAACGGTATCGTTTCATTGCTCAATCTCCATCAGGGCAACACCCTGAGCAGCTTCACCTCACTCAGCGGCAGTTCGATAACCGGCAGCCGAGCTGGTTTACCGTCAGGGGGCAGCTTGAACAAAAACAACGTTTCCCGATTCTCCAACAATAAGCGATAAACTCCATTAGGCAACTCGCCATACAACCCCTGCAGACTGGCATCCTCCGGTATCGGTGTATTCGGCCAGACGCGCACATGCGGATAGGCAAAAAAGCCGTTGTCCTGTTGCTCCTGGTAATACCACCCCGCGCTGACCGACGCCAGCAGCCACGCCAGCAAGAACGCCAGCAGCACCATAAGCACCTGTAACTGCTTGAGCAGCCGAGGCCGTTCCGTCCTGAGCTGGTCCAGCCAGGGCGAAAGGCGAGGTTCATAAACCAGTAAGAGCAACACGACAAGGGTATATGGCAACATCAGCCACCACCACCTTTTGAAGACCCAAAAGCCGTACACAAAAAAATACTCGGTGGGAATCTCCAGCGTCAGCAAACCCAATTTGAAATGACCGAAGTAATGGTAGGCATAAGTCCAACCGGTAAAGTACACCAGGGCAGTGATCAGCGCCGTGACCGTAGCGAGATCGAGCAGCAGTGGGCCGGCGGCTTTATCACTTGGCGTGGTCATCGGCGGTGTTCTTGACGGGTTGCTGGCTGTCTTTGCCGCGAATATCGCCGCCTCTCGTTATGTTGCTTTCCTGCTTCTTACAGGGGTTGCAACGGCCCTGGCCAGCGTCGATCCTGGTCCATCCGCTCATGTCGTCAACTTTGTAGGGCTTCCCAGCATCGTCCTGGCACTGCGCCACTTGGCGGGGACCCTGCTGCTGCATTTCACAGCTATGGCGAAAATGATCATCCTTGTTAACCAGGCAGAAACACTCGTCTGCTGCTGCCGCAACGGGCAGAACGAAAAGCAGTAAGACAGGACTTACGCAAACACCCCTTACGACCGCCTTACGGCTGTCATTCCGGCTGGGATGCCGGAATCCAGCGGCCATGGATGGCAAGCGTCTGGATTCCCGCTTACGCGGGAATGACAATTTGCGTAAGTTCTGTAAGATGATGTTGCTGGCGTTCACAAGCCGCTCTCCCTGTTGAATCGATAGGTTGTATACAGCCAGTATAGCCCGGATGCAGGCCGAAGGCCGTACTCCAATGATTGATTTCACTCGCCGATTCCTTCCAGATATTTCTTGTTGGTTGACAAGTCTCCCAGACCACTGTCTATACACCCACAAAATTCCTTGGTCAGATCATAGAAAGATGGTTGTGGTTGCCCGGCGGATTCAGCTTGCGTGGTAACGGATTCAGTCACCGGCGCTGCCTGTTCGTCCGACAAGGGTCGGATGATAAGTTCGATTCGCCGATGCCGCATTTCCTCCGGGATTGGGATGAATGCAGGGGCGTCGTTGATGATACGGCGTATGGATTGCATGATCTTTTCCTCAAATATTAAACACTTGCTGTTGATAATGGGGTTGCCAACCTCAGGTGCGTAAGTCCTATACGGTTTCAAATCCATTGACTTCCACGGCTTGCAAAGCCCACAACTGCGCATACACCCCACCCTGTTCCAGTAGATCGGAATGCGTGCCCCGCTCCACGATCCGGCCCCGCTCCATCACCAGAATCTGATCGGCGTCGACAATGGTGGACAGCCGGTGGGCGATGACCAGCGTGGTATGGCCGGCAGCCGCCCGCCGCAGCGCTCTGAGAATCGCTTGCTCCGACTTGCTGTCCAGGCTCGAGGTCGCCTCGTCGAAAATCATGATCCGGGGCTGCTTCAGAATGGCGCGGGCGATGGCGACCCGCTGTTTCTCGCCTCCCGACAGCTTCAACCCCCGTTCGCCCACCAGAGTGTCGTAACCTGCCGGCAGGTTCACGATAAAGTCGTGAATCTGGGCAAGCTGCGCCGCCGCGAAAATCTCCTCCTGGCTGGCCTCGGAGCGGGCATAAGCCAGGTTGTAATAGAGACTCTCATTGAACAGCACCGTATCCTGGGGGACACAGCCGATGGCCGCCCGCAGGCTGGCCTGGGTGATCTCACGGATATCCTGGCCGTCGATCAGAATCCGGCCCTGGTTCACATCGTAGAAGCGAAACAACAGCCGCGCCAGGGTGGACTTGCCGGCGCCGCTGGGACCGACTACCGCCAGGGTGCGTCCCGGCGGAATGGTAAAGCTGACGTTAAAGAGAATCTGCCGGTCCGACTGATAGGCGAAGCTGACCCGCTCGAAGCGCACCTCGCCACTCTGCACCCGCAAGGAGGGCGCGGCAGGAGCATTCTGGATTTCCGGCTGCTCTTCCCATAACCGGATCAGGCGGTCCATGTCCGCCAGGGCATAGCGAATCTGTCGGTAGACGATCCCCAGAAAGCCCAGCGGAATGAACAACTGCAACAGGAAAGCATTCACCAATACCAGATCCCCCAGGCTCATCTGTCCGGCCAGCACCTGACGGGCGGCGAAGAACATAATGCAGGTGACGCCCAAAGCGATGATCGCGCCCTGACCGAAGTTGAGCACCGACATCGACGTCTGGCTTAATACCGCGCTGTTTTCCCATGCCTTCAAAGTGGCGTCGCAACGGTGGACTTCCAGTTCCTCGTTGCCGAAATATTTGACCGTTTCATAGTTGAGCAGGCCGTCGATGGCCTCGTTGTTGGCCCTGGATTCGCGCTGGTTCATCGCATGGCGGTGCTCCATCCGCCAGTTGCTGATAGCCAGTGTATATATAATGTAGGCGACGATACTGAGGCTGATGACGGCGCTGAACACCGGGTCGTACTGGCCGAGCATGATCGCCACCACCAGGGTGAATTCGACCAGCACCGGCAGGATGCTGAAGGCCAGGTAATTGAGCAGGGTGCTGAGGCTGCGGGCGCCCCGATCCAGATCCCGGCTGATGGCGCCGGTCTTGCGCTCCAGGTGAAAGCGCAGGGATAAGCGATACAGATGCTCCAGGGTCTGCCGGGTCAGCCGCCGCATGGCGTGGTAACGGACCCGTGCAAACAGCACATCCCGCAACTCATTGAACAGGACACCGGTCAGCTTCAAGGCGCCATAGGCGAGCAGCAGGCTGACCGGCAGGAAGACCGCGGCATGATGGCTGGCGTCCAGGCGATCGACGATGGCCTTGAGCGCCAGCGGTATGCCCACCGTCGCCAGCTTGGCGACGATCAGACAGCCCATGGCCAGGAGAATGCGCCCCCGGTAGTCCCACAGATAGGGCAGCAGGGCGCGGATATTGGCCAGATCGTTGCGAGGCGTCGAACCGTTCCCGCCCAAGCGCTTATTCGTCCGTCACGCAGCCGTGCGAGGCGTCTTTCACGACCCGGAGGTACTTGTACAATACCCCCCGGTTCACCTTATAAGGCGGCATCCGCCAGGCCGCCCGCCGCTGCGCCAGTTCCGCCTCGCTCAGGGCGACGCTCAAAGTATTGCGCTCCGCGTCGATGGCAATCCGGTCGCCGTCGCGGAGCAGCGCAATGGGACCGCCCTCCTGGGCTTCGGGCACGATATGGCCGATGATAAAACCGTGGGAACCGCCGGAAAACCGGCCATCGGTCAGTAAGGCCACCTCCTGCCCCAGACCGGCGCCCATGATCGCCGAGGTGGGCGTCAGCATCTCCGGCATGCCGGGACCGCCCTTGGGACCTTCGTAACGGATCACCACCACCTCGCCTTTGGCGATTTCACCACGTTCCAGCGCATGCAGCATGTCTTCTTCCGAATCGTAGACCTTGGCGGGACCCTCGAACCGCAAGCCCTCCTTGCCGGTGATCTTGGCCACCGCCCCTCCCGGCGCCAGATTGCCGCGGAGGATGCAGATATGGCCGCTGGCCTTGATAGGGTTTTCCAGCGGTCGAATGATATCCTGACCGGCTTGCAGGCCGGGCAGTTCGCGCAGATTCTCGGCCAGCGTCTTGCCGGTCACCGTCAGGCAATCGCCGTTCAGCAGCCCCTTTTCCAGCAGATATTTCATCACCGCCGGAGTGCCGCCCACCCGATGCAGGTCCTCCATCACATATTTACCGCTGGGCTTGAGATCGGCCAGAAAAGGCGTCCGCTCGCTCACCGCCTGGAAATCCTCCAGGCTCAACGGAACCTCCACCGCCCGCGCCATCGCCAGCAGATGCAGCACCGCGTTGGTGGACCCCCCCAGCGCCATCACGATCACCATGGCGTTTTCGAACGCGGCGCGGGTCATGATATCGCGCGGCTTGATATCCTGCTCCAGCAGATAGCGAATCGCCCGGCCGGCCTGGAGGCATTCCTTCAGCTTGTCCGGATCGGTGGCGGGGGTGGAGGAACTGTAAGGCAGACTCATCCCCAGCGCCTCGATGGCGGAGGCCATGGTATTGGCGGTGTACATGCCGCCGCAAGCGCCGGGACCGGGGCAGGAGCGCCTGACGATATCCCGCCGGGTCGCCTCATCGATCTTATGGGCGAGGAATTCACCATAACTCTGGAAGGCGGAGATAATATCCAGCACCTGTTCCCCTTGCGGCGTCTGCCGATGGCCCGCCCGGATGGTGCCGCCGTAAAGCATCAGTCCCGGCCGGTTGAGCCGGCCCAGGGCGATGATCACGCCGGGCATATTTTTATCGCAGCCGGGGATACCGATGCAGGCGTCATACCACTGCGCGCCCATGAGAGTCTCGATGGAATCGGCGATCAGATCCCGCGATGGCAAGGAATAACTCATGCCCTCCGTGCCCATGGAGATGCCGTCGGAAACACCGATCGTATTAAACCGCATGCCGACCAAACCGGCGGCCGTCACCCCTTCCTTTACTTGCGCCGCCAGTTCGTTAAGATGCATATTACAGGTATTGCCCTCATACCAGACGCTGGCGATACCTACCTGGGCCTTATCCATGTCCGCTTCACTCAAACCGGCGCCGTACAACATGGCCTGGGAAGCGCCCTGGGATTTGGGTTGGGTGATCTGGGCGCTGTAGCGATTCAATTGGCGAGTCATGAAGTTCTCCTGATGATTTTCGGGACGCGCTTACAGTCTAAAGATAAAATAAGCAGGCTGGCGTAGGGAAGCGATAATGCCTGCGAGATGGCCGGGAATGCTTGGATATGGGCCAGCCCTCGCGCCGCCCCCTGGAATCTGCCATAGGAATTACTGATGACTGACAATAGCAAGCACAAACGATCCTCGCAACCAGCCGGCTCCGGCAAAGGGGGCGGCGGCGTCAAAGACACCAGGATTCCGGCCCGGAAACCACGCAAAGCGGCAGCGCCCGCCGCCAAAGAACCGGAAGAATCTTTGATCCAGCGGATTACCAGTATTCCCGGGGCGATGGCGGACGGCGCCTTTCGCATCGTGGTTAGAACCATGGATGTCCCGCTGCGCATCGGTAAAGCACTGTTCTTGAAACCCGAGCAGGCCGAAATGATGAAGGAGGCCGGTAATACTCTGAAGGATCTGCGGGAAGTGGCCGGCCTGACCCGCGCCGAACTCGGCACGGCGCTGGATCTGACCGATCACTCCCTGATTGCCGCGGTGGAAAATGGCACCGCCATCCTCTCGTTCGGGCTGATCCTGCGCCTGGCCGCCGTGTTGGCCCGTCACGATCCCATCCCGGTGATTCTGAAATTCACCCGCACCTACAATCCCGATCTCTGGAAAATTCTGGAAGATTGGGGTCTGGGCCTCTTATCTTTGCATTATGAGCGGGAACGCCGATTCATCAATATTTACCGCCGTCACGACGCCGCCCGCAAATTGTCCGACGAGGGATTCGATAAAATTTTGGACTATACTCGATCCGCCTTCGAAATGGCCCTGCATTTTGTCTCCGAGCAGGAGCACCTGCAAGACCGGATCCTGTCCGATGCGGAACTCGAGGGTGAGGAATCCCGAGAGGAAGAGTGACCAGCACAGTCGCCACTCAGTGCCTGGACGGTAATGAGTCAGTTTGCTCAAAATCGAAGACACGTCGATCCTGCCGAACGGCTACTCAAGACCTCCTCCAATTCACCCGCCGGCGTGGATTCACCGTGATCGATAAATTTTTTGCGGCAAGCCCTTTATTTTGGTAGTCATCTTTTGCAATAATAATATAATAGTGTTTGCCAACCAACTTGCAACGTGGTCAAATCCTATTGTCAGCCCTGTCCATCACTTATAACGAGTCTGTCTGGAGGTTACATGTCAGAAATCAACTTGTATAGTTATTCAATGTCCGAATTGCAGGCGCTCGCCAGAGACATCGAGGTAGAACTCAAGCGGCGTTACGACGAGGAGAGGAAGAGAATACTGGTGCAGATGAAGGACTTGGCGGCCAGCGTCGATATGACGCTGGATGACTTCATCGCCTACTCGTCCTCGAAGAAAACCAAGGGCGAACCCAAATATCAGAATCCGGCCAACCCCAGGCAGACCTGGACCGGCAGAGGCAAGCGGCCGTCCTGGATTAAGACGGTGCTCGAACAGGGCGGGGCGCTGGAGGATATGCTGATTGAATAATAAAGAATAGAGCCAAGTTGAGTCCCCGACTCGCGCCGGGATAAAAGGTGACTTCCTGTCACTGCTCCCATCGCGTTGGCTGACACTGCGGTGTTAGCTTGTGGCTTGTGGCTTGTGGCTTGTGGCTTGTGGCTTGTGGCTTGTGGCTTGTGGCTTGTGGCTTGTGGCTTGTGGCTTGTGGCTTGTGGCTTGTGGCTAACCACTAACCCCTAACCCCTAACCACTAACCCCTAACCACTAACCCCTAACCTGACCCCGACCAGGTGGCGAAAGCCAAACGTCGGGGACTAACATTCTCAGCCGCTGTCCCCCGGTTTAACCGGGGGGTTAAACCAGCGGGGTCTTCCTCCATCCCTGTAGTCATTCAAGGCTGCTCGCCATGAGTGGCGCCAGAGTTCTCAGCGCACTAATAGATAGACTCCCCCTGCCGATAATCCCAACAAAGCGGCTGCCAGCCAGAGACTGGCGAAATGGCTGTGCGGGTTTTGGAATGCCCGATCCATCGATTTGTGTCCGGTCAGCATGGGAAGGATAAGGTTCTGGTGTTTACCAAAAAGATAAAACAAGGCGGCCAGCACATGCAGGCCAATCAGGATCAGCAGGATATCGAAGTTGAACTTATGGATCCAGGTCAGGAAATCGCTGTCCGCCTTGGAGACCCAGGGATAGAGCGGTCCCTCGATGAAAATATCATCGTTGGCAAATAGGCCGGTTCCCGCCTGTATCGACAACGCCAGCAATAACAGGATAACCATCCAGCCTCCCAAAGGGTTATGCCCTGGATAGAGCGGGGTTTCGCCATGTAATAAGGCCTGAGCATAGCGGATTGCCGCGCACGGGCCGCGGACAAAATCATCGAAGCGGGCATGGGTGCTGCCCCAGCAACCCCAGAGCAGACGGAACAGCACCAGGGTCAATACTGTATAACCGCTCCACAGATGGTAGACCATGGCGTTGCCGCCAATTTCGGCGGTCGTCCAGGAAATCACCAGCAATACCACCAGCGACCAGTGGAACAGACGTACCGGCAGATCCCAGATGGGAACGGGCTGGAGAGAAACAGGGGAATCGTTCTGTTTTGCCGACATAAGGACTCCGTGGCACTGGTTCAGTATGATTGTTGAATAACTAACTGAATATATTAAATTATTCGGATAATAAAGCGCAAACATGTGCGGAGGTTCATGATGCCAAATTGAGAATTCAAAAGCTGCCTATCTTCAGTATTTGATTAACAAT
>CAIMUS010000316.1 GCA_903844665.1 uncultured Pseudomonadota bacterium
CGCTGTTGCGGCGGTTCGATACCGCCGCCACGTAAGCGTTCAGCCCCCTCCCCCTAGCCCCCTCCCACAAGGGGAGGGGGAATACGCTAAGTAGCTGTTTTGCAATAACTCCCTCCCCCCTTGTGGGGGAGGGTCGGGGAGGGGGGTCTGAACGGTTACGCCGCAACAGCTTCGATTCGTGATATAACGTCTTTATACGGTCGGTTATCAACTCGGACCTTGGCGCTCACGCCATCTGGGGATCGATGCGGCTCTTCTCGAAGAGAGAAACAATGTCTATCCAAGGCCCACCCTATGCTGGTGGGTGCGAATACCGGCTGGTTCCGACTGGGACGGCTATTCGGGTAAGAGGTCAAGCTAACTGTCCTCGCGCGGGGGTGCCCGCGTCTAAACTAAGGAATCCCCACCCTTTAGGGCGGGGAGGCATCAAAATGCCACACCTTTGCTGGATTGCAAACTTCATCCATTCGACTGTTCCCGCTTCACGTCGTTGCAAGAGTGCCGCTTTATGAACCCATCGTCCGCCAGCCCGATGCCCGAGCCCGAGATCGGCAGCCTGCCCTTGGTCTACCGCGGCAAAGTACGCGATATCTACGAAGTGGACGGCAGACACTGGCTGATCGTGGCCAGCGACCGCCTGTCCGCGTTCGATGTGGTGCTGCCCACCGCCATTCCCGGCAAGGGAGCGATACTCACCGCGCTGTCCAATTTCTGGTTCGAGCGCACCCGGCAGATCATCCCCAACCATCTCGAGCGGGCGGAGAAGACGCTGGAACAGGCGCTGCCCGATCCCGCCGAACGCGCCCGGGTGGCGGATCGGGTGGTGGTGGTCAAACGGCTCAAGGCTCTACCGGTGGAAGCCATCGTCCGTGGCTATCTGATCGGTTCCGGCTGGAAGGACCACCAGCGCACGGGCGCGGTCTGCGGTATTCCGCTGCCGCCGAATCTAAAATTAGGCGGGAAATTGCCCGAACCCATCTATACGCCGTCTACCAAGGCCGCCCAGGGCGCGCATGATGAAAACGTACCGTTCGAGCAGACGGTGGAATTGCTGGGACGGGAACTGGCGGAACAGGTGCGCGACGTCAGCATCCGCCTGTATTGGGCCGCCGCCGATTATGCCTTGCAGCGCGGCATCATCATCGCCGATACCAAATTCGAGTTTGGTCTGGACGAAGACGGCAGTCTGGTGCTGATGGATGAAATTTTCACTCCGGACTCCTCCCGCTTCTGGCTGGCGGATCAGTATCGACCCGGCGTCAATCCGCCCAGTTTCGACAAACAGTTCGTGCGCGATTACCTGGAGACGCTGGACTGGGATAAACAAACGCCGGGACCGGCATTGCCGGATGAAATCGTAGCCCGGACCGCCGCCAAGTATCGGGAAGCGTTACGGCGATTAACGGAGTGAGGAATATCCAAAGTAGGCCGGAATAAGCGTAGTGTTTCCGGCATTGGGGAATGGCCGGGAACGGTTTGCAGCCTTGTTCCAGCCTACTGCTCGCTGCCGAAACAACCTTAATTACATTATAACTTGCGCAAATCCTATACCGTTGAGATCTGCAATTTTAATGGCCAACTTTACCGTAGATCGAATCAAGCTAGGAGATACATGTACACTGACGGAAGTGAAGTTTAAAGTAATTTTGACGGATGATCGAGGTCGAGAGTGGATCGGTCAATACAAACCTGAGATACAACTTGTATCGGCTTAAGCAGCGAGCATAGGATGCGTTCTACGCACCACGCACCACTCAGCCATGCGGCCACCGACATGGCTCAAGGCTTGCGCAGCGCACCCTACAACTCGCTGTCGGGTTACGGTGCGCCCGCCAGTTTGATAAGAACCACCGTCTCTCTCCTGCCATGGTTATTTCAGCAACCGAACAAAACCTGCCTGTTCAAAATGATGGTCTGTCGTCAGTGCTTCCATGGCGCCACGTTGCTGCATGACGACAAAACTCGCACAATCGACCAGGCTCCACGTTTTATCCTGTCGTTGCTTGAGTAACTGCCAGGCCTGCTCGTCGGTAGCTGCATCGATGTGGACAATGCAGATACAAGGTGAAGATTTCAGACTTTGGATGAAAGCAACAATCATAGGGCGGGGAAGCCTGAGCGGACTGCTCAGCAGGGCCACGAGTTCAGTGATAACGTAGTTAGTGGTAACCAGCTTAGTCCCTTGTTGCCGGGCGTTGCGATACAAATTGGCCGCCAAAGTGTGATAAGGTTGGGTAAGATCGATCAAGTTTCCCCAGCCAGCGGTATCCACAAATATTTCAGCCATCTGAATGACCTTGCCGCTCCGTATCGGCCATTGTCTCCTCGATAGCTTCACCAAGATATTTATCGTGTTGCTCAGCCCAATCGGTAATGTTACTACTGAATGTACCGATAAACGGCTCCAAGGGGTCATTGACGAAATATTGGGCAGTGTCTGCCAACCACTGGGTGGCTAACTCTTCAGGTAAACGGTTGATCTGTTTAGCCGCTTTTACCAGTGATTCGTAGACATCGTTTGGTAATTCCAGGGTTAATGTTTGCCCCATGGCGTGCCACCTCTGAATGTATTTGTCAAAAACTTAGCGAGCGTAGGGCCCGTTCCACCTACCCATCCTCTATGCGCAGCGAAACGGCGCAAGGTACGAACAGCGCACCCTGCAACTCGCTGTCGGGTTACGGCGCGCCCGCCAGTTCATACCAGCTCCCACGGTTCGGTGGCAGGCGCGCCTAACCCGACCTGGACTACACGGACTTTGGAAGGGCTTGACACTCCATCCTACACTTAGTAAAGTGCGAATTCTTATCCGATCCCCGGTAGCTCAGTCGGTAGAGCAGGTGGCTGTTAACCACCGGGTCGGCGGTTCGAGTCCGTCCCGGGGAGCCAAGTCCAGAGTAAGCCCAGGCGCTACGCCGCCGGGCTTTTTTTATTGCCCGAATTCCAGCCTGTGCTACTCGCTGGGCTTTTTGGCCCGCACGCCGATAATCCGGCCCGCCTGGGGCGGATACGGCAGCAGCATATGCTCGGTCATGACGGCGCCGAGCCGCTCCATCACTTCCAGCGCCATCGGCGTACTGTGCCGTTGCCCCAAGCCGACATGGATCAGCATCAGTTCCGTGGTAGCCGCCAGCGCGCCCTTGTCGGCATGATACATCCGGTGAAAATAGTGAATCCGCTTGCTGTCGAAGCCCAGCAACTGGGTGGTGATCCGGATGGGATCGCCGGCCACCAGTTCCCGCTGAAAGTTAACATGGGTCTCCACCACGAAGGTCGAGCATTGCCGGCGTTCGCGGTACTGCCTGTCCATACCCAGATAATCGACCAAGGCGTCGGTCGCCTGGTCGAAGGCAAGCACATAGCAGGCGATGTTCATGTGGCCGTTGTAATCCAGCCATTCAGGTAAAACAACGCCCTGATAGAAGCACAGGGGAGACCGTATGGGCATCGAAGCGGGATCTCTCAAGGTAGGAGGCGCCGGGGTCGAGGTGTTGTATTTTCTGTAACATCTGATTGTACCGATTGAAACATCTTTGCTCCAGAGTTCGATAAGAAATTGATTGGATGCTGGACAGATAACTTATTCGGCCACACCCAACCCGTCGACGCGCTGGAAGCCGCGGGGCAACAGCCGGCCGCGCCGCCCTCTCTCGCCCATATAATGGTCGAGATCCACCGTCCGCAGGGTCAGGGAACGTTTGCCGCTGTACAATACGGCGCCCCCGCCCGCCGGGATACTGGCCACGGCGACCAGCTTTTCCGCCGGAGCTCCCCCTTTCGCCGAGGGAATATCGATGATCTTGTTGCCCTTGCCCCTGGGCAACTGCGGCAGTTCCTTGATGGGAAACACCAACAGATGACCGCTGCCGGTGACCGCCACCAGCCGGTCGCTGTCCAGCGTAGCGATGCGGACCGGGGGCAGCGCGTCCACCCCGTCCGCCAGGGTCAGCACCACCTTGCCGGCTTTGTTGCGGGTCGCCAAGTCATCCAGAGTACAGATAAAACCGTAACCGGCGCTGGAAACCAGCAGATAGAGTTCCTCCGGGTTGCCCAGCACGACACCGATAAAACGGGCGCCGTCCGGCGGACCGAGACGACCGGTCAGGGGCTCGCCATGGCCCCGCGCCGAGGCCAGACTGTGCGCCGGCAGGGCATAGCTGCGACCGGTGGAATCCAGAAATACCGCCAACTGGTTACTGCGCCCCTGAGCCTGCGCCAGAAAGCCGTCGCCGGCCTTGTAGCTCAGCGCTTCCGCATCCACCTCCCGCTTGGCGGCGCGCACCCAGCCCTTCTGGGACAGCACCACGATCACCGGTTCGCTGGGCGTCAGGCTGGTCTCATCCAGGGCCTGGGCCGGTTTCCGCTCCACCACCCGCGACCGGCGGTCGTCACCATAACGCTGGGCGTCCTCCTCGATTTCCTGGCGCAGCAGCGTTTTTAGCTTCCGCTCCGAGCCCAGCAGCGTCTGCAAGCGGCTTTGCTCGCGGGCCAGTTCGTCCTGCTCGCCGCGAATTTTCATCTCCTCCAATTTGGCGAGTTGACGCAGGCGGGTCTCCAGAATGGCTTCGGCCTGGATGTCGGTGAGTGTAAAGCGCGCCATCAGCACCGCTTTGGGTTCTTCCTCGAAGCGCACAATCCGGATCACCTCGTCCAGATTGAGATAGGCGATCAGCAGGCCGGCCAGAATGTGCAGCCGCGCCTCCACCCGCTCCAGCCGATACTGCAGCCGGCGGCGGACGGTGGCCAGGCGGAATTGCAGCCATTCCTCCAGCAGTTGCCGCAGATTCTTGACCTGGGGTCGGCCATCGATGCCGATCATATTCAGGTTGACCCGGTAACTGCGCTCCAGGTCGGTGGTAGCGAACAGATGGTCCATCAAGGGACCGACATCGACCCGGTTGGACCGCAGCGAGATCACCAGACGAATCGGATTTTCATGATCCGATTCGTCGCGCAGATCTTCCACCATCGGCAGCTTTTTGGCATTCATCTGCGCGGCGATCTGTTCCAGCACCCGCGCCCC
>CAIMUS010000317.1 GCA_903844665.1 uncultured Pseudomonadota bacterium
AATCCCTCTAAAAAGGTTCTCTTCGTCTCAGAAAAAACCTGGTGACACTCCATACATTGATACAGTTTTCGGGCTCCATTGCTCTTCGTTTCATAGACGCTATAATCTTCTATATGCTCCGAAAGACAGTGAGGACAACACCGTGAGTTTGGCATCATGAACCTCCGCACAAAGTTGGCTTTATCATCCGAATAGTTTAATATATTCAGTTGGTTATCGCAACAATCATACTGAACCAGTACCCACCACGCCGATTGCGGTTAGATTCCGCGACCTGGATGCGATGGGTCATGTGAACAACGCGGTCTTTTTTACCTATTTTGAAGAAGGAAGAAAAGCCTTCTTTTCTAAAATTTTACCCGTCTCCGATCACTCTATATTTCCCTTTATTCTGGCTCATAGCCGCTGTGATTATCTGCAACCCATTGCCATGGATACCCCGCTATTGCTACAGCTATGGGTCAAAAAAAATGAGCCGCAAGCGCTTTGATTTAGGCTACCAATTAGTGAGTGCTTCGGATGAATCCCTGGTCTATGCCAGAGGTGAGTCGGTTCAGGTATGCTTTGATTACGGGCGGAATCAGTCGATGCTCATTCCAGCGGAATTAAAGCAAAAGCTGGCTGCTTATCAACACTTTGACGCTGGAGAGGGAGGCTGAAGCGCTCGATCGCCGGGATTCAACCCAGCCTGTAAATTGGGGTGAGGAACCAACCCCAACATTTCATGTAGGGGATTACGTTGGGGTTCCTGCGTCACCTCAACCTACGGACCTACGGACCTGAGCAGATGAGGTAACCGAATCCACAAGCTCTGATCGACGCCCTTGTCCTCTGGGCAACTTGCCCCCATAATAAAGGCATCTTGCCAATGAGACTTTATCATGGTTGCTACCGCCCAACTTTCGACCGATACCGGCCAGGCCAATCTCTATGGCCGCATGCAGACGGCGCTGGAGGTCGAAGCCATCGAATCTGAAAAAGATCTGCTACGACTGGTGGAAGACCGGTTGTCCATTCAGGTGATCGGCGCCCTGGTCAAACACGGTCTGACCGATAACGAAATCTATACCCTCATCATTCCCCGGCGCACGCTGGCGCATCGCAAGCTCAAGCGCGAACCGCTGAGTCAGGAAGAATCCGGGCGCGCTGTTCGGGTGGCCAGAATCAGCGCCCTTGCCGAGGCCGTGTTCGGCGATCCGGCCCAGGCATTGCGCTGGCTGCGCAAGCCCAAGCAACGTTTCGAGGGGCGCACTCCCCTTGAACTGCTGGCCACCGAGACCGGCGCCCGGTTGGTGGAGGAAATGCTCTATCAGATCGATGAAGGTCTGTTTGCCTGATGCGGGTCTGGCGCATCAGCAACTACGCCACCCTGGATGGCAGCGGCGGTTTGCGAGCGTCAGCCCGCTGGCACAGCAAAGGCCGACTCATCATCTATTGCGCGCCCAACCCGGCGACGGCTTTGCTGGAAATGCTGGTCCACGGCGAGCTTGAGGCTGGCGATCTGCCTATCCAGTATCAACTGCTCAAAATCGACATTCCCGACGATATCCCTTACGAGACCGTTGCACTCGATAGCCTGCCCGTCGACTGGCGGCGCAACAGCAGCATCACCCGGCAGATCGGAGACGCCTGGCTGGCCGCGGGTCGTACCGCGCTGCTCGTTGTGCCGAGCACCATTGTCCCGGAGACTGATAATATTCTGATCAATCCGGCTCATCCCGATAGCGGCCGGATTCGCATTATCGGCAGTCAACCCTGTAGGCTCGATGAACGTCTGCTCTAAACCTGGACCGGGCTGTGCTAAAGTTTGCAAATCATTTGCCCGATTCATCAACTGTTAACGCCTCCTGCATGGCTGCGGGGCGATGCAGGAGGTTGACCATGATGACCAATCAAGCAGAGGAGATTTACGATGGACATTTCTGAAATTGCAGCCGCAGTGACGGGTTGTCTTGCACCGGCGTTACCGTATCTGGTCAAGGCAGGCGAGAAAGGCGCCGAAACCATCGGCGAAAGGCTGGGGAGCGGGACATGGGAAACGGCCAAGGCCTTGTGGCGGCTGCTTAACCCCATCATAGAAGCCAATCCTGTAGTGGCGGCAGCGGCGCGGGACATGGCGGAGGAACCGGATGATACCGATGCCCAGGCCGCCCTGCGCTTTCAGTTGAAGAAGCTGCTGGCCGCCGATGAGCAGTTGGCGGCGGCGTTGCAGCAACTGGTGGAGGGGGCTGGTTAACCAGCCCGTAGCTTCGTAGGGTGAATTGGCAGCAAAGTCGTTTCGCCGAACCACCGGCCTGGCCACCACCCAGGAAGGTGGCAACCGGGAAGCCTTGTAGGGTGGGCACGGCCCACCATTCTAACCGGGGTTCAAAGGAAAACGTGGGCTGTGCCCACCCTACCCGGCTACCCGGCTGGAGCAGAAGCTGAAGCCGAAGTTCAACCTGAGTGGTGATCCATGTTTGAGGAAGTGGTAAAGCCGCCAGATACCGTTCTTTCCCAGGCGGTGGCGTTGTTACAGCAACGCTTCGATCCGGTCGCCATCTTGCTGTATGGCTCTTACGCCCGGCGGCGGGCCCATCCTGGAAGCGATATTGACCTGGTTATTTTCCAACCCCGCTGCGAGCCCGATATCTTCGAACTGAACCTCGCCAGGATCGATCTGGAAGACCTTTGCAGGCGCCCGATCGATCTGGTGATACTGGAAGAAGCATCACCGGTGCTCGCCATGCAAATCTTGCGCAATCACCAACTACTCGCTTTGCAGGATCGGCGCCCGTTGGACGCTTTTGTGGTGAAAATTCTGACCGACTATGCCGATTTAAAAATCGTGCGGCGTCCTATTGAAGAAGCACTACTTAAATCATGATCGACGATATTATCCTGGCTAAACTCGCGATTATCCGCCGCTGTCTGCAACGCATCCAAAGCAAAACCGGCGGTGATCCTGAAGCGATCGATGATATCGATATTCAGGATATTGTCGTGCTGAATTTACAACGCGCCATTCAAGCGACTATCGATCTGGCTGCCCAGTTGATAACGATCCATCAATGGGGATTACCGGCCAGCCTCAAGGAGCATTTCACCTTGCTCGCCGGGCAGGGGTTAATTGATCAGGAATTGAGCCGCCATCTGGAAGCGATGGTGGGATTTAGAAATATCGCCGTGCATGAATATCAAGCCCTCGATGTTGCTATCCTGAAGCGCGTTTTGCGGGAAAGATTGGAAGACTTTGCCGCCTTTGAAAGCGCAGTGAAACGCTTTCTACACCCGTCTTAACAGTCAGGCTAATTTTAGCCTTTACCGAAATCATCGAATGACAGCAAGCAGGTAATCTCCATGCACTGCGACTTTATCGAACTGGTGGCGCCCGGCGTGCGGGCGCTGCAACCCTATCAGCCCGGTAAACCGGACAGCGAAGTCCGCCGGGAATACGGCCTTACCGAAGTCATCAAACTGGCCTCCAATGAGAATCCTCTCGGCCCCAGCCCGAAAGCGCTGGCGGCAGTGCGCGACTGTCTGGGCGAACTGGCCCGCTACCCGGACGGCAACGGGTTTGAATTGAAAGCCGCCCTGTCGACCCATTTGAACGTCTCTCCCGACGGTATCACCCTGGGCAATGGTTCCAACGATGTGCTGGAAATCGTCGCCCGTACCTTTCTCACTCCTGACCACGCCAGCGTGTTTGCCCGGCATGCCTTTGCCGTTTATCCACTGGTAACCCAGGCAATTGGCGCTGAAGCACGAGTCGCTGCAGCCAATCCGCCCGAGCACGCGATGCCTTATGGTCATAATCTGGAGGCCATGGCCGCCCAGGTCGACGAACAGACCCGCGTGGTGTTCATCGCCAATCCCAACAACCCGACCGGCACCTGGCTGTCCAGCACGGAGTTGGAAGGGTTTCTGACGGGCCTGCCCAGGAACGTAGTGGTGGTGGTGGATGAAGCCTACGCCGAGTACGTCGAGGCAGCGGATTATCCCGACACCATCCCCTGGGTGGAGCGGTTCCCGAATCTGGTCGTCACCCGCACCTTTTCCAAAGCCTATGGTCTGGCCGGCTTGCGAGTTGGGTATGCAGTGTCCCATCCACAAGTGGCGAATCTGCTCAACCGGGTACGGCAGCCCTTCAACGTCAGTATTCCGGCTCAGGTGGTAGCGGTCGCGGCGCTTAGCGATAGCGAGCATCTGGAGCGTAGCCGGCAGGTCAATCGGGAAGGGATGGCCTTGATGAAAAGCGCATTGGCTGGGATGGGTCTGCGGTATCTGCCGTCCGTTGGCAATTTCCTGTGCGTCGATATGGGCCGGCCTGGGTTGGAAATATTCGAGGCGTTGCTGCGCCGGGGCGTGACCGTAAGGCCGGTGGCTAATTACGGATTGCCCAATTTCCTGCGGATTACCATTGGTACCGAGCGGGAGAATCGGAAGTTGATTGAGACGCTACGAGAAGTATTGTAGCGGCGTAGCCTGGATGGAGCGGGAGTAGGGGCGCGATTAATCGCGCCCCTACTAAAGCTAAAGCCATTGTCTCATGATCGACTTGCTGTAAAGCCTTTTGGATATGATTTACTTCGTTTTCGTCGAAAAGAGCCTCGCCGCATTGGGTACATACCCAAGCCGGAATTGATTCCCACGTAATATGATATCCGTTCCGATCTACACTAAACGGCGCAGTCCCTCTAATTAACTTACCTTTACAATAAAGACATTCCATTGCAACCGCGTGTTAGGCGGTGCCACTATGCTTTTGAAGCAGTTTCACCAGCCAGTGCCAAGATGCGCTCACGGATTTCTTCCGACAGCCACATCCCAGTTTCACTCAAGCGATTGACGAAAGGCTCAATTCTCACGGTCAAACTTTGCGATTTGGCCTCCAGCAGCACTTTCAACGTTCCCCACACCATCAGGCCAGCGGCCTGTGCCGTCCGACGAGCCAGCAGGTCGTCCAGAAGAACTACACGGGTTCTGCTTTCCAGGGCCAAGGCCATCGCGGCCAATTCGCCCGGTCCCAAGTCCAGGGATAACCACTCTGACGGCGTGGCGCGCGGGTCAACAATCTGAAGCCAACTGTAAATGCTCGGATTGGGGACATCAAACCCTCGCCGTTGACCTTCCTTAAGTTCTTCCACTACTGCTGTTGGCACCCAAACATTGCTGAATAGCTTGGGAAGCCACTCAATAGCTTGGATGCGATAAAGATAGACTAGAGGCGAGGTGTTGCTGATGGCGTCAGGCATGGTGCTGTTCTAGGTCGTTCAGTTCTGCCTGAAACGGAAACACCTTGTAGCGGCCCAAGGCCAATAAAAACTCGACGCGGGGCATGCCCGCCAACTCCGCCGCCCGACCGGACGATAGTCGCCCCAGTTCATACAGTTTTACCGCGGCCAGGAGGCGCAGTTCGCGTGCAAAAGAGGCTTCGTCCGTCTTTTCGGCTAAAAGCACCTTATCGGGGATATCGAGGGTGATTTGCCGTGTGGTCATGCTGTCTTCTCCTGTTTCACCCGATTCTACACGGTTTTGGAATTGAGATGCGGCGATGGTTTCCAGGCGCTCCGCCGTCTAACGTTTGACATGAGCGGCGGCTAACGGCGGGCGAAGCCCGCTGTTAGACGTCCGCTCGATGGAAGGGTTAGGCGTCATGCCGATGCGAGCAAACAATTTGCGTACGTACCTTCATCAATTGCCGCCTCGTAGAGTAGTTCAACACACTCTGCCTGGCCAGTCGCGATTGGGTTCGGATCACGGCGGACCCTCTGAGATGTCAATCGCGGTGGGTCGAGCGAGAACACCCTGTCAGCTCGCGGGCCAAGCCAGAGCTGGAAGTTGTGGAGCAATGGCCAACTGTCTGGAGGAAGGTTCGAGACACCCTCGATGAAGAGGAACTTCAAGACAAGGCGGAGCCTCGCGCCTCGAAGGTCTGCGAGATTCCAGTTCATTGGCTGGTGCACGGGGTCAGCAACGAGTTTGAAGACGTGATCGACAAGTACGCTGCTGTCAAGAGCAAGAACGTCGCCGATTTCGTGGGTTTTGGGAGCGTTGATAAGCCGCACCGACTTGTTCGGTGATGGGCCTCCGTCGGCTTTGGGAAACGTCACCTCGAACTCAACGCTCGGAACGGCAAGCAAAGGGTGGTTCCTCCCCTTCGCGTCTGCGATGGCGCCTCGCGTGAGGGCGGAGACGGTGTGGCTGACTTCGCGCTGAAATGGGTTGTAGCCAGGTTGCTCTTGCTTGAAGAACCCGGCCCGCGCTATGGCGCCGTCTGCGTACTCAATGTAGCCGCTCTGGTGAAAGACTCGACCCTTGGAAACTCCGGGAGGTAGGCCGACAGGTGGAGGCGGCAGCGGTTTGTCAGGCGAGAAAGCGCGGAAGCCTGCTGCGCTCTCAAAAAGGCTCGCCAAGTCCTCGTCAGTTGCCTCCATCTTGAGCGACAAGAAGAGCCCACATGGAAATAGAGGAGCGTGGATTGCACGGACATCCCGTTGAATCTCTGTGAGTCCGTCCTCTACTCGCTGTTGCTTGCGGACTCGGTACCACTGCGCTACCAGCCAACTCATGAAGAAGAATGTCGGACCGAAGACGTTGACGACCTCGCGGACCGTCCACTTTGCGAACGGGCGATCAAGAAAGTTGTACGCGGTCCAGGCCACGCCAAGCAGAAGCGGGAGCCAGAACTCGCGAAGCAGCTGGAGGATGACTCTCATGACGCCTAAACAAGTGATTAAATGGCTTCTGTATATCTACGTCTCCCGACCAGGGCACAGCTGGTGCACAGTCTAACGTAGTATTTTAGCATTCTACCGCACGCCGAGAGGGAAGCATCCAGGTAACGGGGGAACATTGGACAAGTTGTAGCCTGATCTCACCCCGCCGCCTGCGAAAAACTGGTTTCGATCAATTGCGCCAGCGTTTCCCTGGCGGTCAGCCGGCCGATATCCGATCCCAGCATCTCCGGCGCCGCCCCGTTCAGGCGCGACCAGGCGGGATTGACTTTGGCGTTTTCCAGCACCGGCGGCAGGCGATAACCGGTCCAGGCTTTATCGAGCGTCTTGGCGTTGAGCCGGATCTTTTCCTGGCTGGCATGGCCGCGCCGGAACAAGGCCCGCACCAGTTCGATCTGCCGCACCGCCAGCAGCCGCAGGGTTTCATCGTTGACCCGCAGTTCGGTAAAACCGCGGAAGTAATCCGCCAAGCGCTTGCCGTGAGTGCGCGAGCCGTCCAGCAGCGCGCCGATGGTCGCGCCGATAGCCGCGCCGGCGCCCAGCGAGGCGCCGCCGACCGCCGCATCGATGGCCAGTCCCGCCACCGCCCCGGCAGCCGCTCCCCGACTGGCCCGCACGCCGAACTGCTTCAGCGAGGCCGGATTGAACAGATCGATTCCCCACTGGCCGTCTTTGATCGGCAGGGTCTCCATAGCATAGTCGTCCAGCCGGAACCGGAACAGCTCCAGCAGGGCGTCCACGCCCTGCTGCTCACGCTCGCGCACCCGCTGCTTGAGCGCCGCCATCGCGGCGTTCTTATCGATATCCATCGGCAGGATGATCCGGTACGCCGCCACATCCAGCAGCAACTCGGCCAACACTTCCGCCGAGGTGCGGTTCAAGATGGTCCGCTGCCGCTGGCGGTCGTCGATCACCGCTTGCAGCGTGTGGTAGAACTTATCCAGCAGGGTCTGCGTCTTCTCGAACAGCCGCCTCTCGCCGTATTCATCGACCACCACCGTATCGAATTCCACCACCGCATGCAGATTGACCTTGGCCAGATGTTCGCGCCACTCGGCCGTTTTCGCCACCGAACTGGCGATGAAATTCAGCACCGGCACCACCGGCTTGGTGCAGCGGGCCAGAATCTCCAGCTCGTCCCGATGCTTGGCCATGATCCGGTCGCGCGCATCGATCACATACAGGGCGATATCCGAGGCCAACACCTGCCGCAAAGCCTTGGCTTCCTGTTCGAATTCACCCTTGACCTTCGCCGCCGGACTGGCGAGAAACTGCTCGATCAATTCGATGCCATAACGGCGCCGCCCGCCGTTCAGCCTGTCCAGCAATTCCAGCAGACCGATGGAATCCTCCAGTCCGGGCGTATCGTACAGCTCGATCGATGGCGCGCCGTCCACCAGCAGCGAGACGCCTTCCACATGGCGGGTGGTGGCGGGACGGTTGGAGATGGCGCCGAAACCGGCGTTACGGGTGAGGGTGCGCAGCAGCGAGGTCTTGCCGGTGTTGGTATGGCCGACCACGGCGACTTTGAGGACAGGCAGGCGTTTCATGGCTGCCCCTCCGCCCGACCGGCTTGATCGAAGCGTTGGCGCAGTTCTTCCAGCCACTGGCGCACGGCTGCCGCATCGTGCAGTTCCGGCGGGTCGCCATCGCCGGCCACCCGGTCGATGATCCGGGTGATCGCCGCTTCAGGACGGCCCTGCAATTCCAGCACGATGGCGAACAGCGCCGCGCCCATAACGGTGGTGCTGAAATCGGGCGGCGCCGGATTGGAATCCGCCTTGGCGGCGGGCTTGGCCAAGGCGCCCACGACCGCGCCGAGTCCGGTCCAGAGAGGCAGGGAAGCGATGGCCGCCGGGGCGACCAGGGTCGCGGCGGCGATGCAACTCATTGCCCCGGCCACCGCGCCCGCCGTCGCCCAGCGCGGATTGAGCCGCAACCGCGCCGGCAACAGCTCGAGCATCTGCTGGGCGCCGGTTTTGACCTGGGCGAGCATATCGCCGTCGGGCTTGAACGGCAGTTTCAGCAGGGAGCGCCAGTCGGGACGGATATGGTCATAAAGCGCCGCGATAGCCTGGTTCAATTCGGCCTGTTGCTTGGGATCGGGCGCCTCTTTCCAGCGTCCGGCATGCTCGACGATCAGGGCGAAAGCCCGATCCAGATGGGAAACAGGAGGCGGAGCGGCGACTTTTCCGCCCAGCAGCGCCGCCAGTCGGGTACGGCTGGTTTCCGTCAAATGTTCCAGGTCGGCATCGATTACCTGATCTCCGGCAATGGCCGCGTCGGCGGCCATCTGTTGCCAGTCGTTGAAACGCTCCTCCACCTCGTCCAGGGGACCACGTTCCCGCAGGCGTTGGCCGTCGGTCAGCAGGATGACCAGCGGCGCGCTGGCAGTCTGGCCCAACTCGCTCAAGAAATTGCGGACGCCACGGTCGGGCGTGGTCGTCACCGAGCAGACGATGGCGATCAAGCGCGGCGGGGTAGGGGCCGAACGGACCTGTTCCAGCACGCGATGACGATCATCGCGGCTGTCCACGAAACCCAGATCCAGCCATTCCACCCCGGTCAGCGGCGGCGGCCAGGGGGAACCGGGCGGTTCGATCTCGAAGCCCATGATCGCCGTGGGACCGTAAGCCAGGGCGGACACGGGTCGTTGTACCGGCGGGGCCTGGCGGGTTTCGGGCAGGCCCCGATAGGGATCGACCACACCGATGGCTTGGGAGGCGGGCAACAGGCGGGGATGCAGGCGGGCATAACCGGGCAGGGTGGTGTCCAGCCGGAATTTTCGGCAGGCCCGGCGGCGGGCGAACACGCACAACGCCAACAGGGCAAGGCGCGGCAGGATGCCGTAGGCGACGATGCTGCCGATCAGCAAACCCGACCAGGCTTCGCGCGATTCCGCCGGCGGCTGGCCTTGGCCGGTCCAGTGGCTGGCGGCGATCTGCTGATTGTCCGGGGTGGTGAAGCCCAGCGCTTCCGGCGCGCTGGCGATAGCGCGGGTGAGGGCGACATAGGAGCGATCGGACAGGATGGTCGTTTCCCAGGCGAAGGTATATTGCTTGATGCTGAGAATCCAGATCACCAGCACCAGACAGCCGCAGAGAAAGGTCAGCCACAGGCCATGGCTGATGGCGCTCAGGGTCCAGCGACCGATAGAGGTATGGGTATAGATCGAGCCGACTGCCCGCAAGGCCGGCACATGCAGCGGCCCTTTATAAAGCCATTGGGTGACTTTGCGGCCCAGTTGAAAGACGACATTGCCGAGAGAGGCGGTAGGCATCGCCTTGGGCTTCATGAAAATCAGCGCCAGCCACACCAGCAACATGATGATCTGCAAGCCCAGCAGGCTGCCGAGCACCCAGAAAAAGTTCATGACCGGCCCGTCGGTGGGCGAGCCCAGCGTCACCTTGGCGGTGGTGGCGCCGGTGAAAAAGATCACGATCAGGCCGATGATCAGGGCGATCCGAAAAGCCGTATGCAGATGATGCAGGGCCTGCCACAAATCGGGTGCGATCGGCAAAGCGCAAGCGCGGACGATCAGTCGATGTTCCAGATCGCCATCGGCGGCCACGGCGGCGGCATCGGCTTGCGGCGAGGTCAGGGGAGCGCCCTGACTGTCTTCGTACAGGCGCACCGTTTCGGTGAGCAGGCGCTGCTCGAAGCCGACGGGCGCTTGGATCAAATCGGTGAACGAGGCGGATGGCGCGGTGTGTTTCAGCTTAGGCATCAAGGGGTTAGGGGTTAGGGGTTAGGGGTTAGGAGTTAGGAGTTAGGAGTTAGGGGTTAGGAGTTAGGAGTTAGGAGTTAGGAGTTAGGAGTTAGGAGTTAGGGGTTAGGAGTTAGGAGTTAGGAGTTAGGAGTTAGGAGTTAGGAGTTAGGAGTTAGGAGTTAGGAGTTAGGAGTTAGGAGTTAGGAGTTAGGAGTTAGGAGTTAGGAGTTAGGGGCATGGCTCTGGTTAGGAAGCGCCCAATCATAAAGCATGTAATGCGGTTGTACCAACCGTGTGGAGGGCAGCCTGAATGTCTTCCCGTTCCAAGTGATAGCCACGCATGATGGCCTCGACAGATTCGCCAGCGGCCAGATTATCGAGAATCACGGACACCATGATGCGGGTGCCCTTGATGCACACCCTACCATGGCAGATGTTCGGGTCGGCACTGATACGTTCGCGCCAGTTGGCCATAATGAGTCCTCGGTTAATCTACAAGTCGATGTAAGCATTAGGTTAACATAGCATAGCCATTACCAAACCGGACACAAGAATTCTAAGGAGCTATCCATGACACCAGGGTCGGAACTGCTGCACCTTCATCTATTCCTGTCTTCGCCTGGCGACGTGACCGACGAGCGCGCACCGGCCAGAGAGGTCATCGAACGAATCCAAAGCGAACGCGCCCATCGTGACCGGCTACGGCTGGAGATCGTCGCCTGGGACAAGCCGGGCGCAGGTACGGCGATGCCGGCCCATCTGGAACCACAAGCGGCGCTGGATAAGGGACTGCTGAAGCCTTCCGCCTGCGAGATCGTCATCGTCATTTTCGGCTATCGCATGGGTACGCCTCTGTCGGAGAAGTATCACAAGCCGAATGGCGAACGCTACTGGTCGGGTACGGAATATGAATTTCTGGATGCCTTGACCGCCGCCAGGCAACAAGGAATTCCCGAGGTGCTGGTCTACCGCAAGCAGGGCGCTCCCGATGTCAACGCCGCCGATTCCCAGCGCAAAGAGAAACTGGAGCAGTGGGATCGGGTGGAAACCTTTTTTGCCGGTTTCAAAAACGCCGATGGCTCATTCGGGAGTTACTACAAGACCTACGCCACACTGACTCAGTTCAAGGAGATGCTCGACGAGGATCTCCGCGACATCGTGGCCCGCTATCTGGAAAAGCAGGCTCCCCCTGCCAATGTACCGCCTCCCGTTGAAGAACCCGTTGAAGAACCCGCTGAAGAACCGGTCTGGCATGAACCACCCTATCCGGGATTGCGTGCTTTCCGAGTGGACGAAGCGCCTATTTTCTTCGGTCGTGACCGGGAGACGGACGAGTTGGTGGAGAAACTGAGCGATCCGCGTAATCGCCTGATCGTTGTCGTGGGCGCTTCGGGTTCCGGTAAGTCATCACTGGTGGCGGCAGGTCTGTTGCCGCGTTTGCAGAACAATGCCGTGCCGGGCAGCCAGGACTGGATTCTGGATATCCGGTTTACACCGGGCGAGGTGGGCGACAATGCATTGATAGCACTGGTCACCGCGCTAAGAGCCTGTACAAAAACTCCCTCCCCCCTTGTGGGGGAGGGTTGGGGTGGGGGGTGGAAATCGCCGCGAGAACTGGCGGATGAACTCGCTACGCATCCCGAAGCATTCGGCGAACTGGTCGAGCTTTTACTGAAGGGTCGGGACGATTGGGCGGAACTGCTGCTGTTTATCGATCAGTTCGAGGAACTGTTCACTCTGGTGGCTCCCCGGCATCAAGGGCCGTTCATCGCACTGCTGGCGGTGGCTGCGAAGACGCCGAGGGTGCGCATCGTGGCGACGCTGAGGGCAGACTTTTTCGAAGCCAATGTGCAGCGGCCCGAACTGGCGGAACTGCTGCGCAACGCCACCTTCCCACTGGCGGCTCCAGTTACCTTGGATGAGATGATCACCGGACCGGCGAAGCGGGCCGGACTGACTTTCGAGAAGGGACTGGTGGCGCAGATTCGGCAAGATACCGGCGCGGAACCCGGCGCTTTGGCGCTGATGGCCTGCGCCTTGGCTGAACTGTATGACCGGCGCCGCGATGGGGTGCTGACTCAGGCGGCATATCACAGTTTCGATGGCGTGCAAGGTGTGATCCGCAAGCGGGCGGGTGAAACCTACGAGAAACTTGATGATGGCGCTAAATCGGCTTTCGACCGGGTTTTCAACGAACTGGTGGAAGTGGACCCGGCCAGCGGCACTCCCACGCGCAAGCGGGCGCGGCGCAGCGGTTTCGAGACATCGCCTGCCGCTTTGAAATTCATCGATGCCTTTACCCAGGCTCGTCTGCTGGTTTGCAGCGAGGATGTGGTGGAGGTGGCCCACGAGAAGCTGTTCACCGCCTGGAAAACGCTGAGCGACTGGATCGAAACTCATCGCGAGCAACTTAAGGTGGGACAGGACCTGGAGGAGGCGGCTCAGGAGTGGCAGGCCATCGGCAAACACTGGTCGGGACTGGCTTCGGGCACGAGGCTCAAGCGTTACTGCCAGGCTATCAACCCTTCCGCTCTGGCTGGCAGTTTTCTTCAGGCCAGCCGGCGGCGCTTGTGGACTCAGCGGGGTTTGGCGGGCTTTGCTGCTTCGCTGGCGGTGGCGGTTTTTATCGGGGCGTTCTGGCTTTATGCCAATGGCCTGACCATGAAGCATGGAACCTCGATGCTGCTTGCCGCCGTGAGTCTCTACCACGTCGGTGAGCCGGAGATGGTCGAGATTCCTGCCGGTGAGTTCTGGATGGGGTCGGGTGATGACGATAAGGAAGCCTACGATAGTGAGAAACCTCGTCATAAAGTCACTATTGCGAAATTTGCCATCGGTAAATACGAGGTTACTTTCGACGAATACGATCAGTTTGCTTATGCTACGGGACAACCGCTGCCCGGTGATCAGGGTTGGGGGCGGGGTCGGCGTCCGGTGATCAACGTCTCCTGGAAGGATGCCGTGGCCTATGCGGAATGGCTCTCCGGGATGACTGGTAAGCGGTATCGATTGCCGACGGAGGCGGAGTGGGAGTATACGGCACGGGCGGGTAGCGAGTCTTCGCGGTTTTGGGGCGATGATCCGAAGCAGGCTTGTCAGTATGCCAATGTAGCGGATCAAAGTTTCCGTCGTTATGGTTATTCTGGAGATATTCATGAGTGTGATGATAGTCAGCCTGTCACGGCTGAGGTAGGTCTCTTCAAGGCCAACAGCTTTGGCTTGTATGACATGCTGGGCAATGTCTGGGAATGGGTGCAGGATTCCTGGCATGACAGTTATAAAGGTGCTCCTGACGATGGTTCAGTTTGGAAGGGAGAGGAGGGCGGTCCCCGGTTGGTGCGGGGCGGCTCGTGGTACGGCGTGCCGCGCGGGGTGCGCGGGGCTGCGCGCCTCAGTACCCAGCCGCACGGGCGGGACAGCGACCTGGGTTTTCGCCTGGCCAGGACCTAACCCTTTGTTCTATGTTCTTTTTCCCTTTGCCGGGGGTCCAGGGGGCGGAGCTAACTGGCGATTTTGACAGGATACGCTATTATTGAATGGCATTTTATTTCAGGAGAAACCCATGCAGGCTTTACACCGCATCGAACGTATCATAGGACAGCAGTTGATCCTTAATCTCCCCGCCTCACTGGAGGGCAAGCAAGTCGAAGTCATTGTGCGGGAACTGACGGGTGAAAATGGGACGGCTTTAATGCATGACCGTCGCCGGAGTCCGCCTCCCGCTCTCACAGGAAAAATGGTGCTTCAAGATGATTTGATTGCCCCGGCGGCGCCAGAGACGGATTGGGAAGCCTATTAGTCATGGTGCTTGATACGCATATCTGGCTACGATGGCTGGCTGTCAGCAGTCAACCACTGCCGGCTGCAACAGTTGACTGTATTGAGCAAACCGAGACCGTCATTATCTCAGCAATTTCCTTTTGGGAAGCGGCGCAACTGCACAAACGCGGGCGGATTAATTTGGGAATGGATTGGGCGGAGTGGCTACCACTTGCAGTTGCCGGTGCGAATGTCATCGTTTTACCGATTACAGAGACGATTGCAGCACGGGCGGCTTTCTTGCCAGAGCACCATCGTGACCCTGCCGATCGCCTCATTATTGCGACGGCGGTGGAATACGGGCTACCCCTGCTGAGTTTTGATGAACAGTTTGTGCATTACCGGGAGCTTGATGGCCTGTTGGTTAAATGAACGCTGGGTAGTAGTTGTAGGCCGGAATAAGCGAAGCTTGCGGAGCGTTTCCGGCATCCCGGAAGCGCCGGAAACGGCCACCGTTGGTGGCCTTATTCCGGCCTACGGATGCTGCTTAGCTCAGAATATAAACCCTAGCGGGAAAACCAGGAACCAGCCTGGATTTTTCAATCCTGCCATTATCATCGAAAAAGACCACTGCTCCTTTTTCATCACATACCCAGAACTCCTTAGCGCCAGCCAGAATATACAATTCCCTTTTCTCTTCGATTTCTTCGCCAGTATTACTTAAGGATAACACCTCGATACAGATTTCAGGCGCAATCGGGCATTCGGCTTCAGGCGCAATCAATTTAAATCGTTCTTCCGAACACCAGGCGATATCCGCAACTTTGGTGCCTTTTTGGGTCCGAATGGCGCATTCAGGCAGTACAATGCCTTTCTCCGGCAACAAACGCGCGATCTTTCCCTGGAATGCGGAATGATAGACTTTGACCGGAGACATTAAAATCTGTCCCTTCTCATTAAGTTCAATTTTGAAAGGCAGATTCTGTAAACTTGGATGCTCACAAACTTCTTTCCATTCCATTTACCAGTCCTCTTAAAGTGTCGGGCAGTATCTGTAGGGTACGCTATGCGTACCGAGCCAGCGATAAAGTACGCGCAGCATATTTTACCCGGTTGATTGTAGAAAAGCAGCCGGCTTTAGAATAGATATGCCCATGAAGGGATGCAACGCCAGCAAATCGCGGTCGCCTGTAATGATGATTGCTGCCTTACCATTCACTGCAACTTCCAGAAACTTATCATCCTTGGGGTCGCGGCAGGCTTGAATGCGCTGCAGAATAGCGACTTTCTCGCTGATACAGATCAGTTTTTCAATAAACGTCTGACGATCTTGCAGAGATACATAAGAATTAAATCGAGGCCGGGCGAGCACTTTAGCCAACTCTTCCAGTGTGGCGTCTGAAACCAGAAGAATCCCTTGATCGACCGCCAGTCGTATCGCCTGCGCCGGAATGGAATTCGGCAGCAGCAAGCGACTTACTAACGCATTAGTATCGACGACAAGGCGCGTTCGGCGCATCAGCTATCGGCCAGAAGTTGTTGCAGCTTCTCTTCTGTCAGGCCATGCTCCTGAGCCTTCTTCCCTACCTCATCACAGAAACGCTGAAAGTCAGCGATATGGATGGCTATCAGCCGTTCATAGTCCTCCATCGACAGAATCACGGCAATACCGCGATTCTGCTGCTGGATCACGACCGGTTCCTGTTGCGCTGCCTCGAGTACGTGGTTGAGATTTTGACTGGCTTCGCTAGCTGATATATGACGCATAGGGCTTATCCTGGGGAGCACGGTGGCTCTAACGTGTATATTCTGTAGGTCCCGTAGATCCCGTAGGTTGGGTTGAGGAACGAACCCCAACCTAAGTGCTACGTGCTGATGTCGGGTTACGGCGCGCCAGCCAAGTCTATACCATTTCCCCTGGTTCGGTAGCCGGCGCGCCTAACCCGACCTACTAAACCGCAATCCCCTCGAAATTCCGCACCTGAGCATGAGCAGCGGCGGGATTCAATTCCCCCTCCCGCACCAGCCAGACTGTTTGCATGCCGGCGGCGCGGGCCGCATCCAGTTCCTCCACCATGTCGGACAGAAACAGGATTTCCCGAGGCGGCAGGCCGATAGCCTGAGTAATGGCCGAATACGCCGCCGGCTCCCGTTTCGAGCCGATGGTGATATCGAAATAACCGGAAAACAACGGCGTCAGGTCGCCGTAGGGAGTATGGGCGAACAGCAGCCGCTGGGCGTGCACCGAGCCGGAGGAGAAGACATACAGGGCAATGCCGCGCGCCTGCCAGTCGCGCAGGCAGGACACCGCATCGGCATAGACATGCCCGCTGAAATCCCCGCGCCGGTAACCATCTTCCCAGATCGAACCCTGCAAGGCCTTGAGCGGGGCGATCTTGCGATCCTCGTCGATCCAGGCGCAAAGCTGCCCGATCAGCGCTTCCCACTCCAATTCCTTGCCGGCAACCGTGCGCACCTCCTCAAGCAGCGCAGCCACCTTCGGTTCGTCGCCATGCACCCGCACGAACTCGCTTAGATGTTCCCGCGCATAGGGGAACAGCACCTCCTTGACGAAAGACAGCGAGGACGTGGTGCCCTCGATGTCGGTGACAATCGCCCTGATCATTCAATTCTCCAGACGCGGAAAACGCTGGGCGATGCGGCTGCCGGTGAAATTGGCCACCCAGCCTTCTGGCGTGGTGAACAGACGGATGCACTTGAAGGAGGGATTGGGACCCATATCGAACCAGTGCGGGGTGTTGGCGGGCACGCTGATCAGATCACCCTGCTCGCACCGCACGCTGTACACCTTGTCATTCTGATGGATGTAGAACTGCCCCTGACCGTCCACGAAGAAACGCACCTCGAAATCGCTGTGGGTATGCTCGTCCAGGAACTTGGCGCGCAGCACCTCTTTGTCGGGATGATCGGGACGCAGACTGATCACATCGGCGGATTTAAAGCCGTACCGGGTCATCAGCCGGTCCACCGAGTCCCGATAGGCGGCGATAATCTCTTCCTGGCTGGCGGTATCGGCCAATTCACGGTCGGCGGTCCAGCGCTCGAACTCCACGCCGGCAGCGTCCAGTTCGCTGGCGATGGCGTCGTGCCCGGTGTAAATCTGGGCGGCGGTAGGGTCTCGATCGGAATAAATACGCAACTCACTCATTGGGTCATTCTCCTCTTGAGCATTTCACACTCGAACAGAAATTCGAACGCCTCGACGTGACGGCAGGCGTCCTCCACGGAATTACCCCAGGTGTAGAAACCATGACCGGCGATCAGGTAGCCGTAGCTATCCAGATGATAATCCACATAATGTTCGACCGTTGCAGCCAGCCGGTCGATATCCTGGTCATTGGCGAAGATCGGCGCCACGATCTCGTATTCGTGAGTATCGATGCCGGGAAAAGCCTTCAATACTTCATAATCGCGCAGGGACAATGCATCCTTGAACAGAAGCGACAGGGTGGTGGCGAGCGGCGAGTGGGTATGCAGCACCGCCTGGGTGGAGGGATCGCGCCGGTACAGCGACAGGTGCAAAGCGGTCTCGGCGGAAGGTTTCCTGCCGGCGGTGAGGGATTCACCATCCATGTTCACGAGCATGATATCGTCCGGGGTGAGCTTGCCCTTGTGGCGTCCGGAAACGGTAATGGCCACCCGTTCATCATCGACGCGGGCGGAGAAGTTGCCACTGGTGGCGGGCACCCAGCCACGGGAGTAAAAGGCATGGCCGGCTTCAATCAGGGCGCGGACTTGAGCGGCGTAGTCCATGGGCATGGCGGTCGATTCTGTGGGGATGGCAAAGGGCGGATTATGTTAAGGCTTTCGGGGGATATCGTCCAGCCTCGTAGGTCGGGTTAGGCGCGCCCTCTGCCAAACCTGGAGGTGGCAGGGATTCAGCGGGCGCGCCGTAACCCGACATCTGGTTGCCGGCGGGGACGCCGGCGCTCCCAGGGACGCACGGCGGCTTCACACTTTCCAATTACACCCCAATCGACCCGCGAAATCCCGCAAATACTCCAGCCCGGCAATCGCCCGGCTGCCATACCAGGACGTCATCTCCCCATCGATAACCAGCAGCCGCTCGGCCGGATAGGCATGGCGTCGGGCGAATTCGGCCAGATGCCCGGGTTTGAAGGGATAGGGTTCGCTGCTGAACAGCACCCGATCGATCCCGGCCGGCAATGCCTGCTCGATCTCCAGCGTGGGATAGCGCTCCGCGCTTGCCTCGGGCCAGGTTTCCCAGTTCACCAGCTTAAGGGTGCGGGAGATATAGGTATCGCGGCTGACCGTCATCCAGGGTTTGCGCCAGATCAAATACAGCACCTGACGACGGGGCCAGTCGCGCGCTGTTTCCCGCAACGTAGCGAGAGCCTGTTCGAACCGCTGACACAGTATTTCCGCCTCGGTCTCTCGTCGGAAGATACCGCCCAGCAGCCGATACAGCGGCGGATTATCCTCGGGTTTTAACGGATGGGTGACGATGATGTGAGGCACGAAGCCGGCGATCTGCTCCACCAGTTCACGGGGATTTTCGTCGATATTGACGACCAGATGGGTCGGTTGCAATGCTTTGAGCAGGGCCAGCTTGAGCTTCTTGGCGCCACCGACGCTGGCTATCGCCTGAACGCGCCCGGCAGGATGGATGCAATAGCGGGTGCGGCCGACGATCTGCTCCTCCAGACCCAGGTCGAACAGCAACTCGGTGATGCTGGGCACCAGGCAGACGATGCGGGCCGGACCGGTGACAGGACTGTGCCGGACGCCGATAGCGTCGCTTAAACTCGACTGTGACATGAGACGTTCAGGTGCGTGCTGGTTCATCGAAAAAATTTTCAGGCGTGACCCTCGGGTGGGCGTTATCATAATCACCCCTAACCGCCAGGTCGGTTAATCATCACCATACCAAAGAGGACCATTACATGACAGCTTTACAAGCCTTTTTACAGGCCCGCGATTTTCTCTTCGAATACCGGGAAGACTATGACACCGCCTATCGGGAGTTTCGCTGGCCCCAGCTCGACCAGTTCAATTGGGCGCTCGATTACTTCGACGTCATGGCCAAAGGCAACGACAATACCGCCCTCTGGGTGGTGAACGAGGACGGCAGCGAAGCCAAGCTCTCCTTCGCCGAATTATCGGAGCGTTCCAACCGCATCGCCAATCACCTGCACAGCCTGGGCGTCGAGCGCGGCGACGCCATTCTGCTGATGCTCAACAACGTGGTTCCCCTGTGGGATACCATGCTGGCGGCCATCAAACTCGGGGCGGTGATCATCCCGGCCACCACCCTGCTGGCGCCGGACGATCTGGCCGACCGGCTGGAGCGCGGCAAGGTGCGGCATGTGGTCGTGGGCGTCCAGGAAACCGGTAAGTTCGCCGATCTGGCCGGAGATTACACCCGCATCGGCGTGGGCGGGGCGGTAGCCGGCTGGACCGCGCTGGAAGACGGCTACCGGGCGCCAGCGGAATTCGTCCCCGACGGTCCGACCCAGGCCACCGATCCGGTGCTGCTGTATTTCACCTCCGGCACCACCTCCAAGCCCAAGCTGGTGGAGCACACCCAGCAGAGCTATCCGGTCGGCCACCTGTCCACCATGTACTGGATCGGCCTGAAGCCGGGCGATATCCACTGGAATATCAGCTCCCCCGGTTGGGCCAAACATGCCTGGAGTTGCTTCTTTTCACCCTGGGACGCCGGCGCCACCGTGTTTGTCTATAACTACGCCCGCTTCGACGCCAAAGCCGTGCTGGATACGCTGATCCGTTATCAGGTCACCACCCTGTGCGCTCCGCCCACGGTCTGGCGGATGCTGATCCAGGAAGACCTGCGCAACTTCCCGGTGAAGGTGCGCGAGCTGTGCAGCGCCGGCGAGCCGCTGAATCCGGAAGTGATCGAACAGGTGCAGAAAGCCTGGGGCATCACCATCCGCGATGGTTACGGCCAGACCGAGACCACCGCCGAATTGGGGAATACGCCCGGACAGCCCGTCAAGCTGGGTTCCATGGGCCGGCCGCTGCCGGGTTATGGCATCGTCCTGCTGGATCTGGAAGATAAGGAAGTCCAGGAAGGCGAGATCGGCTTCAGTCTCGAGCCGCGGCCGCTGGGCCTGATGGTCTCGTACAAGGACTCGCCGCAGAAGACCGCCGATGTGATGCGTAATGGTTACTACCATACCGGCGATGTGGCGATGATCGACGCCGACGGTTATTACACCTACGTCGGTCGCGCCGACGATGTGTTCAAGGCATCCGATTACCGCATCAGTCCGTTCGAACTGGAAAGCGTGCTGATCGAGCACGAAGCGGTGGCCGAGGCGGCGGTGGTGCCGAGTCCGGACCCGTTACGGCTGGCGGTGCCCAAGGCGTTCGTGCTGCTGCGGGTGGACCATCAGCCGAGCGCGGAACTGGCCAAATCCATCCTGCGCTATGTGCGCGAGCACGTCGCGCCCTACAAGCGCATCCGCCGGCTGGAATTCGCCGATCTGCCCAAGACCATCTCCGGCAAGATTCGGCGGGTGGAACTGCGCAAGATGGAAAATGAGCGGTCGGCTCAGACGGACGAACCCCGGCGGAAGATGGAATTCTGGGAAGAGGATTTTCCGGATCTGAAAGGATAAATATTGTCTGCGATACCCTCCTCCCTTGTGGGGGAGGGTTAAAAATAAATAAGGAAGATTTTATGTTAAGCTCGACCCCAACCATAACGAATCGTAAAATTGCAGTGCTGATTGATGGCGATAATGCTCAGCCATCATTACTTGAAAAGATTCTGGCGGAAACAAGCAAATATGGGATGATTACTGTTCGAAGGATTTATGGAGATTGGACGACCCCGAATATGGGAAGATGGAAAGATACTCTCCATACACATGCCATACAGCCTATACAGCAATTTCGCTATACTGTAGGTAAAAATGCCACAGATAGTGCAATGATTATCGACGCAATGGATATTATGTACGAAGGTGGAGTCGATGGATTTTGCATAGTGTCGAGCGATAGTGACTATACACGCCTGGCAACTCGGATCCGAGAAAAAGGATTCTTTGTCATGGGTGTAGGCAAGAAAGGTACTCCTCGCGCTTTTGTCAATGCGTGCGAAGTTTTCGTTATTACTGAAAATCTGTCTCCTGAAATGGAGTTGATCAAATCAGAGGAAACTCGAAAAACAGTTGATAGTTCCAAAACGATGGCTCCTGATCCGCTTTCTTTATTGAAAGAAGCTTTTGAGGTGAGTGTTCAGGAAGATGGTTGGGCGCCTTTAACTGCGATAGGACAAGCTTTACGCCAACGTGATCCAGCATTTGATTCCAGAACCTACGGTTATAAACAGCTTTCATTGCTTATTCAGGCATATCAGAAGGTGTTTACAGTAAAAAAGAATGCAAAAGGACTTCAAGTCAAGCTAACGGCTAACTCATAGTCCATTCTCTCGAGGCAAGGAGCATGGGAGCATGTACATTATGCAGTTGGCAGGTCGGGTTAGCGCGAGTAGGACGCACTAGCGTTAGCGGATTGCGCCGTATGCGCACGGGGGGAACCTGGATTGCGCTCCGCCAGCTTCGCTCCAGCCAGGCTACACTGGCTACACTGGCTGCGCCAACTGCTCGTTCAGCCTTATCCCTTTTTGTAGGGAAGATGGAGTTGCGGCAAATCGATGGCTTCGAATTCGGGGTCCTTGTGAACCAGTTCTGCCCGCTCCAGGAGTGCCGCGGCGGCAATCCAGGCATCGGCCAGCGACATTGGATACCGCGCTTTGATCTCAGCCGCTTTTTCCAGCAAGGCCGGCGTTTCATGGACCCAGGTCATGGGAAGCGATTGGCATTGCTGATAGGCCAGCCGGCCAGCCGGTTCATCTTCATCCTTCCAGACCCGGTAGAACACCTCCATCAGGGAGATAAAACAGCCATAGCAGTGAACTTCCCCCTGCTGGGCTTTCGTCAAGAGCGCCGCAACTTCATCCACCCCCGGTTCATCGTCCCGCAGGGTGAGCAAGGCGGAAGTATCCAGCAAGAACGCCTTCATTCCCGCTCCTCATCCTGTTTCCGGTTCGCCAACAAGCGCTCGGTAGCTCCACCTTTACCCTGGCCACGAAAGGCGGCAATCGGGTTGGCGCGGACGGGAACGACCCGAATGGAGCCATCTTCGACCAGCCACTCCAGACAATCGGACGGGTTCAGGTGGAGCTGGCGCCGAATAGCTGCGGGGATAACAGTCTGGCCCCGTGAGGTGATTGTGCTTCTCATTGCTGCACTCCATAAATTACTTTTATTCAAAAATAATAATTCGTCGGTGCTCGCTGCTCTAGCCAATATGTTTCAGATCTGCTTTTCTTACATGAATCAGACGATGCCCCAACATATCAACTGCCGCCTGCACCTGTTCTAACACTATATAGCCAATTAAGGGTTCGTAGATTCCATCCTCCGGCTTCATATTCAGAAAAAGCACTTCCCCATAAATTGGATCGAAACCCTCAATCTTTACTTCCACAGGCCCACATACCTCACCTTTTACTATTTCTTGAGTAGCTGTCTCACAATCGATTTGTCGAATTAGATTAAGTTTACCCAGCCTGTTCTTCCAAGCCTGGGGAAGAACCATATAGGCGGCTCCTGTATCAACCAGAGCATCGAAATTTAGAATTTTGTCCTGCTCAAAAAGATTTTTGACTGATACGTTGGCAACAATTCTTCCCATATTACTATCTCTATATTGTGGGTCTTGGGTTAGTACTGGCCGCACCCCTGCGACTTGGCCGCCTTGCGGCGCCAGCCAATCCTGTGGAATGAACATCGAACGGAGCGACCAAGCTTATTGCTCGCGGCGAAAGATTCAAAAGCATAAGCGAGCGTAGAGTGGGTTCCACGCACCAAACCACTAGGTGAGCGAGGTATCTATCTTGATGGGAAATCCGGGAGCCAGTCTGGATTTCTCCATCGGTTGGCCACTACTGAAAAAACGAATATTACCACTATTATCGCAGAACCATACCTCTTGGGCGCCTTTATTAAAATATAATCTCTTCTTTTCATTCATCTCTCTCGCAGTATTACTGGAAGAAGTGATTTCGATGCAGATTTCTGGAGCGATAGAACATTCATCCTCGCCAGCGATAATATTCAGCCTTTCTTTAGAAGCCCATACCACATCGGCAACTCGGGTTCCTTTATCAGTGGTGATGGCGCATTCCGGGAATGCCTCACCTCCAGGCAACAAATTATTCAATTGTCTTACGATTTTTCCTTGCAAGACAGCATGGTAAACTTTAACGGGACTCATTATAATCTTACCATCCTCGTTAAGCTCTATCTTGAAAGGCAGATTTTGTAGATGTGGATCGCTACAGACTTCTTTCCATTCCATACACAGTTGCCTCGATGAATTGAGTCAGCGTTTATTCAGTCAGCCAGGATACGCCATGCTTATTCCATCTCTGTTTCGGTATGCACAGCGTATCCTATATTACCACTCGGTGTCACCCTATATTCCCTTCACAATAGCCGTAAAATCCGACCATTGCTCAATGCGAAACGCTCGAATATCGCGCACCGCCTTGGGAAACCACAATTGCGCTTTCAAGCTCTGGATGGCGAGAAACAGGTTCGCCATATCTTCGTTATCGGTGACATACAGGCTACCTTGCACGCGCCGGAGGCCATGTCCATTCAGGATCGAACCGATCTCAGTATAAGCCTGAGACACACCTTTAGGATGATGCTGCTCGGTATCGGCGACAACTAAATCGAAGGCGATAGCGTACATTAAAGCGCTTCCGGGTCATTCTGGAGCTTTGAGTAACGATACTCGGATTGCTCGCCGGTTTCGACCAGCGTAATCCTCACCAGCCAATCGCCGTCATCAAGCTGGCGCACAGGTTCGCCAACTTCGTACTTCGGTCCGAACACACCGAAGGTTTTGATTTTCCCACGCGGAAGCACTGGACCGGGGGCGGTAGTGGTTTGCATGGCGCTTTCCTTTGATTCGATAATGCCAATATTAGGTAATACACTGCCACAGGACAATCGATAAATACGGTTTTACGGTTGCGTTACACCCGCCGCGCCAAAACGTGGGCAAACCAGAGGCTTGCCCACGCTATGAATATCACCCAACCCGACAGTTCACATATTCCGCCGATACTGCCCGCCGACCTCGAACAGAGTATTGGTGATCTGCCCGAGCGAGCAGCAGCGCACCGCCTCCACCAGCACGGCGAAGATATTCTCGTTGTTCATCGCCGCCTGCTTCAGCCGCTCCAGCATCGGTCCGCTGGTGGCTTTATTGCGCTCCTGGAAGTCCCGCAGCCGTTTAAGCTGACCTTGCTTCTCCTCCTCCGTCGAACGGGCCAGCGGGATTTTCACGTCTTCATGCACGAGGTTGGGATTGCGGAAGGTGTTAACGCCGATGATCGGCAGGGAGCCGTCGTGCTTCTTCATCTCGTAGTACAGCGATTCCTCCTGAATCTTGCCGCGCTGATAGCCGGTCTCCATCGCCCCCAGCACGCCGCCGCGTTCGGCGATGCGCTCGAACTCCTGCAATACCGCCTCTTCCACCAGATCGGTCAGTTCCTCGATGATAAAGGCGCCCTGGTTGGGATTCTCGTTCTTGGCCAGACCCCATTCGTTATTGATGATCATCTGGATGGCCAGCGCCCGCCGTACCGACTCCTCGGTGGGCGTGGTCACCGCCTCGTCATAAGCATTGGTGTGCAGGCTGTTGCAGTTGTCGTAGATGGCGATCAGACCCTGCAAGGTGGTGCGGATATCGTTGAAATCCATTTCCTGGGCATGCAGCGAGCGGCCCGAAGTCTGAATGTGATACTTCAGCTTCTGGCTGCGCTCGTTGGCGCCGTACTTGAAGCGCAGGGCGGTCGACCAGATCCGCCGCGCCACCCGGCCCATCACCGTGTATTCCGGGTCCATGCCGTTGGAGAAGAAGTACGACAGATTATGGGCGAAGTCGTCCACGTGCATGCCGCGCGCCAGATAGGTTTCCACGTAGGTAAAGCCGTTGGCCAGGGTAAAGGCGAGCTGCGAGATCGGATTGGCGCCGGCTTCGGCGATGTGATAGCCGGAGATGGAGACGGAATAGAAATTGCGCACCTGGTTGTGCACGAAATATTCCTGAATATCCGCCATCATCTTCAGGGCGAACTCGGTGGAGAAGATACAGGTATTCTGGCCCTGATCCTCTTTCAGAATATCCGCCTGCACCGTACCGCGCACGTTCTCCCGCACCCATTGGCGGATCTTCTCGATCTCGTCGTCGGTAGGCCAGCGGTTGTTATCCTTCTCGAACTTCTGCAATTGCTGCTCGATGGCGGTATTGAAGAACATCGCCAGGAGGGTCGGCGCCGGACCGTTGATGGTCATGGACACCGAGGTGGTGGGACTGCACAGGTCGAAGCCGCTGTACAGCACCTTCATATCGTCCAGAGTGGCGATGGATACCCCGGAATTGCCGATCTTGCCGTAGATATCCGGTCGCTCGTCGGGATCGCAGCCGTAAAGAGTCACCGAGTCGAAGGCAGTGGACAGGCGCTTGGCCGGAGACTCCTTGGACAGATAATGAAACCGCTTGTTGGTGCGGAAGGCGTCACCCTCACCGGCGAACATGCGCGCCGGATCCTCGCCTTCGCGCTTGAAGGCGAACACGCCGGCAGTAAAGGGAAACGTGCCCGGCACATTTTCCTTCAACAACCATTTCAGGATTTCGCCGTGATCCTCATAGTTCGGCAGGACCACCTTGGGAATCCGGGTTCCGGACAGGGAGCGATGGACCAGGTTGGTGCGGATCTCCTTACCGCGGATTTTCACCACGTATTCATCGGCCGCATAGCGTTCCTGCATCGTCGGCCACATCTCGATGAGCTTGCGGGCGGGCGGGTCGATTCTGGCGTCGGTCTTCTCCAGCAGGATATCCAGATCGTCGGTCGGTTTATCCTCTGCTGCCAGCAAGTCCTTGACCGCCTGCAATTGCTGGCGGCGCCGCACCAACCCGGCCTGGTCTCTGGACATCTTATGATAATCACGGACGGTGGCGGCGATTTCGGCCAGATAGCGACTGCGGGCCGGTGGGACGATGACCGCTTTGCTGGACGAGGCCCGGGTCATCACAGGAGCCAGCCTGCCGGTGGTCGTCCGCAGGCCCTTGCCGGCCAGGTGCCGCGACAGTTCCTGATACAGGGCCGTCACGCCATCGTCGTTGAATTTGGAGGCGATGGTGCCGAAGACCGGCATTTCCTCCAGCGGGGTGGTGAAGGCGGCGCGGTTACGCTGGTACTGCTTGCGCACATCGCGCAGGGCGTCATCGGCGCCCTTGCGGTCGCATTTGTTGATCGCCACCACATTGGCGAAATCCAGCATGTCGATCTTTTCCAACTGGCTGGCGGCGCCGAACTCCGGGGTCATTACGTACAGCGACAGGTCCACGAAAGGCACGATGCCGGCATCGCCCTGGCCGATGCCAGGCGTTTCCACCACGACCAGATCGAAGCCGGCCACCTTGCAGGCGGCGATGATATCGGCCACGCTTTCCGGCAGTTTGCTGCCAGCGGCGCGGGTAGCCAGGGAGCGCATGTAAATGCGGGGACTGTCGATGGAATTCATCCGGATGCGGTCGCCCAGCAGGGCGCCGCCGCTCTTCCGACGGGAAGGGTCGATCGCGATGATGGCGATGTTCAACTGATCGTCCTGGTCCAGCCGGAAGCGGCGGATCAGTTCATCCGTCAGCGAGGATTTGCCGGCTCCGCCGGTGCCGGTGATGCCCAGCGTCGGCACGGTCCTGGCCTTGGCCTCGTCCACAATGGCTTGGCGCAGTTCCTTGGGCAGGGCGCCGCTCTCCAGCGCGGTGATAATCCGGGCCAGCTCGCGCCGGTCGCCGGCCCGCAATCCCTCTAGATTGGCAGGGGCGTATTTGGACAGATCCTCGTCGCAGGCCGCGATCATATACTCGATCATCCCTTGCAAGCCCATCCGCTGGCCGTCCTCGGGCGAAAAGATGCGGGTGACGCCGTAATCGTGCAGCTCGCGGATTTCCTCCGGGACGATCACCCCGCCGCCGCCGCCGAACACCTTGATGTTCTCGCCGCCCCGTTCCCGCAGCAGATCGATGGCGTATTTGAAGAATTCGATATGGCCGCCCTGGTAGGAGCTGATGGCGATCCCCTGCACATCTTCCTGCAAGGCGGCGGTAACGATATCGTGCACCGAACGGTTATGTCCCAGATGAACGACCTCGGCGCCGCCGGCCTGGAGAATGCGGCGCATGATGTTGATCGAAGCGTCGTGACCGTCGAACAGGCTGGTGGCGGTGACGAAGCGCACCTTGTATTTGGTCTTGCTGGTAGCCGGAATTTCTTCCTGGTAATTCTTGAGTGGCGTGACAACAGCGGACATGGCTCAATTCCCCCTCGCTAGGCCGCCCCTCGCGGGCGCGGCGGATGATATGACTCGAACAACATTATCATTCCGTTTACGTAAACGTCAATCTGACGGCCGGATTGCCCCTATGGACATGTAAGGTGGGCACGGCCCACTATTCTAACCGGGTTTCTTAGGAAATGTGGGCCATACCCACCCTACCCGGCTTCCGAGGAAGTCAGGTAACATCGAACGCCGCGGTATCGCCTTTGAAGATGCCAAGCGGATTTTTGAGGGACCGACCCTCGAACGAATTGACGACCGTTTCGACTATGGTGAAATCCGCGCGTATGCGATTGGCTTGGTCAACGGGATAGAAATTACGGTGATTTACACTGACCGAGGCCCCAACGAACGCCGTATTATTTCGGCATGGAGATCAGAACCCCATGAACGACGCGCTTACTGGAAAAACTTCAAAGTCTGAACCCGGCACCGATTGGGACAAGCTGCAACGCTTGACTCCTGCCGACATCCGCGCGGCCATTAACGACGACCCGGATGCGCACCCGACCGACGCCGCTTTTTGGCAGACCGCAAAAATTGTCATGCCCTGCCCCAAATCCACGATCGCCATTCGACTTGATAAAGATGGTAACCGTTTAGCCCCCACCCCATCTTTGTCCCCTCTCCCTCTGGAAGAGAATTAGGGCAAGGGTTAGAAACCAACGACTTAACCCCTCGCCCCCACCCGTTTCCCCGCTTGCGGGGGAGGCTAAACGGTTACCACGCAATTCGTGCTCGATGCAGTCTTGGCCACCACGTAGCATCCGCAGGTGCTCAAGAATCAGGTTTTCAACATTGTCGGTCATAATCGGTTCTCCCGTGGGGCGTTGTCGAAGAGTGTACCACAGGCCGACGATTACCGAATGATTGGTTCAGGTGGGCGGTGTCCTCACCTTACCAAGCTACCGGGCAAGGCCCGGAAAAGGTACGCAATGCGGTGCCCTACCTGTGGCTCCCTCTGAGAGCGCCGGCAGTCCTCCCAGTGACAGTTATATTACTCCCCTTGCCGAGGGGGGCGCTTTTCTTAGATCCCGATACTGCGCTTGGCGCACAGCAGTTCGGCGGCAGCGACGACATTCCCTTCTACGCGGGCTTCCCCCAGAAAGCGGCCGACATCGCGTCTCATCCGCTCCAGCGAGACTTGCAGGATCAATTGATCGCCGGGCTGTACCGGCTGCTTGAAGCGCGCCTTGTCGATACCCACCAGGTAATACATGGAGTTGGCGTCGGGCAACTCTTGGGCGGTCTTGAAGGCCAGAACGCCGGTGGCCTGGGCCAGCGCTTCCAGAATCAGCACGCCAGGCATGATGGGACGTTGCGGAAAATGCCCTGGAAAGAACGGTTCGTTATAAGTGACATTTTTTAATGCGGTTAACGCCTGTCCCGGAGTAAAGCTCAACACGCGATCCAGTAGCAGAAAAGGATAACGGTGAGGCAGATATTGCAAGATTTCTATAATATCGGACGGATTCAAGGTGATTGCCCTCTATTAGGAATTGCATGGTGGTGCTCCCGGCAGCAATGCGTCATTTACCGCCTGCAAGTTTTCTGAGGACTTTATCCGTGATATCGATGGATTGGCTGGCGTAGATCACGGCGCCTTCGTTTAAGATCAGGTCGAAGTTTTCTTCCTTGGCCAAAGCATTGACAGCTTGCAGGACCTGCTGCTGAAATTTGCCGAGTTCTTCATTGCGGCGAATATTGAAGTCGTCGCGAAATTCCGTCGCCGCCCGCTGAAAATCCCGACTTTGGGTTCTGATATCACGCTCCAGGTTACGCCGCTGGCTGTCGTTCATCACCGCGCTGTCCTTATCCAGGCGTTGTTGCATGGCGCGCAGCGAGTTTTCCGTATCTTGCAGGGCTTTTTGGCGCGGCTCGAATTCCTTTTGCAGACGCTTGTTGGCCTGCTCGGCCTGCGGGGCCTGACTGAGGATTTTAGCGATACTCACGGCGCCTATCTTCAGTTCCGCCGCCTGGACAGTAGTGACTGACAGCAGGATCAACCCTGCCAACGCAAACAGATGTATACCTTTCAAGGCAAATTCTCCCGCTAACAGTGAAAGTCTATAACCAGTTATGATCATCAGAATGGAACACCCAACAGAAACTGGAAAGGTTGCGCTTTGGCTTGCCCTTTGTTCAGGGGTACGCCATAACTGACGGTAAAGGGTCCGATCGGGGTAAACCACTGGAATCCGGCGCCGGTCGAAAAATGTAACAGAATATTATCGGATTCAAGGTCTTGGCCAGAATTTAAACTAAATACATTACCTGCATCGAAGAAAGTATACAAGCGCACATTGCTGGAATTTTCCAGGAAAGGAGCCGGAAAACTAAGTTCCGCATTACCTACGGTCTTAAAATCACCGCCGCTGGGATCATTGTCGCTCTTATAGAGCGGGCCGAGGGTATTGGCCTTGTAGCCACGGACGCTGCTGATACCGCCGGCGTAGAAGTTCTCGAAGAAAGGCAGATCGTTGGTATTGCCGTAACCGTTGCCATAGCCGATATCGCCGCCTATGTTAAAAATCAGTTTACTGGTGATTGGAAAATAGGTGTGGTGGGTGTAAGTCAGCTTGTAAAAATCGAGGTCGCTCGGGGGAACGGCTGTCTCGCCGGCCAGCCGGTTCAGGCTGCCGCGATCGGGGAAAATGATGCGGTTGCGGCTGTCGCGGGTCCAACTCATCTTCCACTTGAGTTCGTTGTAGGCACTGCCCTGGTCTTGCAGATACTTGACGATCTCTTCGGGCGTGTCGCTGTTCTTATTGACATTGATATGTTCCGGTCCCAGAGAGGTATAGAGGGTATCATATTCATTTAGAGGAAAGCCGAAATTGATCTCACCGCCATAACCGTCGAGCGTGTACCTGGCAAGATTCGCTTCGCTGGCATTTATCTTTGTATAGTATAATCTATAACCCCGACTGATGCCGTCTATCGTATAGTAAGGATCATTGAAAGAAAGCGAATAATTGGTGCTGATTTTGCTGTTGTTGAAATTCAGGTTGAAGGTATTGCCGGTGCCCAGGAAGTTATCCTGGTTCAGACTGGCGTTCAGCAGCACGCCAGCGCCCTGGCCGTAACCGACGCCGAAGATCAGACTGCCCGAAGGACGCTCGACAACGGTATAGTTGACGTCGACCTGATCGTTGGCGCCCGGTACCCGGGGGGTTTCCGACTCCACGCTTTCGACATAGCGCAGCCGTTGCAGCCGTTCCTTGGAGCGTTTCAAGTCCTTGGTAGAGTAGGATGCGCCTTCCATTTGTCGCAACTCCCGCCGCAGCACTTCATCCTGAGTCTTACTGTTACCCTTGAAGGTAATACGCCTGACATAAACCCGGTTGCCAGGGTCGACATTGAAGACCAACCCGACCTGATTATGGGCGTCGTCCAGTTCCGGCGCCGTGTTGACATTGGCGAAAGCATAACCCTCTTCACCCAGACGATCGCTGATTTTCTGAGCGGCTTGGGTGATGTTCTTGCGGGAGAAGGTATCGCCGGGTTTGATTTTGATCAGTTTGCGCAACTCTTCCTGTGGGATGATCGTTTTGCCGGTCAGGCGAATATCCTTGATGGTATAGGGCTTGCCCTCGCTGATATTGATGGTAATGTAAATGTCCTGTTTATCCGGGGTAATGGAAACCTGGGTGGATTCGACATTGAATTTCAAATAACCCCGATCGAGATAGTAAGAGCGCAAGGTTTCGATATCGGCGGTCAGTTTTTGCTTGGAATATTGATCGTCTTTGGTGATAAAGGAAAACCAGCCACTGGTGGAGAGCTTGAAATTTTTTAACAGTTCCGCTTCGGTGAAAGCCTCGTTGCCGACGATGTTGATTTGCTTTATCCGCGCCGCCTTACCCTCGGAAATATCCAGATCGATAGCGACCCGGTTACGTTCCAGTGGCCTGACCTGGGTAGTGATTTTAATGGCGTATTTACCCCGACTGTAGTATTGCGCCAATAACTCCTGCTGTACCTTGTCGAGTAAGGCGCGGTCGAACACCTGACCTTCCGCAAAGCCGATTTCCTTGAGCTTTTTCTTGAGATCGTCGGTATTGATATCCTTGTTGCCGCTGATATTGATCTCGGCAATCGCCGGCCGCTCGACCACCGTGATCACCAGCGTATTGCCGTCCCGCTCCAGATTGACGTCGGTAAAGAAGCCGGTTTTGAACAAGGACCGGATAATTTCAGGATAATCCTGTTCCTTGAGCGTCGAGCCGACGCTGACCGGCAGGTAGTTGAATACGGTGCCGGCGGAAATTCGCTGCAAGCCCTCGACCCGGATATCTTCGATGACGAAATCGGCGTAAGCCCAGGAGGAGGCGAGCAGCAGACACAGTAGCAGCAAGGGGCGGTTTCTAGTCATGTGCGTTATTATAAACCCGGACTCGCGGGTCTCGGCGGAAATATCTCCGCGTTAAAGCGATTTCCAGTCATGTGTTTTATCCCAGCAGGCGGCTTAAGTCGTTAAACAGAGCAAGTCCCATCAGCATCACCAGCAGCACCAGACCCAGCCGCTGGCCCAGTTCCTGAGCCACGTCGGAAAGAGGACTGCCCTTGATCAGTTCGATCAGGTAATACAGGAGATGGCCGCCATCCAGTATCGGCACCGGCAGCAGGTTCAAGACCCCCAAGCTGATGCTGACCAGCGCCAGGAAGGATAAAAACGCAGCCAGACCGACGCTGGCGGCCTGGCCGGCAAACTTGGCGATGGTGATAGGCCCGCTGATATTGCTCAAGGAAACCTTGCCGATCAGCATCCGCCCCAGCATGCGCAGGGTAAACCACGAAGTGTCCCAGGTCTTGGCGATTCCCTCCATAATGGCCCTGAATGGTCCGTAGCGCACCACGACTTGCAGCCGGGCGGCGACCTCCTCCGGTACCTGGCCGCCGATGCCGATTTTACCGACCTTGCCCTGGGCGCCGTCCTCGGCCGCTTCCGGGATCACCCGCAGGGTTTTGGGTTGCCCGCCGCGTTCAATGGCTACCGTCAGAGTCTGGCCGGGGCGGGTCTGTACGTAGGCGACCAGTTGTCGCCAGTCTTTGATGGTGTGTCCGTCGATAGACAGAATACGGTCACCCGGCAGGAAGCCGGCGCGCTGGCCGGGTTTGCCCTCCAGGACCTGACCGACAGTGGCGGGCACCGACCAGGGAGCAAGCCCAAACTGATTCAATACATCGTCGTCTCCCGTCAGGGGCTTTTGCTGCTGCAGATCCAGGATACGCAGGCGCAACTGCCCGGCCTCATCCTGTACCTGCACCGGGATGCGCTCCCGCTCCAGACTTTGTTCCAGCAGGGCCATGCCGACGGCCTGCAGCGTCGGGGTAGACTGACCGGCCACAGCGGTGATCAGATCGCCCGGTTCGAAGCCGGCGCGGGCGGCGGCGGAATCCGGCAGCGGCGCATCCAGCAGGGGACGAATGCCGCCGACCCCGGTCATGAACAGCAGACTGTAGGCCAGGACAGCGAACAGCAGGTTGAATAGCGGTCCTGCCACCACGATTGCAATCCGGTTGCCGACCGGCTGCCGGTTGAAGGCCCGCGGCAGTTCCGCCGCTGCTACCGGTCCTTCCCGCTCGTCCAGCATCCGCACATAGCCGCCCAGGGGAATGGCGGTAATTGCAAACTCGGTGCCGTCCACCCCGCTGCGGCGCAACCACAGAGGAGCACCGAAGCCGATGGAGAAGCGCAATACTTTAACGCCCAGGCGACGGGCCACCCAGAAATGGCCGAACTCATGGACAGTGATCAATACCCCCAGCGTCAGGATAAAGGGCAGCAGGTACGACGCCGATGACCATAACGACTGACTCATGCTTAATTCCTCAGCTTACCAATCCACTCCTGGGCGATGCGGCGCGCTTGCGTATCGCTGGCCAGGATAACCGCCAGCGAGACCGGGTCGCAGGGCGTTACTCTTTCCAAAGTATATTCGATCACCGGTGGAATATCGGTAAAACGGATCCGCCGTTCGAGAAAGGCCTGCACCGCCACTTCGTTGGCCGCGTTGAGCGCCGCCGGCGCGGTTCCCCCGGCCGCCATGGCGGCCAGGGCCAGGCGCAGGCAGGGAAAGCGGTTGTAATCCGGCGCTTGAAAATCCAGCCGGCCCACCTGCACCAGATCCAACGCGGCGACGCCGGCGGCCATCCGCTGTGGCCAAGCCAGGGCATGCGCGATCGGGGTGCGCATATCGGGATTGCCTAACTGGGCCAGCACCGAGCCATCGGCGTATTCCACCAGGGAATGGATGACGCTCTGCGGATGGATCACCACCTGGATTTGTTCCAGGGTGGCGTTGAACAGCCAGCAGGCTTCGATCACTTCCAGTCCCTTGTTCATCATGGTGGCGGAGTCGACCGAGATTTTCCGGCCCATCTCCCAGTTAGGATGGGCGCAGGCCTGTTCCGGCGTCATCAGCGGCAATTGCGCCAGGGGAGTCTCGCGGAACGGTCCGCCGGAACCGGTCAGGAGAATACGGGTCACACCGCGCTCGGCGAGCGTGCCGCTACGATCGGCCGGCATGCACTGGAACAGGGCGTTATGCTCGCTGTCGATAGGCAACAACCCGGCGCCGTGGCGGCGTACCTCGTCCATGAAAATACGTCCCGCCATGACCAGGGATTCTTTATTGGCCAGCAACACGCGCTTGCCGGCCCGGGCCGCCGCCAGGGTGGGGGCGAGACCGGCGGCCCCGACGATGGCCGCCATGACATAGTCGGTCTCCGGCAGACGGACCACTTCTTCCAGGGCGGCGGCGCCGCTCAAGACCCGCGTGTTCGACCCGGCCGACCGCAGTTGCCGGGACAGTCGCCCGGCGGCGGCGGCATCGACCAGTACCGCGTAAGCCGGTCGCCATTGCAGGCACTGACGGTAGAGACCGTCCACATCCCGGTTGCCCGTCAACGCCACCACGGTAAAACGCCCCGGATGCAGGCTGAGCACATCCAGGGTGTTGATCCCGATGGAGCCGGTGGCTCCCAAGATAGTGACGCCGATCATCTGGTCGCCTCGAGCTTTTTCAGGGTAGCAATCCGGACAGGCCTGCCAGGAAGACCGGCGCGGCGGCAGTCAAACTGTCCATCCGGTCCAACAGACCGCCATGACCCGGCAGGAGAACACCGCTGTCTTTGGCCGTATGCTGCCGTTTGAGCATACTCTCGAACAGGTCGCCGATAATCGAAAATACGGTGGTGACAAGGCAGATCAGCAGGAATGGCAGCCAGGCGCCGATGCCTAGCAAGGCGGCGCCCGCAGGGGCGACCACCAAGGTGGCGACCAGCGCGCCGAGAGCGCCTTCGCGGGTTTTCCCCGGACTCAGCCGGGGGGCGAGCTTATGGCGGCCCCAGCGCCTGCCGGCGAAGTAGGCGCTGCTATCGGCGACGGCGACCAGCACCAGCAGGAAGAGCACATACGCCGGACCCAGACCGGTCGAGCTATGCAGATCCATCAGGATCACCCAGAGCGGCAGCAGGGTCATCAGCCCGGCCATCGCCCACGCCAGGGTGGAACTGGTGTACGGATCGAGCGCGTAACGCCACAGGCAGAGCAGCACATAAATCCAGAACAGGCAGGCGCCTAGCGTAGTCGAGCGGATAAAGACAGTGTAGTCGAGAAAACGCCAGGCCATGCCGATGAGTCCGACGATGAGCAGACAATAAGCGCTCTGCCCGGCGGGTCTGAACAGCAGTCCACCCCACTCCCAGGCGCCCAACAGGATGAACAGCAGCAGGACACCGCCAAACCAGGCGCTGGGCAGCAGCAGGACACTGGTTACCACCAGCGTTGCCAGAATCAAGGCGGTGAGCAGGCGCTGCTTAAGCACTGCGCCCCCGCTCCACCTGTTCGACCTGTTCGACCTGTTCCCCCGTTTGTCCAAACCGGCGTTGCCGTTGGGCAAAAGCGGCACAGGCCCGATCCAGGTCGGCGGCGTCGAAATCGGGCCAGAGACGGTCGGTAAAATACAATTCCGTGTAGGCCAGTTGCCAGAGGAGGAAGTTACTGATGCGTTGCTCACTGCCGGTGCGAATGAACAGGTCCGGTTCGGGCAGATCGTGCAGCGACAGGCGCCGGTCGAACTGCTCGGCGGTAATCTGCTCGGGCGTCAGCAAGCCCTGCTGTACTTCTCGGGCCAACTGGCGGGCTGCCTGGACTATATCCCAGCGACCGCCGTAATTGGCCGCGATCACCAGGGTGATGGCGGTATTGTTTGCGGTTGCGGTCTCCGCTGCGTGGATCGCCGCTTGCAACGAGTCGGCAAAGGCGCTGCGCTCGCCGATGAAACGGATGCGCACTTTATTCTGTTGCAGCGCGCTGATTTCCCTGCGTAGCGAAATCAGAAACAACTTCATCAGCAGGTTGACTTCCCAGGCCGGACGCCGCCAGTTTTCGCTGCTGAAGGCAAACAGCGTCAGGATCTCGATACCGCGGTCGACACAGGCGTTAACCACCCGCCGCACGGCCTTGACCCCTTCCCGATGGCCGAAGGGACGGGGCAGAAAGCGCTGCCGGGCCCAGCGCCCGTTGCCATCCATGATGATAGCCAGATGGCGGGGCATTGCAGCCGCCGGCGGGTTGCTGGTGGCGGCCATCAGACCCTGGACTCGGGTGACAGCGATAGCAAGCGGAAGAGCGCCACTAGATTTCCAGCAGTTCGGCTTCTTTGGCGGCCACCACTTTATCCACTTCGCCGGTATATTTATCGGTCAGTTTTTGGACCGCTTCCTGAGCGCGACGCTCTTCATCCTCGGTGATGTCCTTTTCTTTAAGCAATTCTTTCAGATCGGCGTTCGCCTCCCGGCGGATATTGCGCACCGCCACCCGGCTGTTTTCACCTTCCTGCCGCACCAGCTTGATCAGATCGCGCCGCCGCTCCTCGGTCAGGGGGGGCAGAGGGATGCGGATGACAGTACCGGCGGTGGCCGGATTGAGTCCCAGATCGGACGCCAGAATCGCTTTCTCGATCGCCGGCACCAGGTTCTTTTCCCAGGGCGTTACCACCAGCGTGCGGGCATCGCCGATAGTAATCGAAGCCACTTGATTGAGCGGCGTCTCGGAGCCGTAATAGCTTACCGTGACATGATCGAGCAGGCTGGTGTGGGCGCGGCCGGTGCGCAACTTGACCAGATCATGTTTAAGACTGTCGATGCTTTTCGCCATCCGTGCGGCGGCGTCTTTCTTGATGTCTTCGATCATTGCTTAACCCCGTACTGTTGTGCCCACGTCTTCTCCGCCTACGACCCGCGCCAACTCGCCCGGATGGTTGATATTGAATACTTTGAACGGAATGTCATAATCCCGGCACAGCACGATGGCGGTGGTATCCATGACGGCGAGTTTGCGTTGCAGAGCTTCGTCGTAGGTCAATTGCCGGTAACGCTGCGCGCCCGGCACTTTGACCGGATCGGCGGAATAAATACCGTCCACCTTGGTGCCTTTGAGCATAATATCGGCGCTGATTTCGATCGCTCTGAGACTGGCGGCGGAGTCGGTGGTAAAAAAAGGATTACCGGTACCGGCCGCGAACAGCACCACTCTGCCCTTTTCCAGATGACGGATAGCGCGCCGCCGGATGTAATCTTCGCAGACTTCGTTGATGCGGATGGCGGACATCACCCGCGCATACACACCCACCCGCTCCAGTGCATCCTGCATGGCGAGGGAGTTCATGACGGTGGCCAGCATGCCCATCTGATCGGCGGTGACCCGATCCATCCCCGCCTCCGCCAGCCCTGCCCCACGGAACAGGTTGCCCCCGCCGATCACGAGCCCGATCTGAACCCCTGACCGATTGAGTTGACTCACTTCCTCGGCCAGCCGGTTGATTACCCGGGGATCGATGCCGAATTTCTCCTCACCCATCAGAACTTCGCCACTGAGTTTTAAGAGAATCCTTTTAAATATCGGTTTTAAATCCTGCATGCGGGCTTGCAAACCTTGGTTGATCAGCGAGACAGAAATTATAAAGGCTTAAGCGCCTGGAGTCAGCCCTGCATTCTCCCGCAGGTCCCTGGGAGCGCCGGCGTCCTCGCCGGCCAACAACCGCCAGGTCAGTCCCTGGGAGCGCCGGCGTCCTCGCCGGCCAACAGTCCCTGGGAGCGCCGGCGCCCTCGCCGGCCAACAGTCCCTGGGAGCGCCGGCATCCTCGCCGGCATCTAACCCGCTTAATCACCCCGTACCTGCGACATGACCTCGGCTACGAAGTCACCGGACTTTTTTTCGATGCCCTCGCCCAGTTCGAAGCGCTGGAACCCGAGCATCCGGGCATTGGCGCGTTTAAGGATCTGCTCGACGGGTTGCTTGTCGTCCTTGACGAACGGCTGGCTCAGCAGAGTGATTTCCTCGATAAACTTGCGCAAGCGGCCGTCGACCTTTTTTTCGATGATGTGGGCGGGCTTGGGCTTGTCCTTGTCCTCCATCTCCGCCTGGGCGGCATAAATCTCGCGTTCCTTGGCCAGCAACTCGGCGGGCACCTGATCGGCGCTCACGTACAGCGGCTTGCTGGCGGCCACGTGCATGGCGATGTCCCTGGCGAGTTCGGGCTTGCCGCCGGCAAGCTCCACCACCACGCCGATGCGGCCGCCATGCAGATAGCCGCCCAACAGGCCGGTGGCGCTGCCGACCCGGGCAAAGCGCCGGATATTGATATTCTCGCCCACTTTGGCGACCAGTTCCCGCCGCACCTGGTCGACGCTTTTATCCCGTTCCAGGGGCAGCGCCAGGAGTGCGTCCAGATCCTTGGGATCGGCTTCGAGCACCCGCTCGGCGACCTGTCCAGCGAAGCGTTGAAAGTCTTCACCCTTGGCGACGAAATCGGTTTCGGAGTTGACCTCCACCAGGGCGATGGCTTTGCCGTCAGTGGCGGTGCGCAGGACGATGGCGCCCTCGGCGGCAATGCGGCCGGCCTTCTTGTCGGCCTTGGCGAGGCCGGCCTTGCGCATCAGTTCGACGGCGGCTTCGATGTCGCCGCCGCTCTCCTGCAGGGCCTTTTTGCATTCCATCATGCCGGAACCGGTGCGTTCCCGCAGTTGTTTCACCAGGGTGGCGCTAATCTGTGCCATAAACTGTACCTCATGCAATCAGTTGCGTGGAGCGACGAGCGCCGCCGGCCGGGGTTGTCGGGCCGGCTGGTGGCGCTGGTCGGCGCGGTGTTCAAACGGCGGGCTCGGCCGCGCTCGGGGGGGCGGGAGCGGCCTCGCGCACTTCGACGAATTCCTCCTCGTCCCCGCCCAGGTTGCCGATGGCGGTCTGGCCTTCCAGCACCGCTTCGGCGGCGCCGTCTACATACAGTTGGATGGCGCGAATGGCGTCGTCGTTGCCGGGGATCACATAATCCACGCCATCCGGGGAATTATTGGTATCGACCACGCCGACGACGGGAATATTGAGCTTGCGAGCCTCCTGCACCGCAATTTTTTCATGGCCGACATCGATGATGAACAGGGCGTCCGGCAGGCCACCCATGTTTTTGATGCCGCCCAGGCTGCGCTCCAGTTTCTCCAGTTCCCGCCTGAGCAGGATGACCTCTTTCTTGGCCAGGCGCTCGAAAGTACCGTCCTGAGCCATGGTTTCCAGGTCTTTGAGGCGCTTGATGGACTGCCGCACCGTTTTGAAGTTGGTCAGCATCCCGCCCAGCCAGCGGTAATTGACATAAGGCATGACGCAATGGCTGGCCGCCGCCGCGGTGGCTTCCCGGGCGGCCCGCTTGGTGCCGACGAACAGAATTTTGCCCCCTCTGGAAGTCAGTTTGCCGATGAAGTTCATGGCGTCGTTGTAAAGGGGCAGGGTTTTTTCCAGATTCACGATATGAATCTTGCTGCGCTCCCCGAAAATATAAGGGGCCATTTTGGGATTCCAGTAGCGCGTCTGGTGGCCGAAGTGCACGCCGGCCTCGAGCATTTGGCGCATGGATACAGTCGCCATCGTTCAATCTCCACAATATCTAAGGGTTAAGCCTCCATGCGTCCCAGGCAGTGACCCCGAAGGGCACCCCGCCGCCTGTGCCGACGCATGTGCGAAGTGAATAAATTTGCTTGTTGGGCGCGCGCTTTATAACATGAATCACTTGGTTACCACAAATGAACCGCGTTGCCGAGGTACTGTCTCCGATGTACGTTGTAAGACCGTCTGTAGCCTCCCCCAAGCAAACCCTGCCGATGAGCGTCCACGTTAAGACAGCCGCGGAAATCGAAAAGATGCGTATCGCCGGTCAATTGGCTGCCGCTGTTCTGGATATGATCCGCCCCTATGTGCAGGAGGGTATTACGACCGAGGAACTGGACCGGATCTGTCACGATTACATCGTCCATATCCAGAAGGCGATTCCGGCCCCATTGAATTATCGGGGCTTTCCCAAATCCATCTGCACCTCGGTGAATCACGTGGTATGCCATGGCATTCCCGGCAAGCGGCAGTTGAAGCGGGGCGATGTGGTCAATATCGACGTTACGGTGATCAAAAACGGCTATCACGGCGATACCAGCAAGATGTTCTTCGTCGGCGAGCCGCCGGTAATCGCCAAACGGGTCTGCAAAATTGCGTACGAGTGTCTGCTCATCGGCATCGGGCAGGTGCGGCCGGGCGGGCGGCTGGGAGACATCGGTCATGCCATCCAACGGCATGCCGAAGCCAATAACTTCACCGTGGTGCGCGAATACTGCGGGCACGGGATCGGGCGGCAGTTTCATGAAGAACCGCAGGTGCTGCACTATGGCAAGCCGGGCGAAGGGGTGCAACTCCTGCCGGGTATGACCTTTACCATCGAGCCGATGATCAATTCGGGCAAGCGCTACGTCAAGCTGCTCCCCGATGGTTGGACCGTGGTGACCAAGGATCACAGCGTCTCCGCGCAATGGGAGCATACGCTATTGGTGACCGAAACCGGGCATGAAGTATTGACCTGCCGTCATGGTGATACTCTATGAGCGCCGTTCTGAATCAGGATATGTTTATGGCCAAACCAAATCTTGCGCAGCGCTTTACCGATCTGGATGTCTTCGACGGCGTCGCCTTCGGGCGGGAGTTGGCCGGTTGCGATCATCCCCTGAAGCGGTTTCGGGAGGCGCTCAAGCGCGGTAGCGAGACCCTTAAGGCATTGTTTTACGATGAGGTGCCGGCCTGTGAACTGGTGCCGGCCAGATCCCGCCTGATCGACCGCCTGCTGCAACGGGCCTGGGCGCAGTTCTTTGCGCCGGACGAGCCGAATCTGGCGCTGTTGGCGGTGGGCGGTTATGGCCGTGGCGAGCTGCATCCCGGTTCCGATGTGGACATTATGATTCTGTTGGGGCTCGTCGATATCGACAGTTACCAGGAAGCGCTGTCGGGGTTTCTGACCTTCGTCTGGGATATGGGCCTGGAACTGGGCCACAGCGTGCGTACTCTGCAGGATTGCGTGCGCGAGGGCGCGACGGATATCAGCGTGGCCACCTGTCTGATGGAAGCCCGGTTGTTGAGCGGTCCGCAGCAGTTGTTCGAGCAGATGCGGGAATTGACCGGACCCGAGCATATCTGGCCGGGGCGGGCCTTTTTCGAGGCCAAGACCGAGGAGCAACGCTGTCGCTATCACAAATTCGACGACACGGCCTATAACCTGGAGCCCAACATTAAAGAGGGACCCGGTGGGTTGCGGGACTTGCAGATGATCGGCTGGGTGGCCAAGCGGCATTTCGGCGCGACTACGCTGCACGATCTGGTCGGACATGGTTTCCTCTCCGAGGGAGAATATAAGCAGTTGATCGATTGCCAGAATTATCTCTGGCAGATTCGCTTCGCCCTGCATGCTCTGACCGGTCGCCGCGAGGACCGGCTGTTGTTCGACTATCAGCGGCAGATCGCCGCTCAGTTCGGCTATCGGGATCACGATTACAATCTGGCCGTCGAGCAGTTCATGCAGAGCTACTATCGGACCATGATGACGCTCAATCGCCTCAACGAGATGCTGCTGCAACTGTTCGAGGAGGCGATCCTACTGGCCGACGAACCTGGCGAGCCGGTACCGATCAGTCGCCGCTTCCAGGCCCGGAAAGGCTACCTGGAGGTGACCCGCGAGGATGTCTTCAAGCGTTATCCCTTTGCCCTGCTCGAGTTGTTTCTGCTGTTGCAGCAGCATCCGGAACTGAAGGGCATTCGCGCCAGCACCATTCGCCTGATCCGGTCCCATTGCTATTTGATCAACCAGTCTTTTCGCGACGATATCCGCGCCCAGAGCCTGTTCATGAAGATCATACGGCAGCCACGAAACGTCACCCGGCAGTTGCGGCAGATGAATCAGTATGGCGTGCTGGAGGCCTATCTGCCGGAATTCGACCGGATCGTCGGGCGGATGCAATACGATCTGTTTCACGTCTATACGGTGGATCAGCATATTCTGTTCGTGGTGCGCAACCTGCGGCGCTTTTACGTGCCGGAATATGCCCATGAATTTCCCCAGTGCAGCGGCATCATTCGCCGCCTGCCCAAGCCGTGGCTGCTGTATATCGCCGCCGTCTATCACGATATCGCCAAAGGCAGGAACGGCGATCATTCCCTGCTGGGCGCTCTGGACGCCAAGAAATTCTGCCGGCGGCATGGACTGAGCAAGGTGGACACCAATCTGGTGGCCTGGCTGGTGGATCACCATCTGGTGATGTCTTTGACGGCCCAGAAGAAGGATATCGACGATCCCGAGGTGATCCAGGAGTTCGCCCGCCAGATGGGTGACGAGCGCCATCTGGACTGTCTGTACCTGCTGACCGTGGCGGATATCCGCTCGACCAATCCCAAGCTGTGGAATAGCTGGCGGGCCTCGCTGCTGTGGAAGCTCTATCAGTCCACCCGCCGGCTGCTGCGGCGGGGGCTGGGCCAGACTATCGACAAGGAGGAGCGCATCAAGGAAGCGCAGGCCCAGGCGATGGCGCAGTTGTGCAAATGTAAGCAGGGCATCGACGAGCGGCGTCTGGAGGCGGTATGGGGCGGTTTCAGCGACGATTACTTTTTACGTTATTCTCCCGAGGAAATCGCCTGGCACAGCCGGGCCGTGCTCAAGCAGGAGAAAGAGGATCGCGCACTGGTGCTGGCGCGGGACGATCCGATCCGGGGCGGCGCCGAGATTTTCATCTATGCCCGCGACCGGGAAGGGGTGTTCGCCGATATGGTCACCATCATGGACCGGCTGGGTCTGTCGGTGCTGGACGCCCGAGTGATCACCAGCCGCTACGGTTATACCCTGGACAGCTACACGGTGGTGGAGGCCGACGGAGAAACGATCACCGACCGCCTGCGGATCAAGGAGATCGTCACCACCCTGAAGCGGGAGTTGGACAATCCGGCCGGCAAGCTGCACAGCCCGAACCGGCGCACGCCGCGGGTGCTCAAGCATTTTCCCACCCCGACCCAGGTGGTTTTCAGCGAAGACGAGACCAACGGCCGCACCGTGCTGGAACTGATCACGGCCGATCGCCCTGGCTTGCTGTCACGGGTGGGACAGGCCTTCGTGGAATGCGGCGTGCAGTTGCAAAACGCCAAGATCGCCACGATCGGCGCTCGTGTCGAGGACGTGTTCTTCATCACCGACCGGGATAAGCACCCGCTGGGCGATGAGCAGAAATATGCGACGGTGCGGGAGTCGCTGATTCGCCATTTGGAGGGGGCGGCGTGATGGGTGTAAACGCCGCTCGCCCCAGAAGGAGGGACTGATTGTGAAGCTGTTGCAACTGGATATCGAGGGTTTCCGCTCACTCTTTAAAGTGACATGGAAGCCCGGTGATCTCAATGTAGTGATAGGTCCTAACGCCAGCGGCAAATCCAATCTGCTCAAAGTGCTGGAAATGCTTTCGACGGCGGCACGGGGAGGGCTAGGTAAGTACATTCAGCGCGAAGGTGGAATGGAACCCCTGCTTTGGGATGGCAGAACAGAAGAAATTTTGTTCCGGCTTAAAACTGCCCCAGTTGAGGAGAACCGTGACCTTGAGCGGGAGAGTCTGACTTACGGCCTTGATCTGGTTCGTCTGGGCATAACCAGTAGTACCTATCGGATCGAATATGAAATTTTAGGCAATTATCATCGTGTCGAAAAGGGAGAGAAGGATCAGCCCTTCAAGCTGCTTGAGCGAAATTTGTACAATGCGGTCATTTTCGATGAGACTGAAAAGGAATTGACGGCGTCTCCGGACTCGATTTCAGAACAGGAGACACTGCTATCGATGGCTGCCGGTCCGTTCACGATCAATAGGCTAATTGCCGCCTATCAAACCAATTTGTCGAATTGGCGCATCTATCAGGATTTTCAAACCCATCGAGAGGCAGCCATCCGTCAGCCGACTCTCGTCCAGACTGAAACCTCGGTAGCGGCGGATGGACAGAACCTTATTGCCGTACTGCATACTCTCTATACCGGCAGCCGCGAATTCAAACAGGATTTGAATAAAGCCATGGCTGCCGCCTTCGGTGATGACTTCGAAGAATTGGTGTTTCCGCCTGCCGCCGACCAGCGGATTCAACTGCGTGTCCGTTGGAAAAGCCTGCAACGTGAGCAACCGGCGGCTGATCTGTCCGATGGCACACTGCGTTTTCTTTTTCTCATCGCCGTACTGGCCAATCCCAAGCCACCACCTTTGATTGCTATCGACGAACCGGAGACAGGATTACACCCTTCCATGCTGCCTATCGTGGCAGAGTATGCCGCGGAAGCGTCCCGGCGTTCGCAGGTTATTTTCACGACCCATTCCGCCGAATTTCTGGATGCCTTCGGCGATACAGTGCCCACCACTACGGTGGTGCATCGGGAAGACGGCAAGACTTGTTTGCGGATTGCCTGATCTCTTTCCTAGAGAGGTACGCCAGGTATTTCCTGGTAAGATTCAGAAACCGGAAACCGTGAACTTTGAGGAGCCACCTGCAAAGCTTTTGGAACGATTGTATCAGGATAGATTGAAGAAAAAATATAAAAAGGTTACAGATGGCAGCACTTTGTTCAGCAAACTCAATCCGGAGGATGTTTATAAAAAATGTCCATGTTTTAAAGACATGCTGGATGAAATGCTGATTTTGGCGAAGAAAACAGGTTTGTGAATTCAGCAAATAACCCGGATGCAGGCCGAAGGCCGGAATCCGGGGTTTGAGGGAGGAACCCGGATTGCGCTCCGCACGCTCCGCTCCATCCGGGCTACGCAGGCTGCAAATACACAGCACCAACGTCGAATGCTTCCTCGGGTGTGCCGTGGTCCGCGCCAGTGTCGAAAAAGCACGGTTCATACTTTTCATTACTGTAGGTGTAGAAGGCCATCGACCATCTGTTCTCATCGCCGAAGTAACGCAAGCGACACAGGTGCGTAGGCGTATTCCGCCGCCGCTCGCGATATTCCTCTACAGATTCTCCGAGCACCTGGGGGTCGAAAGTCGGGGAAACATAGGGTTCTTTGTACGCATCGATGTAGCAGAGTTGCCCATGGAAGCGAACATCGATCCGGGTGTATTTACCTGCATAATGCTTTTTGGCATGAGCTAAAATCCGGTCTTTAGTCCTTGCGCGGACAGGTTCCGGTATCTTCACCCCGCCCGAATGGGGATCATAAACCCACATTCTTCTCGTCGCCATTTCTTACCTCGCACGATGTGCAAAACCACCACCGGCCATTATACTCGCTTGCTCCGAACGATCACCCCAGGCACGACCATTCCCGAGATCGCTTGGCTCGGAACCTTGTTCCGAGCGTAGAGTAGTTGCGCCAATCGTCAGCCACAGAGCTAAGCCGGAACCTAAGTCAGTCTCAGGCAGCCAGCGTAGCCAGCGTAGCCCGGATGGAGCGGAGCTTGCGGAGCGCAATCCGGGTTCCACTCCTGAACCCCGGATTCTGGCCTCTGGCCTGCATCCGGGCTACAATTTAGCCCGGTAGGGTGGACATTGCTCACTTTTCTTCTCGTTTCTCGTTCCCATGCGTTGTGTGGGCCGCCGTTCGGCTGGCAGAATGATCCAGCCCCCAAACCCCTAACTAAACGCTCCAGCCGACCGGCTGACGTCGGCGGCTGAGCTTGAAGCGGTACATCTTTCCAGAGGAAAGCTATGAAAGAATCCAGCCAACCGAAGTGGCGCATTTTCACAGGCGATGATACGCCAGTAACGTGGTGTCTCTGATGCAATCACTCCGGCCACCATTCATGCCACTTCTCGACAGCAGATCAAATTCCGCTTGAACAGCGGGAGGTTTACGAAATGAGCAAAACTCAGATGATGTATTTTGAAAGCGAAGATGTTCTACATCTATCTGTATCGGAAGAACCTGAATCGGGAAGCATCGAGCTAAGTCCCAATATTACAGCCGAATTGAATGATAAGGGAGAACTGATTGGTATCGAAATAATCAATGCAAGTTCTTATATAAGAGACTCTATCTTGGAATCAGTGCAGGGTAAATTATTGAATTTGTCAACTAAAAAAGCAGTTGCGAAATGATCGGGTTGGAAACTTCTGTGAGCCCGATAAAATACACTGTACGGTACCATAACCGTTCAGTCCCCTACCAAGGCCAAGCAGGTGTCAAGCGGCGGCAGGCAACGGTGATAAGGAAAGGGGGCAGTGAAAGGAAAGGGGGCAGCGCGTAGGGCGAATGACCGAAGGGTTCGAATTCGCGAGGGATACGAATCGCTTGGTTGCGACCGTTGCGAAATAAAGAAACGTGGCGCTCTTCGATCATGATAATTTCCGCAGTGAATGACATATGCCGCAACATATGCCTTAGCGTCGTTCCTGTCAAGACCGAAGCCGAGTAGCGGGGTGGGCAAACGGCTGTATCGTTTGCCCACGCGGAATCCGGCATGTATCGGTGGGCAACAAAAAGGCGTTGCCCACCCTTGACTCTGGAAACGGTACCGTAACTAAATGCTTGGAAAAATCTCGAAAATCTTAGATTTTCTTAGACATCTTCACGTCGTCAACGCCGTTGCCAATGGTCTTACACGACTCTTACGTGCGTTTAAGGTCTCCCGGTTACGGGTGGCGACCGTTTGAAAAGCAAAGTTTATCTAAGATAGGCGTAGATTACAAGCCACAGTTGTTAACCCCAGGAAGCGGGTATTGTTGGCGAAATAGATGATCGCGTTGATCAGTTTTTCGCGTTCATGGCTGATGAGCATATTTCTCCAGAACTGATAGAACCTCTGCACGCTCAACAATGCGAGCGGCACAATCGCTAATCATACTCAGGGTCTGACGCACCTTCTGCAATATGCCATAGGGGACTATGTCTATCAGCGTATTGCGAGACGCAGCCGGGGGTGTATCCGGTGCGGTGGTAAGATTGGATTGTATGGTGTTACCCGGCGGATTTAAAGCAGTTTCACTAGGGTCGCCACGGCGCCGATAGCAACTACCAGCATGGCGCCAAGCTTGATAGTGAGTCGCAGTTCCAGTTCTCTAAGATCGGCTTTGGTCGCGAGTTCGCCCGCGCTCTGCCGTAACGCATCGGCCAGGGCTGCCGCTTGTGCTTCGGCCTGTGGTTCAGGTACGCCAGCCTCCCGCAGCCGCTTGGCATAGGCCAGCGTGTCGAAGGTGGTGGTAGTCATAGGGTGGTCTCTTCTTGCATGCCCTTCAAGATAGGGGCCAAGCCAACCGGTGAAGGGGGCCGGCTTTCGGGAGCTATCCTAGACTTGGCCGAAACAGTTTAAACGGATTTGGCAAAGGGGACTACGTTACCCGCGGGTTGCCCCGTCGCAGCCACTGAGAAGTAGTAGGAACAAGAACGGGATTAGGTAGACAAGCGGGCATGTAAGATGAACCCCCAGAGGAACCCCGGAACCTGGCAGACTTCGAGCAATTTTGTAAGCCATTGATTTTATGGAGCTGGCGGAGGGATTTGACCCCCCGACCGGCTGATTACAAATCAGTTGCTCTATCGACTGAGCTACGCCAGCGTTGTAGGTGGGAAACACACGCAGTTTACTGTATATCCAGGTGGCCGGCAAATCGTATCCTGACTCCGAGCGGGACATCCTTATAGCACTGGCTACTGCCCGGCAATCACCAGCAGTCCCTGGAAGATCAGTTCGGGTTCCAGCCGGTACCGACCCCGCAGGTAGGGCAACAACAAGCCGGCGTCACCCCCTGTCAACAGCCGCTGCGTTTCGCCCGGCAGCCTTTCCTCCATCCGTTCGGCAATGCCGTCGATGGCCGCCGCCACCGCGTAGGTCGTGCCGCCCCAGACGCAGTCGCGGGTGCTCTGGCCGAATACCGTGGCCTGCCCTCGATCCTCGGCGGGAATCTGCCGGGTGTCCCGATACAGCGCTTCCCGCATCAGCCGAACACCCGGAAAGATCACCCCACCCAGATGCTTACCCTCGACAGTCAAGGCGTCCACCGTCACCGCCGTGCCGCAATCCACGATGCAGCAGGACTGGCCCAGCCTGGCCCTGGCTCCGACCATCGCCACCCAGCGGTCGACGCCCATCTGCGCCGGTACGGTATAGGCGTTGCTGATACCGAAGCCGGTGGCCGCCGTCACGGCGAACCGGGGTTCCAGTCGCCAGACTTGTTGTATCCAGGACCGCAAGGCGGCCGCCATCTCGGCCCCGGCCACATTGGCAATCACCACCTGGGAAGGACGCTCCAGCCCGCTCCAGAGCCGCTCACCCAATCCCGCCGGCGCCAGTCCCTTATGCAACAGGCTGCCGCCCGGCCCGGCCCGGCCCTGTCGCCACAGCAGCCACTTGATCCGGGTGTTGCCTACATCGACGAGCAGAATCATGAGCTCAGGCGCAGGCTGATTTCGCCACCCAGGAAAGGGCGGATACCCGCGGCAGTTTCCAGCAGGAGGGCGCCGGTTGCATCGACGCCACGGGCAATCCCGCTGAGGGTCGTCGTCGGCAGGCTCAGGGTGACCGGCTGATCCCGGGCCAGATCATAACGGCTCCAGTCCTCCCGAAAAGTCGCAAAGCCAGCCTGCTCGAACTGGACGAAGGCGGCGACCAGTTCGCTGATCAGCCGCCCCGCCAGGCGATTGCGGGATAGCCGGCCCGGTCCCACGATACTGCGCAGATCCACCCAGGGTTGGTCGATGGCAGGCTCGGCATGGCGAGGCATAGTCACGTTCAAGCCGATGCCGGCGACGATATGGTAGGGCCCGGACGATTCACCGCCGAACTCCAGCAGGACGCCGGCCAGTTTGCGCCGGCGCCACAGCACATCATTCGGCCACTTCAGACCCAGTTCGGGAATACCCAAGCCGTTTAAAGCGCGGATCAACGCCACCCCGACAGCCAGGCTGAGGCCACTCAACAGGGTGGCTTCCAGAGAAAAGCGCCATAACAGCGATAAATAAAGATTGGAGGCGAACGGCGACACCCAGGACCTGCCGCGACGCCCCCGCCCGGCGGATTGATATTCGGCCAGACACACCCATCCGCCGGGCAACTCGTCTTTGGCCCGATTCAACAGATAGGTGTTGGTGGAATCGAGCCGCTCATGCACTTCGATGCCGGTTACCCAGGGGTGAGCGGCAGCCGTAAGCGCCGCCCGTATCCGGTCCGCCAGCAGTAACTCCATCGGCTCCGCCAGGCGATAGCCCCGCCCCCGCACCGCGTGGATTTCCAGGCCGAAGGTTTGCAGGACCCGAATCCCTTTCCAGACCGCGGCCCGACTCACTCCACCGAGTTGCGCCGCCAGGATTTCGCCGGAGTGAAAGCGACCATCGCTGAGAATGTCCAGCAGTTGACGTTCTTGCCCCATCGCTGCGTCCGGCGGCCCGCCTGTAAACGATTTCTGGAACGGCCACCCGCCAGGTTGGATCAGGGTTTACAGGATGACCGAAAAAAAGCTGAGCAAGCCCATAGCCACCAACACCATAATGATGACGAGCGGAAAGTTTTGAAAAGTGAACATAGAGCCCCCTGACGCATAGCCAAATTTAATAGCAGTTTACTTTATGGGTCCCGTGCCTGCGAACCGTCGATATCCCGCCGGCCCGGCGGCCGCGGAATGCGCGGATCGTCGTCGTCCATCAGGATCCGGTAGGCCGGACCTTCGAGGTCGTCGAACTGGCCGGTCTTGACAGCCCAGATGAAGGCGCCGGCGGCGACCAGGATGACGAACAGAGTGATGGGTATGAGAAAATACAGGATATCCATGACAGTTCTGCCAGCAGGGCGGATTTCACCCGCAAAGACAAACTTCATTATACCTGTATCGAAGCGTTCGTGCGGGGTTGACGGCAAACAGGCTTTAGGAAGCCTGTTTATTATCCCCCGATATTGTTAGCATTAATCGGGTTATGTGTGTTAGGCAGGCTTGGTTATGGTTTAATTTATCTATTGTCTCTCTATTATCTATCTATTCGCTATGTCGATATGCTCCCGTCGTATTTCCAGTGCACTGGCTTTGCTGCTGAGTTGCTCCCTTGCCCTGCCAGCCCGGGCCCAGTCCCTCGTCTTGCCGGATATCGGCGATCCCTCGTTACAGTACCTCAGCGGTAGTGATCAACATTACCTGGGCCAGGGAGCGCTACGCGAAATCCGCGATCATGGCCTGGTGGTGGACGACGTCCAGGTCAATGAATACCTGGCTTCGGTGGGTCAGACTATCGCCGCCTACGCGCAAAACGACGGTAGACCTTTTACCTTCTTTTGGATCAACAGCCCCGATATCAATGCGTTCGCGGCGCCGGGTGGATTTATCGGGTTCAATTCCGGTCTGTTGCTGGCCACCGAAGATGAGAGCGAACTGGCCGGCGTGATGGCCCACGAAATTGCCCATGTGTCGCAACACCATATCGCTCGCAGCGTGGCCGATGCATCCAATATGAACATCCCACTGACGGCGGCCCTGCTCGCGGCGGTAGTCCTGGCAGCCGCCTCCAGAAGCCAGGTCGGACCGGCAGCCATGGTGGGCGCTATTGCCGCGGGAGCACAGCATCAGATCAACTTTACCCGCGGCAATGAAGAGGAGGCCGACCGGGTCGGTTCCCACCTGTTGGCTCAATCCGGTTTCGATCCGAACGGACTGTCCCGGTTTTTTGCCCGCCTGGAGCGCCAGCCCGGTGGCCTGGAAGCGCAGATTCCGGAATTCCTGCGGGATCATCCGATGGCTCGCGAGCGTATCGCTCAGACCCAGGATCGGTTTACGCAAAAGCCCGGCTCCCGCCTGCAGCGGGACAGCTTCCAATATCAACTGGCCAAGGTCAGAATGCAGGTGTTGACGACCGGCAACACCACCGACCTGATCCGTCGCTTCGAAACCACCCTGACCAAGGGTGATTACGCCAACGAGACGGCGGAACGCTATGGTTATGCCCTGGCGCTGAAGCGTGCGGGCCGTTACGACGAGGCCCAGCAGCAAATCGCCCGGCTGCGCAAGATAAAACCCGATAACCTGGCGTTTCGCCTGGAAGAGGCGGAGATCGCCCTGGCCAAAGGCGATAAGACCCAGGCTTGGCAGCTATTCGACGATGCCGGCCGCCTGTATCCGGACGACTACGTCCTGGCCATGCATTATGGTTATGCGCTGACCACCCAGGGTGATCCCCGCAAAGCCATGCAGGTGCTGCAGCCCTTCCTGCGCCGCCGTGCCAGCGATCTGTCACTCTATTCGACCTATGCCCAGGCGGCGCAACGCGCCAACGATATGGCCACGACCTATGCCACGCTGGCCGAATACTATTATCTGAATGGACAGTTGCCGGAGGCGATCGAACAGGCGGAACTCGGTTTGCGGGCAGGAGGGGCCACGCCCTATCAGCAGGCGCAGTTGCAGGCCAGGTTGCGGCAGTTCAAGGGAGAATTGGCCACCTGGTGCAACCAGGTAAAACGGGTGTCGGATCAGACTTCGGAGACGATCTGGAGTCTTTGCCGGAATCAGAAGTGAGTGGTTAGTGGTTAGTGGTTAGTGGTTAGTGGTTAGTGGTTAGTGGTTAGGAAGCTTTGCCGAAATCAGCAGTGAGCGGTGTTGATGGGCGACATCAGGTTTTATCGTTTTCCGCTGTGTCCGGTTTATCCTGCGGTTTCGGTTTTTCCTGGTTCTCGCCGCCGGAGAGTTTAAACAGGCGTTCGTCGAGCATCGACTGCCACAGGGCAAGATTGCGTTCCGCCAGTTCGGACATCATGGTCAGGGGGTTCTTGCCCATGAAATTGCGCATCTGTTCCCTGACCAGTTGCTGCTGATCGATGAAGGCTTGCAGGCTCTTCTCCAGGTAGTTGCCCATCATGCCTTGCAGGGTATCCCCGTAGAAGCGGATGATGTGAGCCAGCACCTCGGTAGTAAAAATCGGATTGCCCCGTTCCTCCTGCTCGCTGATGATCTGCAACAGAATGCTGCGGGTAATATCGGCGTTGGAGCGGGCATCGACCACCCGAAAAGGGGTACGCTCTATCACCAGACGCTGGACATCCCCCAGCGTGATGTAGCTGCTGATGACGGTATCGTACAGGCGCCGGTTCGGATATTTCTTGATAATCCGCGGTTCGCTCATGGCTTGAACCGTAACCGGGTCCGCGGCGCCCGCAGAGATGGCGCCGCGGGCGGGTAGCTAATGGAAATAAGAACCCCCATTGATAGCCAGATTGGCCCCCGTGATATAGCCGGCTTCCTCGGCGGTGAGAAACGCGACGGCGCGGGCGACATCCTCCGGCGTACCCAGCCGTCCCACCGGAATCGTGGCGATAATCTTGTTGAGTACGTCCTCCGGCATGGCCCGCACCATATCGGTGCCGATATAGCCGGGCGAAACGGTATTGACCGTTACGCCGTAACGGGCGCCCTCGGCGGCTATCGACAGGGTAAACCCATGGATGCCGGCCTTGGCGGCGGCATAGTTGGCCTGACCGTACTGTCCCTTCTGCCCGTTCATGGAGGAGATATTGACGATCCGCCCCCATTTTCTTTCCAGCATCTGGCCGAACACCTGTCGGGTCAGGTTAAACACGCTGCTCAGATTGGTGGCGATGACGATATCCCACTGCTCCTTCTCCATCCGTTTCAACACGGCGTCGCGGGTGATCCCGGCGTTGTTGACCAGGATCTCCACCGCGCCGACCTCGGCCTCCACCTGGGCGGTCAGTTCCGCACAGGACTCGAAATCGGCGACATCCACGGCGTAAATGTGGATGGCCAAACCCTCGGCCTGGCGGGATTCCCGCCATTCCCTGGCCAGTTCTTCCTGGGAAGGATAATAAGTCGCCACCACGGTTCGGCCCTGCGCCAGCAGCGCCTTGCACATGGCGGCGCCCAGTCCGCCGATGCCGCCGGTCACTACCGCCACTCTGGCCATCGCCGTGTTGCTGTCACCGGCCGCCGGCGGTCAATCCCGCTCCACGGTCAGCGACACCCCCAGACCGCCGCCGATGCACAGCGTCGCCAGACCTTTCTTGGCGTCGCGCCGGATCATCTCGTGCAGCAGGGAGACCAGGATACGGCAGCCGGAGGCGCCGATCGGATGGCCCAGCGCGATCGCTCCGCCGTTGACATTCACCTTGCCGGTATCCCATTCCATCTCCCGGTTGACCGAAATCGCCTGCGAAGCGAAGGCTTCATTGGCCTCGATCAGATTCAGGTCGGCGACCGTCCAGCCCGACTTCTTGAGGCACAGTTTGGAGGCAGGAATCGGACCGGTACCCATGATCTTGGGATCGACTCCGGCCTTGGCGTAAGCGACGATCCGGGCCATGGGCTTCAGGCCCAGTTCCTGCGCCTTGCGGGCGGACATCAGCAGCACCACCGCGGCGCCGTCGTTGATCCCGGAGGCATTGCCGGCGGTCACGGAGCCGTCATGTTTGAAGGCCGGACGCAGCTTGGCCAGGGCCTCCACGGTCGTGCCCTTGCGGGGGAATTCGTCGGTATCGAAAATCAGCGGGTCCCCCTTGCGGCGGGGGATTTCGACGGGCACGATCTCTTCCTTGAATCTGCCGGACTCGATGGCGGCCACGGCCTTCTGCTGGGAAGCGGCGGCGAAGGCATCCTGCTCCTCGCGGGAAATGCCATATTTTTCCACGATATTTTCGGCGGTGATCCCCATATGATAATGATTCATGGCGCAGTGCAGGCCCTCGCTGAGCATCGAATCCAGCATCTTCCATTCACCCATCACGGTGCCTTTACGGGAATTGAGCACGAGGTGAGGTGACATGCTCATGCTTTCCTGGCCGCCGGCGATGACGATCTGATTGTCACCGTCGCGAATGGACTGGAATCCCAGATGGGCCGCTTTCAGGCCGCTGCCGCAGACCTTGTTGATGGTAATGGCTGGCACTTCATTGCTTAAACCGGCGGCGAGCGCCGCGGAGCGGGCCGGGTTCTGGCCGGCGCCGGCGGTGAGCACATGCCCCAGGATGACTTCGTCGACCTGGTCGGGCTTGACCCCGGCGCGCTCCAGTACAGCTTGAATCACCTTGGCTCCCAGCGCATTCGCCGGAATATTGGCCAGGGCCCCCATAAAATTACCGATGGCCGTTCTGGCGGCGGCGACAATGACGACATCTTCCATATAGACCTCCGAACCTAGGCTTGTAGTGTGTCAGATGGTGTTGCACCGCAGCCGTAGTCGAGTGCAGTGCAGCAGGAATCGGTAAAGCATCGCATCGATGGCCGGGCTTGACAAGCATGCCCATTTTTTGTGGTGGGATACTGACCGCTGGCGCCCACCTTGTCAACCAAAATTTTGCATTCGCACAATCGCGCCATCCCAAGCCGGGCGACGGGTGGTAACGGGCGGCGCCGGGCTGCTACCAAGGCCGTTCTCCAGGTAATGGCAGCAGTTCGAAATAAACCAGCAACGTGCTCTGCAAGGGGTTGGTGTTATCGTCGCTGACCATAAAAAAGCGATGGTCCCGATGCCGGGTCAGGCCCTCGAAATTATCCAGCAGCCAGCCATCGCTGGTATCGAAAACGGCGACATTTTCCACCTGCAACAGGGTTTGCTCCGCCGGCAGCCGGGTGCGCCGCAGGCTGATAACGAAAGGCCGGGTCAGGGAGACAAAGGCCCGTTCCAGCGTCAGCAAAGAGCCATCCGGCAGCGCCTCCATGGCGACCAGCGAGCTGGCCGGAGCGGAATGCAGCGGATACAGCCAGTGACGGCCGTTCTGGGCATAGATCGGCACATAGCCGGGCGCCTCTCCGCGCAGGGGTTGTTCGGGTCCGGTCAACAGTCCCCACTGCGGATCGATGGTGACTGATTCCAGGGCCAGATTGGGGTTGGCGTAAGCGCTGCTATCCCGCAGCGGCGCCGGCAGTGGTTCATCGCCCAACCAGCGGCCGTCGGGACTGTAGCGCGCTATCCGTACCCTCTCCTCGAAGGAAATGACGAGCTGGCTATCGTTCGGGACGCCGTTATCCCCATCGATGATAGCCAACCCTTCGGCATCGATGAAGGCGCCGCGTAAGGGCCTGCCGTCGGAGTCCCGGAGCGGATAGGCGGTTACGATCTGGACATCGCTGAGCCGGTCGTCGCTAAAGACGGGACGCAGATGGAACAGCATGCCTTTATCGGAGACGGCATACAGTAGACCGGCATCCTCGTCCCAGGCCAGCCCCGACAGTTCCCTGAGTGGCAGGCCGTTGACGGGGACCCTGGGCAGGCGCAACACGCCCAACAGCCTGATGCCCATATAGCGGTCGCCCACCGCCACCTGCTGCGACAGCGGCACGGCGACGGCCTGAACGCTCGAGCCGGCGCAAGCGCTGGTGCTTAGACCGCCTAGCAGCAGCATGAAGAAGAAAATACGTGCAAAACAAGAGGGCATCGCCGCGCTTTGACTCAATGGAGGTAGGGTGGACGGTAAGGCGTTGGTTCACCCAATTGGATATCCTCGATGCCGGCCTGATCGAGCGCGGCGCTGATGCTGGCGACGATGACCTGGGGATCGTCCCAGGGGGCAAGCTGCCAGGGGTAATGCAGTACCTGTATCTCTCTCTCCTTATGAGTGAGAATAAGGGTCAGCACCGGTCGGTGCAACTGCCTTTCCACCTCCCTGGCGAAGGCGCCGGCCCAGCCGGCGATACGCTCCAGGTGACTGTCTTCGGTTTCCGCCACCTCCGCGAAGGGTTGCCGATCTGCCGGGGCCTGCAACACCAGACCCACGATAAACCGCAGCAGCAGCTGGGTTTCGCCGGGCGGCAGCGCGACGTGCTCATAGTGCTGAAACAGATTGGCCGGGCGGGAACTGCCGAAGGTCTTCAGCAGGCGCTGCGGCAGCCGATAGCGCTTGCTGTAAGGCAGCGGCTCCAGTTCGGCGAACGAGTAAAGATAATTGTACAGCAGTACGGTGGGCGCCCGCCCTACCAGACCATGTTGACGAAAACTTTTTGCCAGGGGATCGACCATCGGCAAGGTCCAGGGAATCGCCATCTTGTTATCCTTGGCATAGAGGATCAGGTGTAAGGGAACGGCGAAGAGAATCAGATCGACCGGCTCCGCATTTTCGCCGCTGATCGTCTGCCATTCGATGCAGTTGAGCACATCGTTGACGATTTCATCGTAAACCCTGAAGTCGGGCGCGCGCTCCAGGGCGCGCTGGATGACGCGATCCTCACCGGCCGCCAGGTATTTTTCGATCAGGTCGGAAAGTTGGCTGAATTGCCGGTCGTTCCCTTCGGGATCCCGTACCAACCGGCTGGCCAAGTCTACCATACGCCGGGAAGCGCGCTCCACAAAGGCGGTCCTCGACGGTGGGGAATGCGGGCCTGTTCCGTCGTCGGACGTGTTTTTAACCATGACGGCCTCCCAAAGGCCTGGTGGGGTTGACTGGAGCCATGCTGGTGGCAGAGACCACCCGAGCGGCGGCTGGCCGTTGGAGGGTGGTGTCGCCGGCAGGATGCGACAGGCTTGCTTGCAAGATAAATTTTATCCCTTTTGCAGGGCCGAAAGAATTGGCGATGGGGGTGTCGGGTTGATTATTTCAGGCGGTGCCGCCGCGATCGGGTGGGGATACAATTAAAACTGTGAGGTATCGTTGCCCGTTCCTGGGAGCGCCGGCGTCCCCGCCGGCAT
>CAIMUS010000318.1 GCA_903844665.1 uncultured Pseudomonadota bacterium
CCACTCGGGTCGTCGGTTGTGTCAGCGGCTCGGGAAAGGGTTCCGGCGTAATGGTCAGCTTATTCTTATCCACCTCGGCGCCGGCGTGCTCCCGCTCCCGCTCCCGCTCCTGCTCCTGCTCCTGCTCTGGCCGGGTCCTTGGCTGCGTCGGCGGTTCGGCGAAGGATCCCGCCGTAATGGTCAGCCTATCCAGATCGGCGCCGGCTTGCTCCCGCTCCCGCTCCCGCTCCCGCTCCCGCTCCGGCCGGGTCCTTGGCTGCGTCGGCGGTTCGGCAAAGGATCCCGCCGTAATGGTCAGCTTATCCACATCTGCAAGTTGCCAATCCAATCCGGCAAGGTTATCCCGTTGCTGCTCGTCGGAAACGAGCGTCGGCTCATTCAGCGTGGAAAATAAGGTCGTATCTGCCTGCTCATTCGCCGGGCTGTCTGGCCGTATGCCGTCAGGCTTGGCGGGTATCCCAAGCTCAGCGAGATCCGCTTTTATGGTCTTGGTCGCAATCAGCAGTTCATCCACCTTACTGAATAACTCATGGCCTGGATAGAGCTTATGTCCCATTTGCGCCACCGGCAACCAGAGCGGATCGGTTTTGTCTTCCAACCTTTCATGCAGCGCCTTGGCTTCCTGTAAGAACGCCTCGGCGTCATGATCGGCAAAATGCACATCCAATAATTTGACCCTTAGAGCGTTATTATCAGGCTCCTCGCGCAAACCCTGGCGCAGGAGGTTTTCCGCTTCGGCATAATTACCGACGGCCAGCAGTAAATCCGCCCGCTCCAAAGGATTGGGCACTGTCCGGGTAGTCCGATGCTCCGTTACCGGCGCCGCCTCCTTGCCGGCTGCCAGATCACTGGCGCCGCTCATCGGTCCGGGCGCTGTCTTCGTTTCCACAGGGATAACATCTTCGAACGCCAGTGCCTCCTCCTTGCCTTCTTCCGCCCGAAGCCGGCGCCGCCACCAGTACCACGAGCCGCCGCCCAGGAGTAATACCAGCCCTCCCAACAGGGCCAGGCTGGCCGGATTGAGCCAGCCACTCAAGATACCACTGGTTTCGCTCTCCGCCTCGGGCAGGAATGGCCTGGCCAGGGTCTGACTCGGGGGCGCGGGGGCGGGAGACGGGACAGGAGCGGCAGCCGTCACCGGCGCTGGTGGTGACACCTCCGGCGTGGGCGGCGGGGTCGTACCGGCGGGCCGAACCGCGGCCGGCGGTGTGGCGGTTGGCGTCACCGTCGGTCCCGCTCCGGTTTCCCTGGAGGTTCCCGGCGGCGCCATGGTTTCAGGCAGGATCTCCTGCAGACGCGGTTCCGGCTGGGAACTGCTGGCGCCCGGAGGCGATTGAACTTCAGGCCGGGGTTGTAGGGTTTCCGCCGGCGGGATGGCAGCCGCCGACGGCCGGGTCGCCGCCCCCATGCCCTCCCCCGAGCTCGGTGCATTCATCCGCCGTCGCAGTTCGTCCAGACCGGCCACCCGCAGCGCCGGATGATTATCCTTCAGCTTAATCGGGAAAGACGGTGCACCTGTGGGAGCCAGCGTGACCCGTTCCGGGAGGGCCGCCGGCGCCGCCGGTTGCGGCTGTTGCAGTCTTTCCGCCGGCTCCGGTGACACCAGTCTGACTTTCGGCTTGCTCTCGGGAGGGGGCGCCTCGGGCTTGGGAGTGACCGGCGCCACCGGAACCTGTTGGCGGCTGGCCAGTTGCCGGGAAACCTGCTCGGGGAAACGCTGCGGATCGATTTCCTGAGCGCTGGGTATCCGCAGATTAACCCCCGCCCGCAAACCGTTGACAGTGGGCTTCCAAAACCCCCTGGGATTGGCCTCCAGCAAAGCCTGCATCATGCGTTGCACGCTGACGGAGGGATCCGGCCGTACCCGGCTGGCGATAGCCCATAAGGTTTCCCCGAACGGAACCGGACCATAGGTCGCGGCGCCGCGATGGGCTACCGGAGGCGGAGCGGGCTGTTCCGGGGTCACCGCTGCCGTCCGGCGTGGTGGACTGAGCCTGGGCGCCGCCGGCTGAGCGAGCGTAGGTATGGCCGGCACCGGCCGCTGCTTTGCCTTGACCGGCGGATCCAGCAACACGGCGACTTCCCGCACCACCTGCCCTCTGGGCCAATCCACCTGGATCAGAAAATTGAGCATGGGTTCGCGAATCGGCTGTTTGGAGGTCACCTTGATCAGGCCGCGACCATCGGCGCCCGTCTGCACCGTAAAGACCAGATTCGATAACAGCGGCAGCCGGTCGATCCCCTTCTGGGCAAAAGTCTGGGCCGGCGCCAGCCTGGCGGTGATGCCGGCGGCTTCCCCCGGACCTGCAAGCAGCAGGGGGATCTCCGCATCGAATACCTGGTTTAGAGCCGAACGCACCTGAATTTGCCCTACCCCCAGGGCCACCGCGTTCAGGGGCGTGGAACAGGCCAGCGCAATCAGCAGCCGCAGTGGTTTCCTGGTCATCGGGGACCGTGTCTCAGTAACCCTGGTTGTCATCGGAATGCTCGCTCCCTACGGGGAGCGGTCGGTCGCCCTTACATAGAGCGCTCAGGCGCCGACCGAAACGTGGTTTATAAATAATCGCCGATCAGAAGTTCCGCAATCTGGATACTGTTCAGCGCCGCTCCTTTACGAAGATTATCCGCCACCACCCACAGATTCAAACCGCGCGGATGGGAAATATCCTCACGGATACGGCCCACATACACCGGGTCCGTACCGGCCCCCTCGGTGACCGCGGTCGGATAACCGCCCGGCTCGCGCTCATCCAGCACGACCACACCGGGCGCCCGACGCAGCAGCTCGCGGGCTTCCTGGGCGGTGATTTTCTTGCGGGTCTCGATATGCACCGCCTCGGAATGACCGTAAAACACCGGCACCCGCACGGTGGTGGGATTGACCTGGATCGTTTCGTCTTCCATGATCTTCTGAGTCTCCCACACCATCTTCATTTCTTCCTTGGTATAACCGTTCGGCATGAAAATATCAATGTGCGGTAGCACATTAAAGGCAATCTGCTTGGGATAGACCTGGCACTCGATGGGCTTGCCGTTCAGCAGATTGGCTGTCTGCGTGGCCAACTCTTCGATGGCTTCCTTGCCCGTGCCCGATACCGCCTGGTAGGAGGCGACATTGATCCGCTCGATGCCGACGGCGGCGTGAATGGGTTGCAGCGCCACCACCATCTGGATGGTGGAACAGTTCGGGTTGGCGATAATGCCCCGGTTGGTGTACCGGGCCACGGCATGGGGATTGACCTCCGGCACCACCAGCGGGATATCCGGCTCGTAGCGGAACTGGGAGGTATTATCGACCACCACACAGCCGGCCGCGGCGGCTTTGGGGGCATATTCGGCGGAAACCGAAGCGCCGGGCGAAAACAGGCCGATCTGCGTTTTGGCAAAATCGAATTCGGCCAGATCCTCGATCACCAGTTCCCGGTCCCAGAACTTCACTTTGTTGCCCGCCGAGCGGCTGCTGGCCAGCGCATAGACCTTGCCCACTGGGAACTTGCGTTCCGCCAGGATCTCCAGCATGACTTCGCCGACCGCGCCGGTAGCGCCCACCACGGCCACATCGAATCGCTTACTCATCGATCACAACCTCAAGTTTAAGGTAACCGTTCAGCCCCCCCACCCCAACCCTCCCCCACAAGGGGGGAGGGAGTTTTTTGCGAAACAGCAGCTTAACCTATTCCCCCTCCCCTTGTGGGAGGGGGTTAGGGGGAGGGGTGTGAACGCTTACAGTTTAAGGATTAAGCTTGCTGACGTAGCGCCGCCACCACGGCATCGCCCATCGCCTGGGTACCCACCCGTTGCATTCCTTCAGCCATAATATCACCGGTACGCAAACCTTTATTCAGCACCGCGCCGACGGCCTGCTCGATGCGGTCGGCCAGTTCCACCTGGGCCAGGGTGTGGCGCAGCAGCATCGCCACCGACAGAATGGTGGCCAGCGGATTGGCTACGCCCTTGCCGGCGATATCCGGCGCCGAGCCATGAATCGGTTCGTACAATCCCTTACCGGCGGCGTCCAGGGAGGCCGAAGGCAGCATCCCGATGGAACCGGTCAGCATGGCGGCGCAGTCGGACAGAATATCACCGAACAGATTGCCGGTGACGACGACATCGAACTGCTTGGGTGCGCGTACGAGTTGCATGGCGGCGTTATCCACATAAAGATGACTCAGCTCCACCGCGGGATACTCCTTGGACACCCGTTCCGCCACCTCACGCCATAACTGGGAGACCTCCAGCACATTGGCTTTGTCCACCGAGCAGACTTGGCGGCGACGCCGGCCGGCGATGGTAAACGCCACCCGCACGATGCGCTCGATTTCGGTTTCCCGATAGACCATCGTGTTAAAGCCTTCCCGCTCGCCGCTTTCCAGGGTGCGGATGCCGCGCGGCTGGCCGAAATAGACATCGCCGGTGAGTTCCCGCACGATCATGATATCCAGGCCGGCCACCAGTTCCGCGCGCAGGCTGGAGGCCGCCGCCAGTTGTGGATAGAGGATAGCCGGCCGCAGATTGGCAAACAACCCCAGCTCGCCGCGGATCCCCAACAGACCCCGTTCGGGCCGCAACGACCACTCGATCCGGTCCCACTGCGGCCCCCCGACCGCGCCCAGCAGGACGGCGTCCGCCGCCCTGGCCAGCGCCAGGGTTTCATCCGGTAGGGGCTTGCCAGCGGCTTCATAGGCCGCGCCGCCGATCAGTCCCTGCTCCATCTCGACAGCCAGACCGTGGTCGCGGCGCAAGACCTCCAGCACCTTCAGCGCTTCCGTCACGATCTCGGGGCCGATGCCGTCCCCAGGCAATATCAGAATTTTCTTGCTCATGCACTTTCCAGATCAACGAATAACCAGGGTGCTTCCTGGCGCCGGCGCGCCTCGTAAGCACGAATCTCCCCGCTATATTGCAGGCTCAGACCGATTTCGTCGAGACCGTTGACCAGACAGTGTTTGCGGAAGGCGTCCACGCCGAAGGTGATGCTCTCGCCGGCTGGCGTGGTGATGGTCTGGGCTGGCAGATCGAGCAGCAGCCGATAGCCGGGGGTGACTTCCACCTTGTGGAACAACCGGTCTACACTGCCGGCATCCAGCACGATCGGCAGCACCCCGTTTTTAAAGCAATTGTTGAAAAAGATATCGGCGAAGCCGGGGGCGATCACGCAGCGGAAACCCGCATCGGCCAGGGCCCAGACGGCATGCTCGCGGGAGGAGCCGCAGCCGAAATTATTCCTCGTCAGCAGGATGCTGGCGCCCTGATAGCGTGGCTGATTCAGCACGAACGCCGGATTCAACGGCCGCCCGCTGCAATCCTGCTCCGGCTCGCCGTGATCCAGATAGCGCCATTCGTCGAACAGATTGGGACCGAAACCGGAGCGGTGGATGGATTTGAGAAACTGCTTGGGAATGATGGCGTCGGTATCGACATTGGCGCGATCCAGCGGCGCCACCAGACCCTGATGTTGGGTAAAGGCTTGCATACGGTTTACTCGGCTTTAAGAATAACGCTTACTCGAATTCCCGCACATCCACGAAATGGCCGGCGATGGCCGCCGCCGCCACCATGGCCGGGCTCGCCAGATGGGTACGGCCGCCCTGCCCCTGGCGCCCTTCGAAGTTGCGGTTGGAAGTGGAGGCGCAGTGTTCGCCCGGCTCCAGTCGGTCCGCGTTCATCGCCAGGCACATGGAGCAGCCCGGCTCGCGCCATTCGAAGCCGGCTTCGATAAAGATCCGATCCAGTCCTTCGGCTTCGGCCTGTTGTTTGACCGGGCCGGAACCCGGCACCACCAGCGCCTGCTTTAAGGTGGGCGCCACTGTCCGACCCCGGACGACGGTCGCCGCCGCCCGTAAATCCTCGATCCGGCCATTGGTGCAGGAACCGATGAAGACCTTGTCCAGGGGAATCGCGCCGATCGGCATACCCGCTTGCAGGCCCATATAGGCCAAAGCCCGCTCCATCCCTTCCCGCCTGACCGGATCGGCCTCGGCGGCGGGGTCGGGAATACAGGCGTCCACGGGCGCCACCATTTCCGGCGAGGTGCCCCAGGTCACCTGCGGTTCGAGCGCCGCGGCGTCCAGGCGCACCACCCGGTCGAAGCGGGCGTCCGGGTCGCTGTGTAACTCCCACCAGGCGGCCACGGCCCGTTCCCACAACTCACCCTTGGGCGCAAAGGTACGGCCCTTGAGGTAGTCGATGGTGATGTCGTCCACCGCCACCATGCCGGCGCGGGCGCCCGCCTCGATGGCCATATTGCAAACCGTCATCCGGCCTTCCATAGACAAGGCCCGGATGGCCTCGCCGCCGAACTCGATGGCATAGCCGGTGCCGCCGGCGGTGCCGAGCGCGCCGATGATGACGAGGATAATATCCTTGGCGGTAACGCCGGGACCGGTCCGGCCGTCCACGCTGACCAGCATGTTTTTGGATTTCGTGGTAACCAGGCATTGCGTGGCCATCACATGCTCCACTTCCGAAGTGCCGACGCCGAAGGCCAGGGCGCCGAAGGCGCCATGGGTAGAGGTATGGGAGTCGCCGCAGACCACGGTCATCCCCGGCAGGGTGGCGCCCTGTTCGGGACCGATGACATGGACGACGCCCTGGCGGCTATCGTCCATGCGGAATTCGAGAATGCCCAGTTCGGCGCAGTTGGCGTCCAGGGTATCCACCTGCCGCCGGGAGACGGGATCGGCGATGCCGAGCCGGCGATTGGTCGTCGGCACGTTATGATCCGGCACCGCCAGCATGGAGCGGGTCCGCCAGGGCCGGCGTCCGGCCAACCTCAGACCTTCGAAGGCCTGCGGCGAAGTCACTTCGTGCACCAGATGACGGTCGATATACAGCAAGGTCGTCCCGTCGGCTTCGGTCCGTACCAGATGGGCGTCCCAGAGTTTGTCGTACAGCGTTTTGGCCATGTACTTCATTACCTCTCTATATCATGTACGGGCAAGATTACCCTCCAGACACAGACAATACAAACAGATATTTTCCATGATCTGCCGCGGGCGGGAAACCGGCGGCGGGATATACCATTGGCGCTGAGGGTCGATGTTGACGAACAGCAAGCGTAGGGCGCAATAGCGTTAGCGTATTGCGCCGCATGGAACGGCGAGCCAAAACCATGCGGCGGAATACGGCCTTGCGGCCTATTCCGCTCTACGGGCTGGCGCCAGTTTCATAGGCGCATCACGTTGCGCTAATGCGCCCCATGCAGGCTTTTTTGTGAAATACTTGGGTTAAACGGTTACGATGATAGTCTCGATTCGATGGGTAACAGCACCATGACAATTGCTTCTTCAGCAGGCGCCCTCAGGCTGGCAATTCCACCCCTGGAAAACGGAGACAGGCTAAGCCGGGCGGAATTCGAGCGTCGTTATCACGCCTGGCCGCACCTGAAAAAAGCCGAATTGATTGAAGGAATCGTGTACATGCCATCGCCTCTGCATGCGGAAAGTCATGCCAAACCCCATGCCATTATCATGACCTGGCTAGGCGTTTATACAGCGGCTACCCCTGGAGTTAGCTGTTTCGATAATGCTACGGTTCGCCTGGATGCGGACAACGAGTTCCAACCTGATGCGCTCCTGCGGCTCGATCGGGGAGGGCAATCCCGTATCAGTGACGACGATTATATCGAGGGTGCGCCCGAACTGGTGGTTGAAATCGCCGCCAGCAGCGCATCCATCGATCGGCACGAGAAACTCAAGGTGTATCGCCGCAATCGGGTACAGGAGTATTTGGTATGGCGGGTGTATGATCGTCAATTTGACTGGTTTCAGCTTGAGGCGGAGGGGTATATTCAGCTTGAAGCCGATGCCGCCGAGATTGTCCGCTCCCAGCGGTTTCCAGGGTTGTGGCTCGCCCGGTCTGCCTTGCTGCAAGGTGATCTGGCGGAGGTGTTGGCAGTGTTACAGCAGGGGATCGCCAGCTCGCAGGGCGGGATAGGCCACAAGGCCGTATTTCGCCGCATATAAGCCGACGGATTCGATAATCGGGTATCCACTTGAGCTGGGACACTTTGCAGGCTGACCGCAAAGGGCCGGCGAGGACGCCGGCGCTCCCAGGGTCGGATCGTCCCGCCTTAAGTGGGTAGCCCGATAATCCAACATAAGCAGGCGTTGTGATAGATAATGTCGGTTAGAGCGCAACGAAATCACCTGCTCCATCTACCGACCGGCAACCGATGAGGAATAAAGAATGATTTGTACCATTTTACAACGGCTAGCACGGCTGGCGGCCGCCCTTGGCCTGGCCATGGCCGCTGTCGCCTTTGCAGCCGACGACAACCCGCCGCCGCCGGGCCAGGAACTGGAAAGCCTGCGCCAGGAGATCAAGGACCTGAAAACGGGCCAGGAAGCGATTCAGAAACAGTTGGGAGAGATCAAGCAGCAGTTCCTCCAGGCGGCCCGCCAGCAGCCGGCTCGGCCACCGGCAGCGCAAACCATCGATGCGGTCGTCCCTATCGGCGATGCTCCCACGAAGGGCAAGGCGGACGCCAAGCTGGTCCTGGTCGAATTCTCCGATTATCAATGCCCCTTCTGCCAGCGGCATTTCCAGAGCGTTCTGCCGCAACTGGATAAAGATTATATCCAGACTGGCAAGCTGAGATACGTCTTCCAGGACTTTCCCCTGGAAAGCCTGCATAAGAACGCCTTCAAGGCCGCCGAGGCCGCGCATTGCGCCGGCGACCAGGGTAAATACTGGGAGATGCACGACCGCCTGTTTGTCAATCAGCAGGCCTTGGCGCCGGAGAACCTGACGGCGCACGCTGAGGCCATCGGCCTCAACCGCGACGCCTTCCAGCAGTGTTTGGACGGCGGCAAATACACCGCGCAGGTGCGTGACAGCCTGGCCGCGGGAGAGCAACTCGGCGTCCAGGGTACGCCCAGCTTTTTCCTGGGAACCATGACGGCCGACGGCAAAATCAAAGCCGTCCGGGTGATGCGGGGCGCTCTGCCTTACCCTGTGTTCAAAGAAACCATCGACAGCCTTCTGGCTACGGGGTCTTGAATCTTCGGGCGGCCAGCCGCTGGCCAAAGGTGCAGTAGACAGCCTGGGAGCGCCGGCGTCCCCGCCGGCAACGGGGAATAATTTACGGCCGGTCTGCCTCAAGCAGACCCCATCGTTTGTGATCGGTCCTGTTTAAGCCGGCGGGGACGCCGGCGCTCCCAGGGACCGATCCTTACCACCCCTCCAGGGGGCTATATTCCCTTTCGGCCTCGGTCTCGAACAAGCTCAAGCGCTCGTACTCGATTCTGATCGCCTCGGCGCCGTATTCCCGTTCCAGCCGGCGGACGATGAAATGCCCCCTGCCCACGTCCTGAAAATGCTGCATGAAGATCAGATTCAGCACCGACCCGCTGACGGCGCTCACCATCGGGACCAGTTGGGCCGCCACCTTATCCGAAATCACCATACCGAAGCGGGCGGCGATGGCCTGGATCAGTTCGATGCCGGCCGGTAGCGCGACTCCTTTACCGCCGCTGTAATCGAGAAATTCCGCAAAGTGCAAGGCCAGAGTGGTGCGCAGACCGTAGTAACCGGTCTCCGCCGCATCATCTTCCTTGGAGCGTCCACCCAAAGCAAAGACTTCCAGGCAGGCGATTCGGGCTTCCGTCGTGTTCAGATCCTCGCCCTCGCTATGGGCGATAGCGGCGATGGAACGCAACATCAAAATCGTCGTTACCGGCAGTTCGACCACCAAACCCAGGGGACCGAAGAAGCCGCCCAGGGCGCCGCTGCCCAGCGCCAGCAACTGGTGCCAGCGGTCATGAGCGAGGGCGGCAGGAAGCGGCTCCATCGAGGCGATAGCGACTTCCGTCGCCCGCCGGATGCTGTACTCCGCGGTCGTCTGTAAGCGGCGGTACCACTCTTTAGGCAACAGCCCAAGCAATTGCTCGATGGGGGTACCGATGACGCTGCACAAGCGCGCCGCGAAAGAAGGATGCTCAAGCTGTCGGTGCGCCCATTGGAGATCCGCCAGTTCTTCGGCGGAGAGGGTGAGTGGCGCTGTCTTCATAGTGCTGAACCTGCTTTAAAAGTTACACAATGATTCAAGAAGTACGTGTCGATTCGAAGCGGCGGACTGGGAGTTGGATTGTAACAATCCAACTCTTATCGGTTATATTCATATACTCAACTTTTCACGTGAAATCCTAAAATTTTCCAGGTAAACTGCGCCGCTACCATGCGCCTCAAGCCCTGAACAGCGTCAAGGCGGTCCGGGTATTCCGGCGGGCTGGCGCGGTGTTGTTAGTCCCCATATTCGTTCAAGTTTTAAGTTAAGAGATAAAGTGGAATGAGCCGTAGCTATCTGTTTACCTCAGAATCCGTTTCCGAGGGACACCCCGATAAAATCGCCGACCAGATCTCGGATGCCGTACTGGACGCCATCCTGGAGGCGGATCCCCGCGCCCGCGTCGCTTGCGAGACTCTGATCAAGACCGGGGTCGTGGTTCTCGCCGGCGAAATCACCACCTCCTCCTGGGTGGATTTCGATGAGATCGTCCGCCAGACGATCATCGACATCGGCTATAACAACTCCGATGTCGGTTTCGATGGCGCCACCTGCGCCGTCCTGTCCTGCATCGGCAAACAGTCGGGGGACATCGCCCAGGGCGTGGATCGGAGCAACCCCGAGGAGCAGGGCGCCGGCGACCAGGGCTTGATGTTCGGTTACGCCACCAATGAAACCGATGTGCTGATGCCCGCGCCGATCACCTACGCCCACCGGCTGGTGCAGCGCCAGGCCGCCATGCGCAAGACCCATGTCCTGCCCTGGCTGCGCCCGGACGCCAAGAGCCAGATTACCTTCCGCTATGAGGATAACAAGATCGTCGGTGTCGAAGCGGTGGTGCTGTCCACCCAGCACGATCCCGATATTTCCTACGACCGGCTGCGGGAGGCGGTCATGGAGAATATCGTTATCCCGGTGCTGCCGGCGGAATGGCTGGACAAACACACCAAATACCATATCAATCCCACCGGCAAGTTCGTCATCGGCGGACCGGTAGGCGACTGCGGCCTGACCGGGCGCAAGATCATCGTCGATACCTACGGCGGCATGGCCCACCACGGCGGCGGCGCCTTCTCCGGCAAGGATCCTTCCAAGGTGGATCGTTCCGCCGCCTATGCGGCGCGCTATGTCGCCAAGAACATCGTCGCCGCCGGTCTGGCCGACCGCTGCGAGATTCAGGTGTCCTACGCCATCGGCGTCGCCGAGCCCACTTCGATCAGCGTCAACACCTTCGGCGTCGGCAAGCTCCCCGAAGAACGGCTGGTGGAGATTGTCCGTGGCCACTTCGATCTGCGCCCTTACGGCCTGGTCAAGATGCTGAACCTGATCCGGCCGATCTACCGCAAAACGGCTGCCTATGGTCACTTCGGCCGTGAGGAGGAAGAGTTTAGTTGGGAGAGCACCGATAAGGTCGACGCTCTGCGCGATGCCGGCGGTTTGTAACTGAATTCAGTTTATCCTTAATACTATTTGCAATTATACGCACAGGAGCATCCCTGGATGAGCAGTCAACCGATCACTACGCTCAAGCCCGATTACAAAGTCGCCGATATCAAGCTGGCCGCCTGGGGCCGCAAGGAAATCGCCATCGCCGAAACGGAGATGCCCGGCCTGATGGCCATCCGCGAGGAATACCGGCGCAACCAGCCGCTCAAGGGCGCCCGCATCGGCGGTTGTCTGCACATGACCATTCAGACGGCGGTGCTGATCGAAACTCTGGTGGAACTGGGCGCCGAGGTTCGCTGGTCGTCCTGTAATATTTTCTCCACCCAGGATCATGCCGCCGCCGCCATCGCCGCCACCGGCGTCCCGGTATTCGCCTGGAAGGGCGAGTCCGAAGAGGACTACTGGTGGTGCGTGGATCAGACCATTTTCGGTCCCAATGGCTGGCTGCCCAATATGCTGATCGACGACGGCGGCGACCTGACACTGGTGCTGCACGAGAAGTACCCGGAGGTGCTCGAGCAGGTGCGTGGCCTGTCCGAGGAAACCACCACCGGCGTCCATCGGCTCTATGAAATGGAAAAGAGCGGCAAGCTGGCGGTTCCGGCCTTCAATGTCAACGATTCCGTCACCAAGTCCAAATTCGACAATCTCTACGGCTGTCGCGAGTCCCTGGTGGACGGCATCAAGCGCGCCACCGATGTGATGATCGCCGGCAAGATCGCCATCGTTTGCGGCTACGGCGAAGTCGGCAAGGGTTCGGCTCAATCCCTGCGCGGTCTGGGCGCCACGGTGTGGATCACCGAAATCGACCCGATCTGCGCCTTGCAGGCAGCGATGGAAGGTTACCGGGTGGTGACCATGGACGAGGCCGCTCCGCTGGCCGATATTTTCGTCACCGCCACCGGCAATCTTCATGTGATCACCCACGAGCACATGAAAGCCATGAAGAATCAAGCCATCGTCTGCAATATCGGCCATTTCGATTCCGAGATCGATGTCGCCTCGCTGCGGCAGTATCCCTGGGAAAATATCAAGCCCCAGGTGGATCATGTCATTTTCCCGGACGGCAAGCGGCTGATCCTGCTGGCCGAAGGGCGGCTGGTCAACCTGGGCTGCGCCACCGGCCATCCCAGCTTCGTCATGTCCAACTCCTTTACCAACCAGGTGCTGGCCCAGATCGAGTTATGGAACCATCCGGAGCGCTACGAGAAAAAGGTCTATGTGCTGCCCAAGCACCTCGATGAGAAAGTCGCCCGCCTGCATTTGCAGCGCATCAGCGTGCATCTCACCACGCTGACCGAGGAACAGGCCCGCTATATCGGCGTGGCGGTGGATGGCCCCTACAAGCCGGAGAATTATCGCTATTGAGGCCAGGCGAATTCCCCCTGTTCCCCTCCCACCAGGGGGGACGGGGGTGGCGGATCAATCGAAACACAGCCATGAATTCACAACAGCAACATCCGCAAATCTTTAGCTGCGAGTTTTTTCCTCCTCATGACGAGGCGGGTCTGGCGCAATTGCGCCAGACCCGGGCGGAACTGTTGCGGTTGCGTCCGGCTTTTTTCTCGGTCACCTACGGCGCTGGCGGCTCGACCCGCGATCGCACCATCGGCACGATCCTGGAAATCCAACGGGAGGGAACCGTCCAGGCGGCGCCGCATCTGACCTGCATCGGCTCCACCCGGGAGAATATCCACGCCATCCTGGAACACTATCAGTCCCAGGGCATCCGTCGGCTCGTCGCCCTGCGCGGCGATCTGCCTTCCGGCGCCTATATTCCCGGCGAGTTCCGCCATGCCAATGAACTGGTGGCCTTCATTCGCGCCGAGACAGGCTCGCACTTTCATATCGAAGTGGCGGCCTATCCGGAGCTTCATCCCCAGGCGCTCAGTGTCGAACAGGATATTCTGAACTTTCGCCGCAAGGTGGAAGCCGGGGCTAACAGCGCCATCACCCAGTATTTCTATAATTGCGACGCCTATTTCAGTTTCATCGACAGTTGCGAAAAGCTGGACATCGACCTGCCCATCGTGCCGGGCATTATGCCGATCACCAATTACAAGCAACTGGCGCGTTTTTCCGATACCTGCGGCGCCGAGATTCCGCGCTGGATTCGCAAGCGCCTGGAAAGCTTCGGCGACGATCTGGCCTCGATCCGCGCCTTCGGCCTGGACGTGGTGGCGGACATGTGTCAACGCCTGTTGGAACAGGGGGCGCCGGGGCTGCATTTTTACACCATGAACCGGGCGGGACCGACCCTGGCTATCTGGGATCGGCTGGGGTTATCTCTGTCCAAGGTTTAATTCGGTACACACTGACACCTTGGCTCTCGAAAATCGTCTCGAAATAGCGTAAGAAGTCTGGCTTTGCTGCAATCATTGGCCAGCGCAAATGATGAATTACCAGCGTATCAAACCCCATCTCTGCCAGCCTGCGAGCAAGACTCTCAGGCGGCAAATTAGCTAAGTCGCGATAGCGCCAAGGCCCAAAATGATCTCCATAGATCGGTTGCGGCGCATAGTAGATCGCATCCTCCAGGCCGAATTGATAGACATGCACACTCGGCAGACGCTTCAGATACGTGATGACGTTGTAACCCGATATGCGCGATCGCAGATACATCTCGCGTTCTGCCTCTGTGACGGCAATTTTCTTCCAGTTCGATTTCATCATCGGCACTGTAGTCCAGAAGAACGCAGCAACGCACAACAAGGTTACACTAACCTGGAGACTGCGCTTCCACGGATTAGGCAGGGAGAATTTAAGTCTTCCACCCAAACTGTCACGCAATGCTTCCAGTAACCACGCCCAACCACGCGCAGCAAGCAGTGCAAGTACCGGAAACGCCGGCATGAGATAACGAATATACCCTCCGGTCGTCGCGTACCACACCAAAATTGAATAGCCGCCGAAGCCTATTGCGAGCTTCCAATGTGTTGTGCGACGTACCTCAGGAATTATCGGCACAAATAATGCTGGCCAGAGTAGCCACGGTAGTTTGCCTGCACGGCTACGAACGTCCGCGATCTGATACGCATAATCCTCCGTGTTCCAGTCACTGAAGCCGAATAAAGGCCCGCCCAACGGATTGAATGGATCACCCGTCATCATGGCGTTCCTTGCGTACCAATACACACACGGCACCAGAAATACGAATACTGTTAAACTTATCACCCGGATACGACGCTCGCGCATTAGCATTAAGCCGGTAAAGATCGGCAGAAAACTCAATGCCTGATACTTCACCCCTGCTGCGACGCCTAACAAAAAAGCAGCTCCGAGCAACCAACCAAACTGCGATTGCGCAGACCTCCACCACAACCACATAGCGACGCATGCACCGAATACAAACACGGTGGTACCCATGTCAATGCACGCATTATCATATTGCTCCGCCGACAAGACAAGCCATATGAAGGCAGCAGATAGGGCCTGTGCCCTAGCTGCGAATTTCAGGCCAACCTGATACACAAGCAATGCACACAACCATCCTGCAAGCGCATGCAGCAAGTGCGTGAACACGTCGTCATATAATAACAGTGTGGCCGCATACAACAGTTCATAGTTGTATGGGAACCATGGATAACGTAGCCACAAATTGACTGTCAAACTTCCTGTTTCCATCCAATGCAAAGCATGCGGCAGGTGGTACATCAATTCGTCCCAAGCTTTTGGTGGACAAAACGGCGCAAGCAATATGCGCAGCATAGCCGCTATGAATAAGAGTAGGGCACCTTTCTCAGGTAACAGCAGGGAGTGCCACGATAGATACGAAAATGAAATTTGACGCCGCTGCCTAACAGCAGCAAACACACCCAATAGCATTAGTATGACAACTGTCGTGATGGTCAACACGCCCAGGATTGCAAGAAATTGTAATGCCACGATGACAATGCCGAGTCCAAACGTGGCAGCTAATCCGAACCGCATTAATGGCTCAGAACCAAGGGAGTCGAGGATGCGTCTGAATACTATTGCCCCAAAACCAAAGCACACCACTACAAAGGCTAATAGCGCGACAAAATGCGAGCCAATAAAGATAAGTTTTAAGACCATGTAATCTCACTCAGTGGTTGAAAGCCTAACTTATAATTAGGCTCATTAATCGGCATGTTATAACAGGCATCTGCTCTCTTGAAAGGTATTAAATTTTTTGCACATCAGAACCATCAGAACCCTGGTAAAATGCAAGAGACATATTACTACTTGAAAGACACAGGATAAAGGCGCCGCCTTGTCGCAATGCCAACGATACATGTTATAGCACGCAGATAAGCCCACTGTTCTTTTTACTCGCGTAGCTTCGGATAAGGAACGAATCCTAATATATCGAGAAAAAGAGCAATTTGCTCTCCACCTATGCCTGATCGTCCGCAGGCTCTTTCATTCGTCGAGCGTTTTGATGGCTTTGCCAAAGTTCTGCTGAATTTGCTTGTGCAGATGCGATGCAGAAAAATCTTCCGCCTCCGTCGTAATCCTTCTTAGGGTAGCGATAGCAGGAACCCGGAACACCAGCAGCCTCGACGTCGCAAAATTGACTCCTAGCCCAGCAAGTGAGCCGACGGCAACAGCCAGCCACGGTTGCGCGCGCGTCATCTCCCACCAGGCGATACAGCCAGCGAAGGCCCCGTAATTCATAAGCGCGCCGACCATCATGAAAGCAACGTAGCGTGCCCACTCAGTGCGGTTCGCACGGTGACTGACTTGGAAAGTGTAATGCCGGTTTATCATCCAAGTGATGCTCGCGGCCACCAGGAAAGAAACCACACGCGCGGTATAGGGATTCGTTTGCATGCCGGTTACCAGCAGATGGAGAATGCTGGCGTCGAATACGAAACCGATGATGCCAACGATGCAAAAGCGTATGAACTGGAGATTCATTCGTTGTTTTCAGGGGCCTGGATTCCCAGGTAAAACAGCCGCTTCATTTCCTGCCGGCCGCGCGTAACCGTGTCGAGGATCAATCCGCAGGCAAACGACAAGAACGCGGCCAGCATCATTCCAGTTACCAGGATCGCAGTCGGGAAACGCGGCACGAGACCGGTTTCCGCATAGGTCAGAAACAGCGGTATAGACAGCGCTAACGACGCCAAGCTCAGAGCGATGCCGATAGACCCGAAAAACGCTAGCGGCCGCTCCTGCCGGAACAACTTGAGTATGGTCCAAAGTATCCGGATGCCATCGCGGTAGGTGTTCAGCTTGCTGGTTGAACCTTCCTGTCGGGACTTGTAGGGCGTGTCAATTTCCTCGATCGGCATGCGCAGTTCCAGTGCGTGCACGGTCAGTTCAGTTTCAATCTCGAAACCGGTCGCAAGTGCCGGGAACGACTTTACGAAGCGTCGCGAAAACACTCGATAACCAGAGAGAATGTCGGTGAACGTGTGGCCGAACATCTGGGCGGTGATTTCGGTCAGCAACCAATTGCCGAAACGATGCCCGTGTCGGTACGCAGTGGTTTCGTCGGTGACGCGCCGACCGACGACCATATCCATATTGCCGGCGAACAACCGGTCGATCATTATCCTTACGCTACCCGCATGATAGGTGTTGTCACCATCGACCAGCACATAGGCATCCGCTTCCACATCTGCGAACATACGTCGTACGACATTACCTTTACCTTGCAAGGATACATGGCGCACAATTCCGCCCGCGTTCCTGGCAACTTCGATGGTACGATCACAAGAGTTGTTGTCGAACACGTAGATGATCGCGTTCGGCAGTGTATCGCGAAAGTCGCGAATCACTGTGGGAATCGCGACTTCTTCGTTGTAGCAGGGGATCAAGACAGCGATACGGGGCTTGTTGTTCATTGACGTGGAGATGTGTGCGACTTGCATTAAAAATGATGAGATTGCTACCCGGGTGACCCCTCAAATACCGATCCGCCTCCTGCGCTACGTGGTCCAGTACCGCCCGCTCCTCCCAGGCTGACTCACTCAGCATGTGTTGTAAGGCTTGATGATCTACCTCCGGGACCACTGCTTGCATCCGTAACCCGGCTTGACCAGCCCGCCGATTACGCCGACTTCGGATCGATGCCGGCCAGCCGCGTGCCGATGATCCCGGCTTCTTCGTTGTCTTACAGGGTTCGCGAGTAACCTCGGTCGCGTAGGGTGTTGACGATGTCAATAAGCGGCACGGTTTACAGCGTCCGCTTGATCGATTTGTTAGCCATCACATCATACAAGCCACCCGAGACATATTTATGCAAAATACTTGATACCAGCGTTTGGTAAGGAATACCTTCTTCTAATGCACGCTTTTGTATCGCATGTAAATCTCGAGCCGAGATTCGAATATTAATACGCTTATCTTTTTTAAATGTTTCTGCAGCAGCCTTTGCAATTTCTTTTTTGCGATCTGGAGTTAAGACAGATCTAAATTCACCGGCTTCAAAATCCTTTAACAGTTCTTTTTCCTCTTTAGAAAGTTTTACTTTGTTCATGACTCATCTCCAAGATATAGCTTGGTAGCTTTACGACTCGGAATAATCGTTTTTAGAAAGATTTCCTCATCACTTTCGACATATGGCACCATATGGACATATCCATCAATATTAACTACAAACACTTTCTGGTTTGGATACTTTTTCTTATTGGGATGCTCAATATCATCGAGAAGACATCCTTGCTGCAAATAAAAAAGAATGTCCTCGAAAGAAACTTGCCGTTCTTCGATAAGTTGCTGATTCTTCCCAGGATCCCAGTTAAATGCTTTCATAAAAACAATAATAGCACATCTGTGTGCCCATCGGCATCATTTTGAACGACTGAGGTTGGGCGTATCCGGTCCGTGCAGGCAGTTCCGTAGGGTGGGCATGGCCCACCTTCGCATCAAGTCGGTCGGTTAAGGTGGGCCGTGCTCACCCTACCGGGCTGACGGGTGAAGTTCAGCCGCCGCTCCGTCAGGCGCGGCGGCTGGAGCGATTTGTTAAACCGCGTTTATTTTGAGACCTGAAGTTTCTGCGCTGTGGGAGCGGCGCCCTCGCCGCGATCAACCCGGTAGTGCCACAGGTGCAGCCAGTTATCGCGGCGAGGGCGCCGCTCTCACAGGTTATTCACAACAGCAACATCCGCAAATTTTGGTGGTATCCCCCAGTTTACGTGATGAATTTAACTCAAACTGCCCTTATGTTGTAGTGATATATACACGTCATACTACATATAGTAAATTTCGACACGAAATATCCGATTCTCACGGTAAATTCAGTAATGTAAGCGTTCACACCCCTCCCCCTAACCCCCTCCCACAAGGGGAGGGGGAATAGGCTAAGTATCTGTTTTGCAATAACTCCCTCCCCCCTTGTGGGGGAGGGTTGGGGTGGGGGGTCTGAACGGTTACTCAGTAATAATTGGCTTCCAACTACTGCATCTATGCAATCCTCTGGATAGGAACACAACATCTAGATCTCAGTAAGTTAGTGCATCACGTAAACTGAGGGACACTACCAACTATAAGCAACTGGCGCGTTTTTCCGATACCTGCGGCGCCGAGATTCCGCGCTGGATTCGCAAGCGCCTGGAAAGCTTCGGCGACGATCTGGCCTCGATCCGCGCCTTCGGCCTGGACGTGGTGGCGGATATGTGTCAGCGCCTGTTGGAACAGGGGGCGCCAGGGTTGCATTTTTATACTATGAACCGGGCGGGACCGACCCTGGCTATCTGGGATCGGCTGGGGTTATCTCTGTCCAAGGTTTAATTACCAAGCCCCTGCCGGCCTATCGGGGGAATCGTGCAGGTTTCAAAGCAGAACAACAATCGTCAACGGCTGAACACCCCGGTCAATGAACTGGCGCCGTTAGGCGCCAGTTCACATTAAACCGGATGTCAGGTGTTACCACCGTCTCGGCTTCGAGGGGGAACGCTCAGTGCGGGGACGGGCTACGTTAGCGGTGATATTCCTTCCATTTACCGAACGCCCATTTAACTCCTTGATGGCTGCTTCAGCCTCAGACTGCTTGTCCATTTCCACAAAACCAAAACCTTTCGACTGGCCCGTGTACTTGTCCTTGATAAGGCTGACACTCGTCACCTTTCCATGCTCTGCAAACAGAGCCTGAAGTTGGTCTTCTGTCACATCATACGGCAGATTGCCTACATAAATATTCATTCACATCTCTCATGATAATGTGGCGATTCTCTAACACTATCGAGTAACTCGCCACCCATTCATCGATAGCCATCTGCCGTGACACGGCAAATTCCTGCGAACCGCACCTACGGGTGCAGTTCAAGGGATTCGCGCCAGCGCGTAACCCCTGCAATGTTCACCTTAGAGTTAGGCCATGAATAGTCATTTATTACATGTCCTTTCGATGACTGGGGGACTCTATGCACCCCAGGATCACAGGCATACGGCGCGGCTCAGCATTGATTCGTTCTGGCAACGATCCCAACCCGCGTCAAACCTGGATTCAGCAATCTGGCCTGCCAGAGATCTCTCGAAACCGACAAAGGGTATGAGCACACGGTGCGTAAAAAACCCTTCGATGGTCGAAGAAACAACCAGAATTGACTATGAAAATATACATTTTCTATGACTATTTATCAAGACCTCAGCGTAGCACCAATTTGCTTAAAACACACTCATACACCCGGCTCAGCCGGTCCAGATCCTCCACCGACACGCATTCATCCGCCTTATGAATCGTGGCGCTCACCGGCCCTAACTCGACCACCTGAGCACCGGTGGGGGCAATAAAACGCCCGTCCGAAGTTCCGCCACCGGTGGAGGCTTGCGTCTCGATACCCAATTCCGCGCGAACCGCCCCGGTCACCGCCGCCAGCAATTCACCGGGCGGCGTGATGAAGGGCAGGCCGGACACCTGCCACTCCAGGCTGTACTGTAACACATGACCGTTCCCGATTTCTTCGTTAAGTATTTGGGTATCGACGATCTGCTCGATCCGCGCCTGCAAACCCGGCGCCGTCACCGCCGGGGAAAAGCGCAGATTGAACAAAATCTCTACCGTATCGGGAACCACATTCACCGTGCCGGCGCCGGCATGAATATTGGAAATCTGCAACGAGGTCGGCGGAAAACAGTCATCGCCATGGTCCCAGACCTCGGTGACCAGGGCGGTAATGATCGGTCCACAGGCATGAATCGGATTCTTGACCCGGTGTGGATAGGCCACATGCCCGCCCACGCCCCGCAGAATCAACCGGCCGTTCAGCGAACCTCGCCGGCCGTTCTTGACTTCATCACCCAACCGGCTATGGCTCGACGGCTCGCCGACCAGGCAATAATCCATCCGCTCGCCGCCCGCTTGCAGATACTCCACGACTTTGACAGTGCCGTCCCTCGCCTCGCCTTCTTCATCGCTGGTGATCAGCAAGCCGATGGAACCCACGGGATGAGGATGCGCCGCCAGAAAACGTTCGCAGGCGGTGATCATGGCCGCCAGACCGCCTTTCATGTCCGCCGCGCCGCGTCCGTACAGGTAACCGTCCCGAACGGTGGGCGTGAACGGGTCGGAATGCCATTGTTCCAAGGAACCCGGCGGCACCACGTCGGTATGGCCGGCAAAGACCAGCAACGGTTCCGTCTCACCAAGGCGCGCCCAGAAATTATCCACCGCGCCGAAGCGCAGGCGCCGCACCCGAAAACCCAGCTTTTCCAGCCGGGCGATCATGATCTCCTGGCAGCCGGCATCGGTTGGCGTCACCGATGGGCAGCGCAGCAACTCACAGGCCAGTTCCAGCGTGGCGGACATGGCCGCTGTCAATCCCGCAGCAGTTCGTTCAGGCCGACCTTGCCACGGGTCTTCTCATCCACCTGCTTGATGATGACGGCGCAGTACAGGCTATGGCTGCCGTCGGCGGCCGGCAGTGCTCCCGGCACCACCACGGAACCGGCGGGAACGCGGCCAAACAGAATTTCGCCGGTGGCGCGGTTATAGATCTTGGTGCTCTGGCCGAGGTAGACGCCCATGCCGATGACCGCGCCTGCCTCGACGATCACGCCTTCCACGACCTCCGAACGGGCGCCGATGAAACAATTATCCTCGATGATGGTGGGACTGGCCTGCACCGGTTCCAGCACGCCGCCGATGCCGACGCCGCCGGACAGGTGAACATTCCTGCCGATCTGGGCGCAGGAACCGACCGTCGCCCAGGTATCCACCATGGTGCCTGAATCGACGTAAGCGCCGATATTGACATAAGAAGGCATCAACACCACGCCGGGGGCGATGTATGATCCTCGGCGGACGCTGGCCGGCGGTACGACCCGCACCCCGGCAGTCTGAAAGTCGCTTTCGCCGAATTCCGTATACCTGACAGGCACTTTGTCGTAGTAATTGGTGTAACCACCGCGAATCACAGCATTGTCATGGATACGAAAATACAGCAGCACCGCTTTTTTCAGCCACTGATTGACCCGCCACGCGCCATCGCGTTTTTCCGCCACCCGGGCTTTGCCCTTTTCCAGCAGCCCGAGCGCCTCTTTCACGGCTTCGACAACGCCGCCGGGGACATTGCCGGGATTGAATTCGAGCCGGCGCTCGAACGCCTCTTCGATGATGGTAGCCAGTTCAGTCATGGTTAAATCCTGCGGTAGCGGTTTTGGCAAGCTGTAGTCCGATGGTCGGGACGTTTCATTGCCGGGGTGGCACATAACCCTGGGGCGGCGCGGAACCGGGACCGAAGAAAAACAACTCCATCTGTTGTTCCAGGAACTTGCGCGCCTGAGGTTCGATCGGCGTCAGCCGGTATTCATTGATCAACATGGTCTGCTGCCGCAGCCATTGCTGCCAGGCATCCTTGGAGACATTGAGATAAATCCGTTTGCCCAGTTCACCGGGATAGGGCGGCCTGTCCAGCCCTTCCGCTTCTCTGCCCAGTTTAATGCATTTCACCGTTCGAGCCATCGTCCGCTCCTTCTTTAAGGATCGTTTGCCAATAAGTTCACCAAGCGCTGTACCGGCGCCGCCAGACCCCGTTTATCGGGTTGGCGGATGTTATACCAGACAACTCGTTCTGCTTCCATGATAGCCGGCCTGGGGTTTTGCACCCTGATGTGCACCGGCGTGATGTCCAGATGAAAGTGACTGAAGGTATGCCGCACGATTCTCCAGGGCTGAATGGCCACTGTCTCCAGATTCAGGCGGTCGCGACACCAGGCGCTGAGGTCCGCTTCCGGCGGACATTCCGGCAAGCTCCAGAGACCGCCCCAGACGCCGGTGGGTGGACGCTTTTCCAGCAATACCTCGCCGGCGGATGTGCACAACAGCAGCATCCGGGTGGCCCGCACCGGTAGTTCCCGTTGCGGCCGCGGCGTGGGAAATTCCATCTGCCTGCCGGCCCGATGGGCCAGGCAATCTTCGGCCACGGGGCAGGCATGACAGCGGGGACGGCTGCGGCTGCACAGCAGGGCGCCCAGATCCATCATGGCCTGAGTGTATTCGGCCACGCCCTGCGTGGGGGTATAACGTTCCGCCAGTTCCCACAAGGTGGTGAGCGCCTCGGCCCGGCCCGGCCAGCCCTCGATGGCGTGAAAGCGGGCCAGCACGCGCTTGACGTTGCCGTCCAGAATGGGATGGCGCTGCCCGGCGGCCAGTGCCAGAATGGCGCCCGCGGTGGAGCGGCCGATACCCGGCAGTTGCGCCAGCGCGGCGAAGTCCAGCGGCATTGCCCCGCCGTAGCGGTCGCGGATGATACCGGCGGCTTGATGCAGATGCCGGGCGCGGGCATAGTAACCCAATCCCGACCACAGATGCAGTACCTCGTCCAGCGGGGCATCCGCCAGCGTCCGTACTTCGGGAAAACGGGCCAGAAAGCGGTCATAATAGGGAATGACCGTGGCCACCTGGGTCTGCTGCAGCATGATTTCCGAGACCCAGATGCGGTATGGTGTCGGCTGCTGCTGCCAGGGTAAATGCTTGCGGCCATGCTCGACGAACCAGCACAATAGCCGGCGGCTGAATTCCTCGGGAGAGATGGTTGGTTTCAGGTCGAGCGTTGACATAGCGGGAGTACCGATGCGATGGCGCGTATTTTGATCGCCGGTTGCGGCGATGTGGGCACAACTTTAGGTCTTATGCTACAGCAGGCCGGCCATGAGGTGTGGGGACTGAAACGCCATCCCGCCACCCTGCCGCCGGCAATTCGGGGACTGGCCGCCGATCTGGGTGATCCGGTCGGCCTGAAAAATTCGCTGCCGCCCGACCTGGATTATGTCTTCTACACCGCCGCGGCGGATGGCTTCAGCGAGGAGCGCTACCGGGCCGCCTACGTGGACGGCGTGGCCAGGCTGTTGGACGCTTTGCAGGCCGGCGGCCAGCAACCCCGCCGGCTGTTTTTTACCTCCAGCACTTCGGTCTATGCGCAGTGTCATGGCGAATGGGTGGACGAAGACTCGCCGGCCGAGGCGGGCGGTTTCGCCGGTCGCTGTCTGCGCCAGGGTGAGCAGATATTCTGGAACGGCCCCTATCCCGCCAGCGTGATCCGTTTCGGCGGCATTTATGGACCGGGGCGCACCCGGCTGATCGACAGTCTGCGCCAGGGGAGCGCCTCCTGCGTGGACAATCCACCGGTTTATACCAACCGTATCCATCGGGACGATTGTGCGGCCGCCTTGCAGCACCTGATGAATCTGCCCGCTCCACAAATGCTGTATCTGGGTGTCGATGATGAGCCGGCGCCGCAGTGTGAGGTACTGCGCTGGCTGGCCGGGCGCCTGGGTGTTCCTGGACCCACCGTGGTCGGCGCCGCTGTCGCCTCGGAGGCGATGCTGCGGGCCAACAAGCGCTGCCGCAACGCGCGGCTGCGGGCCAGTGGTTTCCAGTTTCGCTATCCCGGCTACCGCGAAGGCTATGCCGCTTTGCTGGAGTAAGATGTTGAATATTCTGTTGCCCTGGCTGCATAGCCTTGTAAAATACCCGCAGCATTATCCATCTGAAAAATAACTTCCGATCCACGCGATTGAGGAAAGCATGTATACCAAGACCTTAATGAAAATTGTCATCGGGGGCGCCTGCTGGGCCCTGGTCGCTACCGCCCAGGCCGCCGGCAATCCAGAGAATGGCAAGCTCAAGTTCAATACCTGCACCGGCTGTCATGGCATCCCCGGTTACACCAGTGCCTACCCGACCTATCATGTGCCTCGCCTGGGGGCCCAAAACGCGGATTACATCGTCGCCGCCCTGAATGAATATAAGGCAGGTGACCGCAAGCATCCCACCATGCACGCCAACGCCTTCAGCCTGAGCGATCAGGATATGGCCGACATCGCCGCCTATGTGGCCAGCATCAAGCCGAATGAGGAATCGCATCCGATCAAGGGCGATGTGGCGGCGGGTCAACAGAAAGCGGAAGCTTGCGCTGCCTGCCATGGCAAGGAAGGCAACGCCCCTACCACGTCTCTTTTCCCCAAGCTGGCCGGTCAGCACGAGGATTATCTGGTGAAAGCGCTGCACGATTACAAGGCGGGAAATCGCAAGAACGCCATCATGAGCGGGATGGCGACGCCCCTGTCCGATAAGGACATCACGGATCTGGCGGCGCATTTCGCCAGTCAGCCGAACGGCGTGTATGTGGTAAAGGATTAATTCGCCCGGTTCGCTGTGGGAGCGGCGCCCTCGCCGCGATGCTTGGCCGCTGTGGGAGCGGCGCACTCGCCGCGACGAACCAAATATCGCGGCGGGGGCGCCGCTCCTACCGGTTATGCCGCAAGTGGGCGCAGCGTGGCGAAATCCACGACCCAGCTTAGGCCGAGAACGAGGAGCCGCAGCCGCAGGTCGTGGTGGCGTTGGGATTGCGGATAACGAACTGGGCGCCTTCCAGACCTTCGGTGTAATCGATTTCGGCCCCGACCAGATACTGGAAACTCAGCGGATCGATCAGCAGCTTGACCCCGCAATTCTCCACCACGGTATCGCCCTCGTCGAGATTTTCGTCGAAGGTGAAGCCATACTGAAAGCCCGAACAACCGCCACCGCTGACGAATACGCGCAGCTTCAGATCGGGATTGTTCTCTTCTTCGATCAGTTCCTTGACCTTGAGGGCGGCGGCTTCGGTGAAAAGCAAGGGAGGGGGAATATCGTCAAAAATGGCCTCGGCAACGGTATTCTCCAGGACGGCACTCATAAGCATTCTCCTGCAAGGATCACGGCACAGCAATAAGTTGCTTCACAGTATGCTTTTCTTGACCATTTCGGTCAAGAATAGTTTGCCTTCTGCCCAATCGGATCGAGCGATCGGGTTGTCCAAACTCAATCAGGAAGCCGCTGCTCCCGGCGGGAGCGGGTAAGTCATCCATCGCCGCCAACCGAATCCCTGCCCATGATCAGCCAACAACGCTTTACTGTCGCCACCTCGCGGGGACGCGGCACCTACGAGATTACCGCCGAGGTTCAGACCATTGCCCGCGCCGCCGGCCTGACCACCGGGCTGGTTCATGTTTTCGTCCATCACACCAGCGCCTCGCTGATCCTGTGTGAAAACGCCGATCCCGCGGTGCGCCGCGATCTGGAAACCTTCATGGCCCGGTTGATACCCGACGGCGCCGCCTGGTTCGAGCATAACGACGAAGGTCCCGACGACATGCCTGCCCATGTGCGCACGGTCCTCACCCAGAGCAACCTGACCCTTCCACTTACCGAAGGACGCTGCGCTCTGGGAACCTGGCAGGGGATTTATCTCTGGGAACATCGCCGCAGTCCGCATCGCCGTCAGATCACGGTAACCGTGCAAGGCGCATAAAGACGGATTAGACTAAGCAGTAAAGACCATTCGGCGGTGATCGCTTTGCAGAGGAGTCGACAATCATGTTCAACAAGGCTTTGGCAGCCGGCGGTAAACCGGCTATCCGGCAGGGCTGTTATCGGGTGCTGGTCGCCTTACTGGTGCTGCTGGCCAGCGCCGCCTGGGGACAGACTCCGGCGCCGGTGCTGCTGACCGCCGATGCGGTGGTGCTGATGAATTCCAACTCAGGGGATATTCTGTTCGCCAGGCAGCCACACGAGCACTTGCCGCCGGCCAGCACCACCAAGGTGCTGACAGCGCTCGTCGCCCTGGAAAAGTTGAACCTGGATGCAAAAATCCCGGTCAGCGCCAAAGCCGCCAATGTGGCGCCCAGCCGCGTCGGTTTACAGCCTGGAGACAGGCTCCAGGCGCAGGATCTGCTCTATGGCCTGTTGCTCAAATCCGGCAACGACGCCGCCGAAACGCTGGCCGAAGCGATCGGCGGCTCGATTGAGGGATTCGCCCAATTGATGAATGCCAAAGCCGCCGAACTGGGTGCCCGCGACAGCCATTTCGTCAATCCCCATGGTCTGCACGATAGGGAACATTACACCAGCGCCTACGATCTGGCGCTGCTCTTCCGCCAGGCGATGACCCAGCCGCTGTTTGCGGAGATCGTCCGCACCCATAACGCGGAGCTGCGCATCGAGTCGCAGAACGATCCCGCTGGCGGCTGGCGGCTGGTGCCGATCCATAACACCAACCGGCTGTTGACCGGCTATGAAGGCGCCCTGGGCGGCAAGACCGGCTTTACCCGCGCCGCCAAGAACTGCTTTGTGGGTGAGGCCAGCCGTGGTGGCGTCAGCCTGATCGTGGCTGTTCTGGGGAGCGCCGGCAAGGTTGCCGTGTGGCGGGATGTCAAGATGCTGCTGGATTACGGTTTCTCCCGCTACGGTCTGGCGCCGCCGATAGCGATTGTGACGGTGGCGCCGCCTTCAAATCCTATCTCTCCTCAAGCTTCGCAGCAGGGGGATGAGTAGAGGACAGGCATACCAAGCGGGTTGGAGCGGGGATGAAGGTAGTAAATGCCTCCGGCGGGTTCGACACTGTCGCCAGCGGGCCGAATGCAGACTTTTTTATTGTGGCCTCCATGAGGATCTTTCAGCATGGATTTCAAATTTCTGATCGCTGCCGACGTGCATCTGGACAGCCCGCTCCACGGCCTGTCGCAATACCCCGGCGCCCCTGTCGACCTGCTGCGGGGCGCCACCCGTGAGGCGCTGAAAAACCTGGTCCGGCTGGCCCTCGAGGAGCAGGTCTCCCTGGTGCTGCTGGCAGGGGATCTGTACGACGGCAACTGGCGGGACTACAACACCGGCCTGTTTCTGGCGCAGCAACTGGCCCGTCTGCGGGAGGGCGGCATCAGGGCCTTCGTCATCCACGGCAACCATGACGCCGAGAACCGGATGACCCGCAGCCTGAATCTGCCTGATAACGTGACCGTCTTCAAAACCCGCCGTGCCGAGACCATCCGCCTGGAGGATCTCGGCGTCGCCATCCACGGCCAGGGATTCGCCCGCAAGGACGTGATGGACAATCTCGCCGAACACTACCCCGCCGCCCAGGCGGATTTCTTCAATATCGGCATGCTCCACACGGCGCTGTCAGGAGGCTATCAAGGCCATGCGCCCTACGCTCCGTGCACCCTGGGAACGCTGCAATCTAAAGCTTACGACCTGTGGGCCTTGGGCCATGTCCATACTCCGGTTGTTCTATGCGAGGAGCCGCTGATCCTGTTCCCCGGCAACATCCAGGGCCGCCACGTCCGCGAGACCGGTCCCAAGGGGTGCGCGCTGGTGGCCGTCGAGGATGGCAAAGTCGTGTCCCATGAGCAGCGCAACCTCCACGTCCTGCGCTGGGAAATCATCCGGGTGGACGCCACGGAAGCCTCCGATCCGGACAGCGTGGTGGAGATGGCCGCCGCTGCGGTAGCGACGGAGGTCGAGCGCGGAGGCGGCGAGTTCGTGGCCACCCGGCTGGCGATCACGGGAGACAGCCGGGCCCACCGCCGCCTGCTGGAGAATCCCGAGCACTGGACAGCAGGGATTCGAGCCACGGTCGCCGCCACCACCGCCGAGGCCGCCTGGGTGGAAAAGGTGCAGTTCCTGACCAAGCCGGGCGTCGACCCGGAGGACAGACTGCCTGGCAGCGGTCCGCTGGCCGATCTGCTGCGCTATGTGGATGGATTGTCGGCGGACGACCAGTTGCGCGCACTTCTGGCCGAAGATCTGCAAACGCTTAGGGAGAAATTGCCAGCGGAAATCTTCCTGGGGGATGAGGGCATCACACCGGATTCGCCGCACGATCTGGCCCGCACCGTCGCCGACGTCAAGGGGATGCTCATTCCCCGGCTGCTGGCGTCGAGGGTGACGAAATGAGATTCCTCGCCCTGAATCTGATCGCCTTCGGGCACTTTCACGACAAATCTCTCGAATTCCCCGAGGACCGGGGCTTGTTCCTGATCTACGGCCCCAACGAGGCCGGCAAAAGCACCTGCCTGCGGGCTTTGCGGGGCCTGCTCTACGGCATCGAGGAAAGAACGGTCGATGATTTCCAACACGAGGCCAGGAGACTGCGGGTGGGCGCCAGCCTGGCGTTCGCCGGCCAGCGCCTTGCCATTGTCCGTCGCAAGGGCAGAAAGAACACCCTGCTCGATCCCGCGGAGAATCCGCTGCAGGAGGATATCCTCCAGCCCTTGCTGGGTGGAATCAGCCGGGAGGTCTACGAACGCCTGTTCGGGATGACCCGTGACGAACTGGTCGAAGGCGGTAAGGCGTTGCTCAGCGGTAAGGGCGGCGTCGGGGAGAGCCTGTTCGCGGCGGGGCTGGCTGGCGCCGACCTGCAAGGCGTCCTGGAGACCCTGAAACAGGAAGCCGACAATCTGTTCAAGCCGGCGGCATCGAATCCGACATTGAACAGCCTTACCCGGCAGTACCGGGAGCTGAAGAAGCAGAGTGATACCTCCACCCTGTCGGTGAAGGACTGGGAGAAGCTGGAGACCGAACTGACCGGCTTGTCCTCCAGGGCGGAGGCATTGAAAACGCGCATCGGCCAGTCCCTGGAAGAACAATCCCGTCTCGAACGGGTGCTGCAGGCTCTCCCGCTGGTGGCCCGGATCAAGGAACGCCGCCGCGAGCGCGCCGGGCTGGAAGTAACGACCCTGCTGCCGGAAGGATTCACCCAGGAGCGCGAGTCGGCGCAGGCGCAACTGGCGCGGGCGCGGGCCGAGGCGGAAAAAGCGCAGCAACGGATCGCGCAGCATGAGTCGCAGTTGGCCGGCCTCTCGGTCCCCGATGAACTGCTGGCGCAGGAGGCTACGATCAATGAGTTGATCAAGGAGTCCGGCAGCGTCCGTAAGGCCAGACAGGATCTCCCCCGCGTCCAGCAGCAGGTACATGAAGCGCGGGAAGACGCCCGGGAAATTCTGGCGGAGCTGCGGCCGGATCTGGAACTCGAAGCTGCAGAGACGCTACGGCTGCCGCTGGAACAGCGGGAGCACATCCGGCGGCTGGCCGAGCAGTACGGCCCCTTGGTGGAGCGGGGCAGAGGCGCGGCGCAACGCGAACAGGAATATACGACCAAACACGCCGAGGCGGAGCGGGAACTGGCCACGCTGCCGCCGGCCCGCGACGTGTCCGAGCTGAAGCGGACGGTGACGCAACTGCGCAGGAAAGGCGATCTGGAGACGGGCTACAGAAACGCCGACGGCGAAGCGCAAGCCGCCCGGCGGAAGGCCGGCGATTCGCTTCAGCGTCTGCCGCTGTGGACCGGCGTTCTCGAAAGTCTCATGGCGTTGCCGGTTCCGTCCGACGAAACGGTCAACGAATTCGAGCAACACTACGATAACAACGGACGCGCCCTGGAGCAGGCGCGGCAGGCGCTGGCCGAGGCACGGGCAAAAATCGGCGAACAGGAAGGCAAGCTGGAGCGGCTGCGCCTGTCCGGGGAGATCCCGCTGGAGGAAGATCTGGCAACCGCCAGGGAAAAGCGGGACCGTGGCTGGGCACTGGTCCGGCAGACCTGGCTGGGAGGGAGTCGAGACGAAGAAGCGGAGCAGGCTTTCGATCCGCTGTTGCCGCTCGACCGGGCCTATGAAAACAGCGTCCAGGATGCCGATACGGTAGCCGACCGGATTCGGCGCGAGGCCGACGCCGTCGCCCGGAAAGCGGAGTATCTGGTGGAGAAACAGGTCCAGGAAGGGCGGGTGGCGGACCTTAGCGACCAACTTAAGCGGCTCGAAGCCGGGCGGCAGGCCATCGCGGAAGCATGGCGGGCGCGCTGGAGCCCGGCGGGTATCGACCCACTGTCACCTCGCGAGATGCGAGGCTGGCTCGTTAATTATAAAGACCTGGTCCGCCAGGCCGGCGAGGTGCAGACTCTCGAGGGCAAAGCGCAGGCGATCTTGCAAGATCTGGAGCAAAGCCGCCGCCTGCTGCGCGAGCGTCTGGCCCTGCCGGACGAGTCGGCGCCGCCCCATGAAACCACGCTCACTGAATTACTGGAACGGGCGGATGCGATCGTGTCGCGGCAGGAGGCGCTGCAGACGCGGCGCAAGACCCTGGAACAGCAGGTTCATACCGCCCACGGCGAGTTGACCAAAGCGCGGGCCGAACGCGAGCGGGTGAGTCAGGAACTGCAGGATTTCAAGACGGCCTGGACTGAAGCGGTGCGCGGGATCAACGCTTCCCTCGCTGTGTCGGCGGCGGCGGGTTTTCTGGAAAATATTCAGAAACTGTTTGCAAAGCTGAAGGCGGCCGAGAAAGATCAGGAGCGGGTCAAAGGAATGGACCGGGATATCGGAGTTTTTGAAGAGAAGCTGCGTGGATTCCTTCCCAAGTTCGCCCCGTCATTGCTTGGGCTTCCTCCGGAGCAGGCGGTCGACGCCCTGAAAGAGGCTATCGCCAGAGGACGGACGGATAAGGCCACCCGCGCCAGCCTCCGCTCTCAACTGGACGAGTGGCGGGAGAGCCTGGTCCGGGCGCAGGATGACAGCCGGGCATTGGAGTCGCAACTGGCGGCCCTGCTCGAAACGGCAGGGTGCGTCACTCTCCAGGAATTGACCGCCCTGGAGAGCCGGTGTGCGGGGGCGCGGCGTCTCGATGCAGACACCAAGGCGCTCGCCGACCAAATCGCGGTGTTGGCGGGCAACCGTCCCTTGCCCGAATTCATGGTGGAAGTGGAAAACGAGGATCCGGATAAAGCCGCCGCCTGTCTGGCCAGGGTGAGCGGTGAACTCCGCGACATCCAGGATGAATACGCCCAGGTTGCCCAGCAGGTCGGCGCCTGCCGGGAGCAGCAGCGCGCCATGGACGGGCGGGCGGGTGCTGCCGAGGCCGCGCAGCAAGCCCTGGAGGTTCTTGCCGAACTTCGCGACGGCGTCGAGAAATACCTGCGGTTGCGGCTGGCCGCCAAAGTGCTCAAAGCCGAGGTCGAGCGCTATCGGGAGCGCAATCAGGGGCCTCTCCTCAGGCACGCTGGGGATATCTTCGCCATCGTGACCGAAGGCAGGTTCTCGGGTTTGGAGGCGAGTTATGAAGCCGGCGACGAGCCGGTGCTGGTGGGAATCCGGGGCAATGGTGACAAGGTCGAGGTCGACGGCATGAGCGACGGAACCCAGGATCAGCTCTATCTGGCGCTGCGCCTCGCTTCTTTGGAACGACATCTGGAGGAGAATACGCGACTTCCCTTCGTGGTGGATGACGCGCTGGTCAATTTTGACGACGACCGGGCCAAAGCGGCATTGAGGGTGATAGAGAAGTTGGCCACCAAGACCCAGGTGCTGTTTTTCACCCATCACCGGCATATAGTGGACCTCGCCAGGTCTGCGGTGGACGGTGGGATCTTACATGTGCAGGACCTTTAACTTACGTTGAGATTTTCCAACTACCATGACCGATTACGACAGCCCCTGGAAAGACCTGCTGAACGACTACTTTCAGGATTTCATGGCGTTCTTCTTTCCCGAAACCCACGCCGACATCGACTGGTCGCGTGGTTATGAAAGCCTGGACAAGGAACTCTCCCAGATCGTCCGCGATGCCGAATTGGGCAAACGGCTGGCCGATAAGGTGGTGAAGGTCTAGCGCAAGGCGGAAAAACATGAAATCAGACGTTACATCGCGGAAATTTCCCGCTAGTTCTGAGGAGTGGGAGGCGATTATTGCCGAGGCTCCTGGTGAAGATCGTCCGCCCACCCCGGAAGAAGAGGCTGCCTGGTCCAGTGGGGTCGTGGTGAAAGAAGGTGGATACCCTGCTGTACGCGCGGCCCTGGCGGGGCTACCCACTTAAGGCGGGACAATCCGACCCTGGGAGCGCCGGCGTCCCCGCCGGCTTCAGGGTATCGACGCCAGTCAACAGCCGGCAAAATGCCGGCGCTCCCAGGGAATCCCCGTAGGGGCGGTTCGCGAACCGCCCCTACCGGCTCAGAACCGTCCCTACCGGCTCAGAACCGCCCCTACCGGCTCAGCCTGCAAAGCGTTCCGGCTTAATGGTGGATACCCGGTGGTAAAGCCCGTAGGTTGGGGTGAGGAACGAACCCCAACGTTAACCCCCGAACGGAAAATGTTGGGGTTCGTTCCTCACCCCAACCTACACGCTGCCCGTATAGGCGTTCCAGCCCGTAGCCCGATAGGGTCGGGCACAGGACGTGCCCGACACGCACCGCGCCGAACCGGCGAAATGTCGGGCAACGCTGGCGCTTTTGCCCGACCTACGTCTTGAAATTATGTCTATTTTGACATATATTTTGACCTTATGAATCCCAAAGATAAGCCCTTGGTATGGCTTCACGGCGAGATCAAAACCCCACCTTTCTCGCCGTCCGCCCGGATTGAGGCGGGCGTATTACTTCGGCAATTACAGCGAGGCGAGTCATTATCCATGCCTCACTCAAGACCGATGCCTATCATCGGACCACGGTGTCATGAACTTCGCATTAACGATGCCGAAGTTACTTGGCGGATTATCTACCGACTCGATGCCGATGCCATTATCATTGGAGAAGTTTTTAGCAAAAAAACAGGTAAAACACCGCAGAAGGTCATTGACATCTGCAAAAGACGGTTCCGAGATTATGATGATGTATGAATCGAAGCGAAAGCAGCTTGAGGCAAAAGGTTGGAAGGTTGGCGGCGTGGAAGAATTTCTCCAGCTTTCACCCGAGGAGGCGGCTTATGTCGAACTCAGGTTGAAATTAAGTGACGGTCTTAAAAAACAACGGCAACAGCATAACCTGACTCAAGTTGAATTGGCGAAGCGGGTTAAATCGAGCCAATCGCGAGTGGCGAAAATGGAAGCAGGTGATCCCTCTATTTCACTCGATCTCCTGATCCGCTCGTTGCTGGCATTGGGCGTTTCTAACCAGGATCTAGCCAGGATTATCTCGCCGTCTCACCGCACTACGCCACCCTGACACCGGCGAGGCAAATAAGAGACAAGCCTGAATATCTTCCTGGGTAAGCCCATCGTACTCTTCCAGGATCTCGGCCACGGTCGCACCATAAGCCAGCAGATTCAGGATATATTCAACCGTCAGGCGGGTACCCCTGATGACAGGTTTCCCGACCATGATTCTTGGGTCAAGTGTAATCCGTTCGAGTAACTGCTGATCTGTCATGAGTTTGGTCTCCTGGTTGCTTCTGTGACTTGACTAATATCATATCTGGATGGCGAACAACAGGGTGCTGAATCCCACCCTTGTCCAAAGGTTGACAAAACCCCCGTCGCACTATTAGATGCATCGCTACCAGTCCAGACCGTCGCTCGCCATGAACAACAATCCTCAACCCCCTGCCCTGCTGCTGATCGGCCACGGTTCGCGGGATGCCGACGGGATCGGGGAATTCCACCGGATGGCCGAACGTCTGTTCGCAGCCCTGCCGGGGCGGCTGTGCGTCAGCAGCTTTCTGGAATTGACCGAGCCCTCGTTGCGGGAAGGCGTGGCGCAGTTGTCGCGCCGGGGCGCCACCACCATCACCGCCCTGCCGGTGATGCTGATGGCCGCCGGTCATATCAAGAACGATATTCCCGCCGAACTCGAAACCATCCAGGCCGAACATCCCGAAGTCAGCATTACCCTGGGGACGGAACTGGGGGTTCATCCCGCCTTGCTGCAAGCGGCCAGAGAACGGATCGAAGCCGGCGAGGCGGCTTTTGGGTCCGGCTATTCCCGCCGTGACGCCCTGTTGCTGGTCATCGGTCGGGGTTCCTCGGACCCGGACGCCAATTCCAACCTGGCGCAGATCACCCGACTGCTTTGGGAAACGATGGGCTTCGGTTGGGCGGAGACGGCTTATTGCGCGGTCACGCCGCCCTCGGTGGCCGCCGCCCTGGAGCGGGTCCACGGCCTGAACTTTAACTACCGGCTCGTCTTTCCTTATGTGCTGTTCGGCGGGCGGGTGATCCAGCAAATCTGCACCGCTATAGGCGACTACCGGCGCCTGCATCCGGAGATTCAGGTTGCAATGGCGCCCTATCTCAACGATCATCCACTGGTTGTCCAAGCACTCATCGAGCGCCTGCGTCAGGCCGAAGCCGGTCAGGGCGTGATGAACTGCCCGCTTTGCCAGTATAAAGAACCGATCATCGGCTACGAACACCGCTATCGCATGCCCCGAGCCGGGCAACATCACCACGACGCCTGAGTCCGCCAGATCAATCATGATGCAATTCGATTACCCGACCGATCCCCAGGAGATAGAAAGGCGTTCCTTCGCCCAAATCCGTGAATTGACCGATCTGAGCCGCTTCGACCCGGAGCAGCAGCAGGTGGCCATGCGGCTGGTGCATACCAGCGGCGACCCCGGCATCGTCAACGATCTCCAGTTCAGTCCGAACGCGGTAATGGCTGGCATCGAAGCGCTGCAACGCGGCGCGCCGGTGCTCTGCGACGTGGAAATGGTGCGCCAGGGCGTCAGCCGCCGTTATCTCAAGGGCGAGGTGCTGTGCTTTATCAACAGCGAGACGGTAAGCGAACGGGCCAAACAAAGAGGCGAAACCCGCAATATGGCGGCCATGGCGGAATGGAGCGGGCATCTGGCGGGCAGCGTCGTCGCCATCGGCAACGCGCCTACCGCCCTGTTCCGCCTGCTGGAACTGCTCTATGCCGGCGCGCCGCGGCCCGCCCTGATCATCGGCATGCCGGTCGGATTTATCAGCGCCCAGGAGTCCAAGCAGACCCTGTTCGAACACGCTCCCGTACAGCTCGATACGCCCTGCATCACCCTGCTGGGCCGGCGGGGTGGCAGCACGCTGACTGCCGCCACCGTCAACGCTCTGGCCCGGCTGACCCAGGGTCTGCGCTACTGAGATGGCGGCTACCGGCACTCTCTACGGCGTCGGCCTGGGTCCTGGCGATCCGGAACTGCTGACGCTGAAAGCCGTGCGTATCTTGCAGACAGTCCCGGTCGTTGCCTATCTGGCGCCGCCCGACAGCCGTTCCCAGGCCCGCGAGATCGCCGCTTCATGGCTCGGCGGCCAGCGCGAGGTACCGATTCCGGTGTCCTGCCAGGCCGACCGCAGCCAAGCCAATCAGGCCTATAACGAAGCCGCCCTCATTCTGGCCCAGGAGTTGGAAGCCGGCCGGGACGTGGCCCTGCTGTGCGAGGGCGATCCCCTGTTCTACGGCAGCTTCACCTATATGATGCAACGCCTGGCCGGGCGTTTTCCCTGCGTCGTGATCCCCGGCATCAGTTCGGTCAATGCGGTGGCGGCGGTCACCGGCAGACCGCTGGTCACAGGCAATGAGCGAATCGCGGTTATCCCGGCCACTGTCGGCGAGGATGCCCTGCGGCAGGCGCTCGCCGGGTACGACAGCATCGCCATCATGAAACCCGGCCGCCGCCGCGCCCGGATCGTGGAACTGCTGCAGGAAACCGGCCGGCTCGCCGATGCGGTCTATGTAGAACAAGCCACCCGCCCGGAACAGCGAATCGTCACCGATATCACCACGCTGGAACCGACTCCTGGTCCTTACTTTTCCTTATTTTTAGTCAGCCGGGGAATCGCCGCGTGATGCCGGTCACCGTGGTCAGTCTGACCGAACCGGGACGGGCGCTGGCGGCGCGTCTGCTGCCGAATCTGCCGGAAGCGGAATATCTGCACTGTCCACCGTCCTTTACAACGGCCGTGCAACAGCGCTTTCTGGCCGGCCGCCGGCTGATATTGATCTGCGCCATGGGCATCGCGGTCCGTACCCTGGCGCCGGTGTTGCGCGATAAATATCGGGACTCCGCCGTGCTGGTAATGGACGAGTATGGCCGTTTTGTAATCCCTTTGCTGTCCGGACATGAAGGCGGCGCCAACGAGTGGGCGCGGCAGTTGAGCGAACGGTTGGAGGCGCAGTGCGTGATCACCGGCGCCCAACGTTATACCCATCCCCTGCTGGTTGCCGGCATGGGCTGCGAACGTCACTGTGCGCTCGCCGCGCTAAGCCGGCTCATGGATGAGACGCTGGCCGGTCACGGCTTGAGCCGCCGCGATCTGCATGCGCTCGCCAGTATCGAGCTTAAGCGCGACGAATCGGGGCTGCTGGCATTGGCGGAGCAACTGGGCATTCCCATCGCCTTTTATCCAGCCGGCGTGCTGCATCATTACAGTGAGCGCCTGAGCCGGAAATCCGAACTCGTGTTTCGCGAGACCGGCTGTTATGGCGTCGCCGAGGCTGCTGCGCTGGCACACGCCGAACAACTCAGCGCCGGACGGGCGGAGCTGATCATTCCCAAACAGAAAAATCCCCACGCCACCTTTGCCGTAGCGCGGGTTTATGCCGATCCCGAGCCATCCTCACCATGAAGCGACTCTTTATCATCGGCGCCGGTCCCGGCGGCCTGGAGCATCTCAGTCCCGCCGCTCAGGCGGCCATCGCCGCCAGCAGTGAGTTGGTCGGACACGGCCTGTTTCTGAATCTGCTGGGCGAATTGAAAGCGGGCAAGACTCTCCATAAACCGCCGATGGGAGAGGAGATCACCCGCGCCCGGCTGGCGCTGGATCTGGCCGCCGGCGGTCATACCACCTCGTTGATTTCCAGCGGTGACGCCGGCATTTACGGCATGGCCACCGTCGTATTCGAATTGCTGGACCGACAACCGCAACCGGAATGGAGCGCAGTGGATATCGAGGTGATACCCGGCATTTCCGCTGTGCAGGCCACCGCCGCCCGGGTCGGCGCGCCGCTGGCCAACGATTTTTGCGTTATTTCCCTGTCAGATTTACTGACTCCCTGGGAAACGATCGAGCGGCGGGTGCGCGCCGCGGCGCAGGGGGATTTCGTGATCGCGTTTTACAATGCGGTTTCCAAACATCGCGACTGGCAGTTGCAGCAGGCCAGAGACATTCTGTTACAGTACCGCAGCGCCGATACGCCGGCTATCGTGGCGTTCAACGTGACCCGCAAAGGCGAGGATATCACGCTGACCCATTTGGGCGAACTGGACCCCAAGGCCATGAATATGCTGACTTTGGTGGTGGTAGGCAACAGCGTGACCCGGCGGGTAGGCAACTGGATCTATACCCCAAGGGGCTACGAGAAAAGGCTAAGCTAATTCGTGTCTGACCGAAAACCTCTTTCGGGGACGCCAACCTTGTAGGGTTTTCGGCCAGACACTAATTCGACAATTACCGAGGCTTTAACCATGCAGCAAACAGTCAAAACAACGGTGGGAGCTATTATCACCCGACGGGACGACGGAGTGGAAAAGCTGCTGTTGACCCGGCGCACCATAGAACCTTTCCGCGATCGTCTCTGTCTTCCGGGTGGTCATATCGACCGTTTCGAAACCGCCAGAGACGCCATCATCCGCGAGGTTAAGGAAGAGGTCGGATTGGACTTCGTACCGCGGTTCTTCAAGTACGTCGATGAAATCATTCCCGAACGCGACTGGCATGCCGTCGTTCTGGTGTTCACCGGTACCGCTACGGGCGCCCTGCAACCCCAGGCCGCCGAGGTCTCCGAGATCTGCTGGCTCTCTCCCGCCAAGGCCCTGACGCAACCGTTGGCTTTTCGGCATCATGAAATTATCGCCGCTTACGCCAATCAGAATTCCGCTTCCTGAATGGGAACAGTGTCTGTTCGTAACCTCCTGGCGGCGCGCTACGGGCGGATCGATAAATCATAATCCCATCTCCATCAATCACCGCTTGGGAGTTGTTTAATGGAGTTTTTGAGCGAATACGGTTTATTTCTGGCAAAGACCATCACCATCGTGGTGGCGACGCTGGCCATTATCGGCGGGATTGTCGCGCTGCTGTTCCGCAGCCAGATAAAGCCCAAGGAACACTTGGAGATCAAGCACCTCAACCGGGACTATGAGGCGATGGCGAACGCCCTGCAGTCCGCCATGCTGTCCAAGAAGGAATTCAAAGCCAAACTCAAAGCGCTGAAAAAGCAGCATAAAGCTGAAGAGCGCGGGAACGCGCCGCCACACCGGAAGATCTTCGTGTTGAATTTCCATGGGGATATCCGCGCCACGGAAGTGGCCGAACTGCGGGAAGAAATCACCGCCGTGCTGACGGTGGCCGCGCCGGAAGACGAAGTCCTGCTGCGCCTGGAAAGCCCCGGCGGCGTCGTCCATGCCTACGGTTTGGCCGCTTCGCAATTGCTGCGCCTGCGCGAGCAGAAAATCGGTCTGACCGTGGCGGTGGACAAGGTCGCCGCCAGCGGTGGCTATCTGATGGCCTGCGTGGCTGACCGCATCATTGCTGCGCCCTTCGCCGTGGTCGGCTCCATCGGCGTGGTGTCGCAACTGCCCAACTTCAACCGGCTGTTGAAGCGAAACGATGTCGATTTCGAGCAGTTTACCGCCGGGGAGTACAAGCGGACCGTCACTCTGTTCGGAGAGATTACGGAAAGGGGCCGGGAAAAGTTCCAGCAGGAGATCGAGGAAGTCCATGAACTCTTCAAGGACTTCGTCAAGGAACACCGCGGCAAGATGGATATCGACAAAGTCGCCACCGGCGAGCACTGGTACGGCGCCCAGGCGGTGGCGCTCGATCTGATCGACGAACTGCGCACCAGCGATGATTATCTGCTGGCCGCCAGCAAAACCGCCGATCTGTTCGAGGTCAACTATGTCGGCAAAAAGCCCCTGATGGCCCGTCTGCTGTCCCTGGGTACGCGCGCCCTGGGGCTTCCCGGAGCCGGGGGATAAAGATCATCAACACCCGGCTTTCAAGCCAGATCGAACAGCAGCACTTCGGCTGATTCTTCGGCGCCGGCCAGCGCTATCTCCGCCTCGTCTTCGATCCTGGCGCCGTCGCCGGCTTGCAAGCGTTGACCGTTAACCGTCACCGCTCCACGGGCGACCTGCACGTAGGCGCGGCGACCGGACGCCAGCGGATGCGCGACCGTCTCGCCGGGTTCCAGCACCGTGACATAGACCGCGGCGTCCTGATGGATCGTGACGCTGCCCTCCCGGCCGTCGCCGGAAGCGACCAGCCGCAGCCGGCCGCTTTTCTCTTCAGGGGCGAAGAATTTCTGCTCATAGTCCGGCTGGATGCCGGTAACGTTCGGCTCGATCCAGATTTGCAGCAGATGCACCGGTTCGGTCTGCGAGGGATTGAACTCGCTATGCAGCACGCCGCTGCCGGCGCTCATCCGCTGCACCTCGCCGGGGCGGATGACGGCGCTGTTGCCCATGCTGTCCTTATGCTGTAAAGCGCCGCCGAGGATATAGGTGATAATTTCCATGTCGTTGTGGCCGTGCATGCCGAAGCCCTGGCCGGGCTGCACGCGATCTTCGTTGATGACCCTTAAATCGCCCCAGCCCATCTGGGTGGGATCGTAGTAACTGGCAAAGGAAAAGGTATGAAAAGTATCGAGCCAGCCGTGATTGGCATGGCCCCGGTCGCCGGCATAACGTGGTTGCAGCATGATCAGCCTCCGTCGAAGGGTGAGTCTTAAGCGATTGAACAGACTGATGTGGTGCTGAATTTGGGAATTTCCAGTGGTTGCCGCGATCTTTAGTCGGGTGAGAACTTTGTTATCCCACCCTGATGCTGACTCGTTAAAGCATCCCCGGCTTCCGCCGTTGGCGTCAACTCTTCGTAGAGCCAGGTATAGAGCAGCGTATAACCGACCGCCAATAGGGTTGCGCCCAGAAAGATGCCGATCAGCCCCCAGGCCAGCAAGCCCCCCAAGACGCCCGCGAAAATCAGCAGCAGCGGCAGCCGGGACCCGTGGCTGATGAAATAGGGTCGCAAAAAGTTATCCACCGTACCGACCACCAGCAGCCCCCAGGCGGCGGTGAAGATAGCCCAGCCCATCTGGTCCTCGTAACCGAGCCACAGTGCCGCCGGCACCCATACGAGGAAGGTTGGCAACTGCATGACGGCCAGCAGGAAGGTCAGAAAACCGAGCAACGGACTGCCCGGCACACCGGCAACGATCAAGCTGAATTCGATCAACAGACCCTGGAGCACGGCGGTGCCGATCACGCCCTGCGCCACGCTACGGATGGTGCGCTCGGCGACATCGACTAAAGTGAGGCCCCGCTCGCCGGCGGTGCGCAGCGCAAAGCGCTGGGTCGCCTGCGCCAGGGTCTCGCCGCCGGCGTACAGAAATCCCGAAATAATGACCGCCACCAGAAACTCCAGCAAGGCCGTGCCGAATGTTGCCGCCTGCTTCAGTATCCAGGTTGCGGTCTGCTCGATGTAGGGTCGGACCTGTTCGAGCGTCGCCGACATATCGACCATCGCCTTGTGCCATTGCGCATCGAGGTATGTACCCAGCAACGGAATATTGGCCAGCCAGGTCGGCGGCTCGCCGAGTTTAAGCGAAGTCAGATCGCGCAACAGCGTGACGACGCCGGCCACGCTTTCGGAGAGCGAGGCGACGAGCAAGACGATGGGGACTACGAACAGACAGGCCAGGACGATGGTCATCAGTGTGGCGGCCAGCTTGCGCCGTTCCCCCAGGGCTGTGCGCAGACGCACGAACAGCGGCCAGGTCGAGACCGTGATAATGATCGCCCAGAGCAGCGGGCCGATAAAGGGAGCCATGATTTGAAGGCAGGCGAAAGAGAGTATCGCCAGGATGGCGATGCCTACGATCCGCTGGATGAAGAGTTGATCAGACGATAGATCGATCATGCGCATCCACCCGTAAAGTAACCGTTCAGACCCCTCTCCCCGACCCTCCCCCACAAGGGGGGAGGGAGTTATTGCAAAACAGCTACTTAGCGTATCCCCCCTCCCCTTGTGGGAGGGGGCTAGGGGGAGGGGGGTGAACGCTTACCCCGTAAAATCAGAGTTGGAAAGCCTGACGGAACAGGGCCGCCAGGCTTTTAG
>CAIMUS010000319.1 GCA_903844665.1 uncultured Pseudomonadota bacterium
ACGGCCCCTGCCACTTTTGTCGGTAGAGAAACAGGAATATCTGGGCAAACCAGCGGCTGTAGAAGTCGTTATCCAGTTGAAACTGCGTCTCGACGAACACCCCTGGCAGATGGGGTAATTCCGGCTTTGGCAGTAACAGTCCATCGAGCCGGAAGCTGGTTTGTTTTAACTCTTCGGCATGCAGAGTGTATACCGCTCCGGCCGGCGCCGGCCAATCGGCGAGTTCGAACACCAATCCCGGCAGCTCTTGAAACAGCCGGTAGAACAGACTATCGGTTTTCATAAAATTGCCTGCGAGTAGAGGCGCACCATTCAGACCTGGAGCGGTAGAGATACGTTGGCCATTATGCCACGCTCAGCGGGCATGTAGGGGAACAGGAAAAGTGGCGCATGACAGGAGCGAGCTTGCTCGCAACGGTGCCCGCTTGCTGGTGATCGCTCCCTTCGCGAGCAAGCTCGCTCCTACGGAAAAGCCAGCGCGCTTCGCAAGCTCTGCTCCATCCAGGCTACGCCGGCTGCTCTTCAAAGGCGAGGATTTCAGCAAGACTGATATCGCGGTTGTCAGTTACTGAAATAGAATGGAGGGTACGCGATGAAAAAAAGAGGTTGAAGATCGTCCTTGTACAATGATTCCCCTGGAAACCACGAGGTGACGCTATGGCAACCCACGTCAACATCGCCGACGCCGATGGACATCTGACTGAGCTTATCGCCTTGGCCAGGCAAGGCGAGGAAGTCGTGATCGAGGATGAAGACCGGAACCCTATCAAGCTGGTCGTGGTCAACCCTAAAAAGCAACGGACCTTTGGCCAGCACGAAGGCAGGGGATGGATCGCCGACAACTTCAATGATCCACTGTCCGAAGACTTTTGGCTCGGCGGTAATCCATGAAGCTGTTGCTCGATACGCACGCCTTTATCTGGCTCGACTTGGCTACGAAAAAGATCTCCAGGACCGCAATGGCGGCCTGCCAGAACCCTGATAATGAACGGAAGAACCTGGATTACGCTTCGCAAGCTCCGCTCCATCCAGGCTACACCGACTGGACGACAAGAAAAAAGGAAAGAAAAAAGGGGCCAGGCTCAATTTATTCCGACAGCCCTAACAAAAGCATGCAGCCGACGTGCTACGCGCTTGGCTGATGCTAATGTTAGACAGTGCGAGAAAAGGCTTACAATTTAATCTATGCCAAAACAGTACACCAGTCGAGAGTTGATCAAGCTGGCTGAAGAATATGGCTGGAGACTGGTCAGTGTCAAAGGAGACCATCACAACTTTAAGCATCCGGAAAGCCGGTTTATAGTTACTATTGTGCATCCGCAGAAAGACGTTCCTGTCGGACGGGCATTCGATACCGTGAAGAAGATTAAACTGGAGGTCAAGTGATGCGCTATCTCATCATGCTGGAACAAACCGAAGCCGGGTTTGCCGTGCAAGTACCCGATTTAGCGATCGTGACCTACGGAGACACGATTGAGGCGGCAAAACAAGCGGCCTGTGAAGCCATCCAGATTAATTTAGAAACCTATCGAGAAGCCGGGCAAGCGGTACCTGAAAGACAATCAATCGAATACCATTTAGAGAATCCTGAATTTCGGGAATTGGCATTCGCCTATGTTGAAGTGCCAGAGATCAAGGCACGGATAGCGGCGTAGAGGAATAAGGAGTCAGCGCGTAGCGCGTAGGTTGGATTGAGGAACGAACCTCAACATTTCCCAGTCAGCGTAGGGTGCGTTCCACGCACCATCCACCCGCTCTCGATGTAGTGTTTCAGTTGGATTTGATCGCGCACCTGGTCGAGTAGACGGGGCTTGTCAGGCATGATGGGAGGGTGTATATTTTTTCGCAATAACACACAGAGGCTTGCAAACATGGATTGGGCAAACGTCATTAATAATCCTTACTTGAGGAACCTGCCGTTTAAGATCGAGCTCAATAGGTGGGGTAAAATCCTCATGAGTCCTGCGAGCAACAATCATGGGCGTATCCAGTATGAGGTGGGTTCTCACATCGACAGACATAAGCAGGGTGGCAAGATAATTATGGAGTGCTCGATTCAAACAAGTGATGGAGTCAAGGTAGCTGACGTCGCCTGGGCATCGGATGCATTCATTGATAAATACGGATTCGAAACTCCCTACAAGAAAGCTCCTGAGATATTCGAGATAACGTCGCCCTCGAACTCAAAAGGTGAAATCGAAGAGAAGATCCAGCTTTACCTGGCTAGGGGAGCGATTGAGGTTTGGGTGGTTGATGAAAATGGAAACACGTCTTTTCTTACTGTAAATTTTCCAGTGATGGAGACAAGTTGATACGCTATTTTGTGTAGTAAGAGCAAAGATAACACTACATGTAGTGCTCACATGTTCTCATCACTGGAAAATTTACACTACCAAAATTTTCATCACTATATCTCCACACATAAACTTCATTACCATAAACAATTATAGCATACACTTTATGCATGAAAAAATATCAGCTAAAAACTATCAAATTCAACAGCCTAGCGCCAATCTGCCCGATCCGGACGTGATTGCCACAGAAATCGCCGAAGACCTGGAAGCGGCATTGCAACAATTTGCAACAATAGCCGAAGACCTGAAGCGGTAAAGCCGCTCCAGGCCAGCCGCCAGCCGGTTGGTGAATATTTCACAAAATTTTAGGCAAAATGTTACATATATCCTGCGGTAGTTCTGTTAGTGTATTGACTCAATGGAAAGACCAAAAAGCGGCGTTAGGGACCGAACCAACAAAGAGACTTTTGTATAGTTAGGAGATAAAGGGTACCGCTAGCTGGCGCGACACTCTGGCAACCAGCGCGGTTTAATAAAACTCTATCGAGAGGATTGTGAGATGAACAACCACTTTGCCAACCAGGCTATCATTGGTGTGATGACTTCACTGAGTATAGGTAGCCTTTATCTGTTATTCGAGCTGTTTTATATCTGGTCGCAGCGCTAATTGCAGAAAACGTTTTTCACGTTTCGAGATTGTCGAAGTCAATAACTCAGGCGCCAGCATCTTAATTGCTGGCGCTCAAGGCCGATACGCAGGATCGAGAGACAGCATAGCGTCGCTTCATCCACCCACCTGATAAAACGACTCCATAAAATATTTCAGGGAAATTCCCTGAAATATTTCGATCATGGCATGCCACACCGCGAAATCAACCTCTCCCCGACCGGGTTGGCACATTTTCTGTAATCCGCATCGAACCGAACGCGCCCTGCATCCCTCTTAAGACAGGATAGCTCGATCGTCCACCTGAACCCCCAAAGAGGAATCGCATGACTGCTGATAACGTGCTGTTCACACCCGTCGAAGTCGGTCGTTACACCCTCCCCAACCGGCTGGTGATGGCGCCGATGACCCGCAGCCGCGCCGACGACGCCGGCGTGCCCGGTGAGTTGGCGCCCGTCTATTATGGTCAGCGCGCCGGCGCCGGCCTGATCATCACCGAAGGCACCTTTCCCGCACCGATGGGCAAAGGCTACATCCGCACGCCCGGTATTCACAACGATGCCCAGGCGGCCGCCTGGCGACGGGTGACCGAGGCGGTACACGCCAGGAACGGGCGGATTTTCCTGCAACTCATGCATGCCGGGCGCATCTCCGATCCCTCCTTCCTGCCGGATGACGCCACCCCCGTGGCGCCTTCGGCGGTACAGCCCAACGGCCAGTCCTTCACCGCCAAGGGCATGAAACCGCATGTCACCCCGCGCGCCCTGGAAATCGATGAAATTCCCAGCATCATCGAAGCATACCGCCAAGCCGCGGTACGGGCGCTGGAAGCCGGTTTCGACGGGGTCGAATTGCATGCGGCTTCGGGCTATCTGCCGGAACAGTTCCTGTCTTCCAAAACCAATCTGCGGACCGACCGCTATGGCGGCAGCATCGAAAACCGCGCCCGCTTTATTTTGGAAGTGCTGGCGGCTATGACGGCAGTGGCCGGCGGCGACCGGGTCGGCATCAAAATCGCGCCGGAAATGAATTTCAACGATATCGCCGACGCCACCCCCCAGGAGACTTACACTTACCTGGTACAGGCTCTGGGCCCCTTCAAGCTGGCTTATCTGCATGTGGCCTTGTTCGGTACGCCGGTGGACTATCATGACCTGCTGCGGCCGCTGTTCAACAGCGCTTACCTCGCCGGCGGCGGGTTCGATCGGGCCAAAGCCGAGACCATGCTGAGTACCGGCCGTGCCGACGCCATCGTTTTCGGCGGCCTGTTCCTCGCCAATCCGGATCTGCCGGAGCGGTTCCGCCGGGGAGCGCCGTTGAACGAGCCGGACAAGAGGACTTTCTACTCACCCGGACCAAAGGGTTATATCGACTATCCGACGCTCGAAGCTTAAGCAAGCCGCCGGCATCCAATGGAAGTATTGATGGGCACGACGGCGCTGATGCCGCTTTGCCCATCCTACCGCTCTGGCTATGGGCTAAAATTCAGCATGCTCAGTATAATGAGGAAATCCACTAGCATTGACCGATATGTATACGGCGCATTTTGGCCTCGAAGCTAATCCGTTTTCGCTGACTCCGGACCCGGCTTACTTCTATTTGAGTCCCTACCATCAGGAGGCGCTGGCGCATCTTCTCTACGGCATGGGGGAAGATGGCGGCTTCGTGCTGTTGACGGGCGAGGTCGGCACCGGCAAGACCATGCTGATCCGCACGCTGATGGAACAGCAGCACGAACACGCCGATATCGCTCTGTGCCTCAATCCCCGCCTGAACGAGCAGGAACTGGTCGCGGTGATCTGCGATGAATTGCGGATCGATTATCCCCGTCAGGGCTGCACCCTGAAAACCTTGATCGATGCCCTCAATACGCATCTGCTCGCGACCCACGCGCAAGGCCGCCGCACCGTGCTGATCATCGACGAGGCGCAGAATCTGGGCCATGAAGTGCTGGAACAGGTGCGGTTGCTGACCAATCTGGAAACCCGCCGCTATAAGTTATTGCGGGTGATCCTGGCAGGTCAGCCGGAACTGCAACGGCTGTTGGCGGGCCCGGAACTGCGGCAACTGGCGCAGCGCATCACGGCCCGGTATCACCTAATGCCGCTCGACCGCGAGCAAACGGCCGCGTATATCGCCCATCGCCTCCAGGTCGCCGGCGGCAGACCCGAGCTGTTCACGCGCGGAGCCGTGAAGGCCGTCTACCGACTGACCGGCGGCGTGCCCCGCCTGATTAATATCATTTGCGACCGCGCCCTGCTGGGGACATACAGTCGGGGCCTGAAACAGGTCGATACGAGGCTGTTGCGGCAGGCGGCGCGCGAGGTGCTACCCCAGCCCGTCCAGAAACGCGGTTTCCGGTTCCGGCTGGCGCTGGAACTGGTTGCCCTGGGCGCATTATCCGTCGCCGCTGCCCAACTGTATCTACCCACTCTGCTCACTACCCTGCCGCTGCCGGCCCGGGTAGCGTCCTACCTGCCTGACCGGCCGGCTGTCTCCACAGCCGTGACCCCGCCAACGGCTACGGCCACACCGACCCAGGACATTGCGGCAGTCTTGTTCGACAAGACCGCCGCCGATCCGGTAGCCCGGCTGCTGGCGTTGTGGGGGGATGACGCCCGGATTCCGACGGGACAATCGCCCTGCGACTATGCGCAAAGCCATAATTTACGCTGCCTGAGCGGGCGGGCGGACTGGCAGGAACTGCGCCGCTATAACCGTCCCGTCGTACTGCAACTCAAGTCGCCCCAGGGAGACAAGCGGCAGATTTTGCTAAAGTCGCTGACAGGCGAAACCGCCACCTTGGAAGTGGCCGGGCGCCTCCTGCAGGTTCCGCTGCCGCAGTTGCAGTCCTGGTGGACCGGCGATTACCTGATGTTCTGGCGTCCCCAGACTTCCTTGACCTTCATCGGTCCGGGTTCCACTGGTGAACCCGTAGTCTGGTTGCGCCAGCGTCTGGCCATGGCCGAAGGCCAGGAGCCGCCGGCCGGGCAGGATTTCTCCGCCGTGTTCGATCCCGCCCTGGTGGAACAGGTTCGCAATTTCCAGCGCGCCCATGATCTGCAAGCGGATGGGGTGGTGGGCCAGCGCACCATGGCGCTGCTGGACAACCTGGCCCCGGCGCCGGGAACGCCCGTGCTGACCGCACCCGCCGTAGCCAAGGTGAACTGACATGTCCTATATCCTGGAAGCGTTGAGAAAAGCGGAACGGGAACGCAGCGTGGGCCAAGTGCCGGATTTGACCGCGGTCTGCGCCCTGCCGGCGCCCCCGACGAAGCGGGTCTGGCCCTGGATCCTACTGGTGGGGGTGTTGGGTATCAACGCGGCGGTGCTGGCCTGGGTGTTTATTCCTCATGAGCAACCGGCCACCAGCCCGACCGCCGCTCCGCGCCTGGCCGCGGCGCCATCTCCCGGCCAATTGACCGCCGCCGATTTCGCCTCGCCGACGCCGCCCGCCGTTCCCAAGGCAACTCCGGAGATTCCGGCAAAACCGCCCGTCAAAGTAGCCAAACAGGAACCGTCCAGTGCGCCGGAATTCCCCAGGAGCCGACGTGCAGGCAGCGTTCGGACGGAACTGCTGGACAATCCGCCGCCGCTGGCAACCCGATCGCCTTTGCCGGAACTGCCGGCTGAAGACTATCGCCCCCCGTCCGGCTTGAAGACGCCGGCAGTGGCGACCAAGCGACCGGTTAATCCGCCGGATCCACCGCTGGCGCCGAATTATGTCGCACCCGAGCTAAGCATGGATGTACATGTTTACAGCGACAAACCGGGCCAGCGCTTCGTGCTGATCAATTCCAGGCGTTACCGGGAAGGGGAGCAATTAAAGGAAGGGCCGGTGGTGGAAGCGATTACCCGGGAAGGCGCGCTGCTGCGCTCCGGCGAACAGCGCTTCATGCTCACCTTGCAGCATTAGGTCAGGTATTGCTGCTTTCCCCTCCTTTTCAAGGAGGGGTGGCGCGCAGCGCCGGGGTGGTTTCTTCGCGAGCAAGGGTAGGTATGGCTGCTTTCCCCTCCTTTTCAAGGAGGGGTGGCGCGCAGCGCCGGGGTGGTTTCTTCGCGAGCCAGCTCGCTCCTACAACCAGCCAGCGCGCTTCAGTTTCCAGTACAGCAGCACGCACCCCACCCCGACCACGCCCAGCACCACCGGATAGCCGAACGGCCACTTGAGTTCGGGCATATCCGCAAAATTCATCCCATACAGGCTGAACAGCATGGTCGGAATAGCCAGAATCGCGCCCCAGCCCGCCAGCCGCTTGACCACATCGTTCTGGCGGAAGGTGACCAGCGCCAGATTGACCTGCATGGCGGTCGTCAGCATTTCACGCATATTGTCCGCCGCCTCCACGATGCGGGTGATATGGTCGTTAATATCGCGGAAATAGACCCGGCCTTCCTTAGAAACGATATCGGGATGCAGGCGCATCAGTCGTGAACAGACTTCCAGCAGGGGCTGGACCGCATTACGCACATCCATCAGGCTGCGTTTAAGGTTATAAAATTCCGTGATCACGTGGCGGTCGAAATTACCCTGCAAGGTCACGGTTTCCAGTTGCTTGAATTTATCTTCGAAGATGTCGATCAGCGGGCGGTAATTGTCCACCACGAAATCCATGACCGCGTAAAGGACAAAGCCGGGTCCCTCGGCGAGCCGCTGCGGCCGCAGTTCACAATGCTGCCGAACGTTGGTATAGCTGAGCGAAGGGCCATGCCGCACGGTGACGATGAAGCGCTTACCCACGAAAATATGGGTTTCGCCGAAGGCGATCACGTCGTCCACCAGCTGCGCGGTTTTCAGCACGATGAACAGCGACTCGCCATATTCCTCCAGCTTGGGCCGTTGATGGGCGGCGTGGGCGTCCTCGATGGCCAGTTCATGCAGGCTGAATTCTTCCTGGATTTTCCGCAGCACCTCCTCATCCGGTTCGTGCAGGCCCACCCAGACAAAGACGCCGTCGCGCTTGAGAAACTCGCTGATATCTTCGACGGTAATGGCGCCAAGCGCTTTGCCGTGCTGGTAGGCAATACAATTGACCACCTGTTTATCCGGTCCGTAATCTGTTTGGGTAAAGCCGTGCAGTTGCAAAGAACTCATCTGGATTCGCTCTGTTATTTCTTCAGTTTTTGCATGATTTAGATGTCGTTGCCTGTTCCTGGGAGCGCCGGCGTCCCCGCCGGCATAGCCGGCCTTTGGCCGGCGTTCTCAGGGGGCCGGCGAGGACGCCGGCGCTCCCAGGGAGACCAGCCAGGATAAGGATTCTATCGACCAAGGCCAAATCTCCTGTTAAGAAGAGGTCGATCGTGTCTGCGCATGTCATACCCCTGAAAAATTCGCGACCAGGGGGCTTCGCCCATGGACCCCCAGAAAAAGGAAAAACGATCAAGGACAAAGGGTTAGGCCCTGGCTAGGCGAAAACCCCAGGTGTGGACCCCGGCGCGCGGGTCGGTCCAGATGCGCGCAGCCCCGCGCACCCCCTGCGGGACGGAGTCCCACGAGCCGCCCCGCAGCACACACGGGCCGCCAGTTTCGCTGCAAGTACAACTTAGCTCCTTGCCTCCGTAATCCTTGTCATACTCCGAGCAGGTCCACTCCCACACATTTCCCGCCGTGTCGTACAACCCAAATGGATTTGCTGAAAAAGAACCTACCGGAGCCGTTTGTTTATTATCCCAGCGACTGCCGCAACCATTGCAGTTAGCCCGATTGCTTCCTATGGCAACCCCCCACCAGTACGGTGCCTGTATCCCCGCCCGCGCGGCATATTCCCACTCCGCCTCGGTCGGCAGCCGATAACGTTGCCCGGTTTGCTGGGAAAGCCACTTGGCATAAGCGTCTGCATCGGACCAGCTTACGATGACGGGTTGTCGGTCACGGCCCCAGCCTTCATCAGCCGGTTTCTCCCGGCCTGTCGCCTCGGCAAAGCGATCATAATCCTCAAAGGTCACCTCGTATCTGCCGATGGCAAAGCTTTTGATACTCACTGGATGCTGTCGCTCATCGTGACTCCGACCTGCCTCACTCTCCGGCGATCCCATGAGAAACGTCCCCGCCGGAATCGTCACCATCTCCGGTCCTTGGGAGCCATCACTCAGAGTATCCCGGAACACCCGTCCCGGTTGCGATACTGGCTCTGGCGGTCGCGTAAAGGGACTTGGCAGTGTTACAGTCGGCGAGGCAGTGGCCACGGGCTTTTGCGGTTGTGTAGCAGGGCTTGGCAGTACGGGAGACGCCCCCGCCGGCGGAGTGGCGACCACCGGCGGCTCTCGCGGTCGCGTAACGGGAGAAGCTCCTGCCGGCGGAGCGATGGCCACCGGCGCATTGACTGCCGGCGGCGCCAGATAAATCGGCGTTCCGCCCAGAGAACCATAGATGTAAGGTTCCTGGACATGATTCGTCATAGCCAGCACCGTATCCCGCACCTGACCGAACAACAGCCGCACCTCCAGACCCGGCGTTTCCAGATGCTTCAACAAGGCGGTGGTGAAGGGACTGTGTTCGCCAACACCATCCGCCGCCACCGCATTATCCCGCGTCGCAAACGCCACCAGGACATCCGACGGCGTTCTCTCGATGCGCGCCAGCCCCCGCCCAACCGCCACCGAACGGCTCGATCCCATGCTTTGCGCCAGCGTTTGCGTAAATGGATTATCACGGCAGGAATCCAGAATCACCAGCCCGAGACGGCTGGCCTGGCTGGCCTCTTTCAGCACATCGTCCAGGAGGATCAACCGCCGCAAGTCCCGCTCCTGATCCAGCCGGGCATCAACCGGCACCAGGTAATTATGTCCGTCCATCTGCATTCCATGACCCGCATAGAACACCAATGCCACCTCGGCCGCCCTCGCCCGATCGCCGAACTGGCCCAGGATGTCTTCCATCTCCAGCCGATTCAGATCGAACTTTTTCAGTACCGTAAAGCCCAGGCGCTCCAGCGCCGCCGCCACCGCGCGGGCATCCTTCACCGGGTTTTTCAACTCGGGTGCGTTTTTATAATCCCCATTGCCGATCACCAGGGCCACCCGCCCCGCGGCGAACGCCGGTGGGGCGGCAAGCAGCGATAACAACAGGATCAGAATCTGTTTGTGTACCTTGCCAAGGTGGCCTATCGACTGTAGGCTTCTCATGAATTCACTCCTTCGTGTACAACTTATCAATCGTAGGTCGGGCAAAAGCGAAGCGAAAGCGGCGCGTTGCCCGATAACCGAGGGTGGCCTCGGAGCCACGGCGCACATCGAGCACGTCCTGTGCCCGACCTACTATTAAACCTGCTATCAAAATATAGCCAATTACCTTCAGTGCCCGACAGACGCCGCTGGTCGGCTTTTGTCTTTCGCCTTTCGCCTACTCCCCGAACACCGCCTCTAGCAACGGCGCGTCCAGCACCCGTTCCCCCCACACCTCCAATTGCGCCGGCTCCGCTCCCGCCAACTTCGTCTCCACCCACCCGGGAATCGGCCCGAACCGGCGGATCAGCAGCCGTCTCAACAGCAGCACCTCGCCCGCCGGGATGCCCTTCTCGATACCCTTCTCGATGCCCTGTTGTTCCCACTGTTCTGCAATCGTCATCATCAGCTCACCTCCACCGCTCAAGACTGCCGTCGCCACCCGGCGCAACTCGTCAGCGTCCAATCGCTCCGTACTCGCCCCTTGGGCCAGATAGCGCAGCAGCGTGACCACATAATCCAGCCCGCTCGAACTCTGCTCCAATTCCCGCAGCAGCCCGAGAATTTCCGGCAACCGCTCCCGCAAGTCATCCCGGAAGATGTATTTCAAGGTTAGCAGCGCGGTTTGCAACATCACCGCGCCTCGCAACTCCTCGTCCCGGTAGCGACTCAGATCGATCAAATAATAGACGCAGTCCGGTATGCACTCCCGCAGCGCCGGCACATCGGCCACTTCGTCGGCAAACCGCCGGCTCACCCGCCATGCCTTCGCGCCGTGATAAACCACCACCGGTATGATCACCGGCAACCGGCCGCTATGGCCGGTGTTCAACCACTGCTCCCAAATCCGCACCCGATAGCGCAGCAGGTCCAGCCCGATCCGCGATTCCACGTAGCTTTTGTGCTCGAACAGGACGTGAACGTAACCGGCTCCACCGCCACGCAGATCCACCTCGTACAGCAAATCCGTCGGATGCTGCGCCAGGCCCGGGTCCAGAAATGAGTCCTTGCCCGCTCGCAGGGTTTCCCAATCCAGCGCCGTCGCCACCGCCGGTGGCAGGTAGCGCGCCAGAAACTCCGCCGCCACTTCAGTTCGCCCAAACACCGCCTTGAAAAACCGATCATGGGGGCTGCTCAACGCCGTCATCACGTCCTCTCCGAGGCGCCAAAAAGCATTTTTATCCAGCTTCTTAGCGCTTGGCTGATCGTTTATTGCTCATCCGGGCGTAAATCCGCGCTCATCGGCAAACTCATCACCTGTTGCGCGACCGCTCGGATCCGGTACCCGCAGCTACACTGCACTTCGTAGTAGCTGTTTTAGTCATGATATATTCCCTTCTCGACATTTTCCAATCGTGACTCCAGGGCAAGACAATGTGCTCGCTGACTTGGGCTACTTTTTCACCTTAACAAACTTGGAACTACTGACCTTGAATAAACCAAATATACCCCAAGGAAGTTGACTCTCTCATGATCTATTCCGGTCCAAGCAAGGTCGAATTCTGTAGCCGTCTGGGGGATGACTGGAAGGCTTTGGCCGACTATCTGGAAATTCGCCCTGCCGACCAGGCCCGCTTCAAGCACGGCGACGAAGCTCGCGGCATTTGGGAATGGTTGGAAAATCGTGAGCGACTACAGGAACTGCCGGCAGCGCTTCAGCACATCCAGCGGGTCGATCTGGTCGGTGTTTTAACAGAGAACCGGCCAACCCCGAAAATCAAAGATATAACCATCGCTGCTCTGATAACCGCCACCTTGATCGGTGCTATCGTGCTTCTGATCAATCCTGCCTCGCCGCGCATCCAGGTCAGCTACTACTACCGTCCCGCCGGCCAGGATGAATTGCGCACCCTCCCGCCTGGCAGTGAATTGCGTTCCGGCGATCACTACAAAATCTGGTTCTCGCCGGAGCAGGACAGCCATGTATACATCTTCTATATCGACAGCAATCAGGACATCTACCGCTTGTTTCCAATGAAAAGCCTGCAAGGAGTCGCCCTCAATCAAACCAATCCGGTGAAGGCGGGACGCCAGTATCAACTGCCAGCCGACGATAAGGCATTCGTACTCCCGGATGATCGGCTGGGTCAGGAAAAGATTTATGTGTTGGTATTTAAAGAATCCAATACGGTGTTGGAACAGTTGTACGACGCCCTCGAACAAGCCCGCCAGCAGCAGAACACCACCCAGATTGCGGACCGGCAAAATATGCTACTCGCCAAATTACAAAAAGAGGCGCCGGCTGTTCCCACATTTACGTTCGTCCATCTGGAAAAGAAATAACACGCTATGAAACGTGTCGGTTACTTTCGCTACCCAGCGGTGTTGCTGGTTTGCGCGCTCAGCGCTGGCTGCGCCTCCCCCAGCCGTGGTCTTCCAGGCATCGCCTACGATCCCGGAGCCTCGAAACTGCTTAATTTTCAAGAGAGTTACAAATACTGGGCTGGAGACCAAGGCGCGTTCAAGCCCTTCATGAACGGTGCCGTGCTGTATTCCGGCGATCATTACATCATTCAATTTACGCCCAGTGAAGACAGCTATGTCTATATCTTCCAGATCGACAGCAATCAGGGAGTCAATCAATTATTTCCCATGGAAAGCTTCAAGGGCGTGAAGCTCGACAATCGCAATCCGGTGCAGGCTGGTATGACCTATATTCTGCCCGCCCAGAATAAATCATTCGTGTTGGATGATCGGACCGGGCGGGAAACCATCTATTTCATGGCCTCCCGACAGCCCGATCAGACGCTTCAAGAGCAATATGAAGCCCTGTCCCAGGCGCGGCAGGAGCAGAGAGCCAGCCTGATCAAGCAATTACAGGAGCAGTTGACAACCAGCATAAAAACACGCGGACTGGGCACAGTCGTATCGAATCAGGCCCAGGGCGCCCGGCGGGCGGAGCAGGTGAGCGTCGTCACGTTCGAGCATCGCTAACCGCCGAGCAAGGAAGTTACAACCCAAATTCCTTCTTAACGCCCTGCGTCCCGACTTCGACCGACTGTTCCAGATCGAGCGGCTGGCCCGTCGGGGATTGTTTTACTCCCAGAATTTCCTCGGCGGCGTTCGCCACGGGATCGTTGGCCGGGATGCAGGTCTTCTCGCTGAAGTGACTCTGGGCGCTGCAATCGTTTTTCACATAAGAAGGTCGGCTCTGGTCGGCGGAAGGTGGCGGAGCGCAGTTGACTGCACGGTTAAACTGGTCCACACCCGGATTGCACCCGGCGAGTGGATAATCGGGATTCGGCGGCGTAGTGTTGGCGCAGCCCTGTAACAGCAGCAGTAAGGCGCCGCTGGCGGCAACGGTGGTTAATCTGAGCATGATGGATCGATCCGGTAGCCGTTAAGGGTGGAACAGCGAGCATGGTTGCCCGGTCCTGGGAGCGCCGGCGTCCCCGCCGGCAAAAATCCGGCCAAAGGCCGGCGCTTTCAAGGAGCCGGCGAGGACGCCAGCGCTCCCAGGGGGACCAGCGGCAATGATGAAGGCGCCTCGCACTTTTAATTGCACCCCAGCAACCAGGTGTAGCGGCGATCCGCCCGCTCCGCCATCCCCGATGGTATCATTGACCGCCTGTTGTAGGACCTTCCCTCATAAAGGAGATTCCTAAATGCGAATCCGAGCCAATTTCATCGCTTTTAAAACCATCCTGATCAAGGAAATGCTGCGCTTTCTGCGCATCTGGATCCAGACCATTCTGCCGGCGGCGATTACCATGAGCCTGTACTTTATTATCTTCGGCAAATTGATCGGCTCCCAGATCGGCCCTATCGATGGTTTTACCTATATGCAGTACATCGTTCCAGGACTGATCATGATGTCGGTCATTACCAATTCCTACGCCAATGTGGTGTCTTCCTTTTATAGCTCCAAATTCCAGCGCCATATCGAGGAAATGCTGGTATCGCCACTTCCCAATTACTTGATCTTGCTGGGCTTTGTCGCCGGCGGTGTAGCCCGCGGGTTGATCGTCGGCATCGTGGTGACCCTGGTCTCCCTGTTTTTCAATGACTTGCATATTCACAATTTCGCCATCATGGTAGCGGTGACGGTACTTACCGCTATCCTGTTTTCCTTGGGCGGCTTTGTGAATGCGATCTACGCCAACAGCTTCGACGATATTGCTATTATCCCCACCTTCGTGTTGACGCCTTTGACCTATTTGGGTGGGGTGTTCTACTCCATCCGGATGTTGCCGGAGTTCTGGCAGAACGCTTCGCACCTCAATCCAATTCTTTATATGGTCAATGCGTTCCGCTACGGCCTACTGGGAATTGCCGATATTAATATCTATCTGGCTTTTGCCATTATCCTGCTGTTTATCGCCGTTCTGTTCAGCTTCAGCCTGTGGTTGCTGGCAAGAGGGGTGGGCATTCGCCAATAAACACCTTGAGAAGGCAGGGGAAATAACTTTCCCCTTTCCTTCCCAGTCGGGTGTCGGAACAATGTCGGAACAATGAGTAGCCTGGCGTTGCCACTGGCAGAGTGGCTAATAAGCCCAGGTGCGAATCGGCCCGGTATCGACGTGGACGAAATCGGAGCGCCGGTAATAACCCACGCCGCCGGCCTGGAGCGATAGCGCCGCCCGACGTAAGTCCCCCGTGCCGCGACCCGGCATGCGGATGTCGGTGGCCATGCCGTACATATGGAAGCTGTCTTTGGCCACCGCCCGACTCCGCCTACACAGCATGGCGTTGGTGGACGGCGAGCGATAACCGCTGATCACATGCAGCGGCACGGTGTCGTACTCCATGATCAATTGCAAGGTGTACAACTGGTCCAGCAGTCGCGGATCGTAGATCTTCATCTGATCCGTGTAGTAGTCGCGCAACGCCCAACTGACCTCCCGGAGGGATTCATGCAGGTAGCCATCGACAGGTGTCCAGTAAACCGACCGGATAGTTTCACTGGTATGGGGGTTGTAAATGAACAGTTCGCGGTCCTTGGCGGTCGCCACCCTGGCTAGGGCGGGAGCGACAGCCAGACCTCCCAGCGAGAGAGCAGCCAGTTTCAGGAAGCCACGTCTGCTCAAAGCAGGCGTGGCGTTCACAGGAGCCGGATTCTGGCTGTCATCTCTAAGGCTATTCAACGACTGAATAGTTGCTTTTGCTAGCATTATTCACATCTCCTGATGGCCTAAAGGATTCAGGTTCTCCGACTTTAGACCAAACCTCTTCCATAAATCAAGAAAAATTAACAATCGGTCTCTTCTGTGTTCCTGCTTTTTCTATAAAGCTGTTATATAAGTAATTGATTTAAAATAATTAATGAATCTGGTAAGGGTATCCATAGCATGCTTCGATACTCCCACCATAGCTCGCAGAAAAATTTTTAATTATTTTAAATCAAATGCTTATACACCATAACAGGCAGTTAAACCAATATAATTAAATTATTAACAAATTAGTAGGTTATTAGCAAAAATCTGTTGTAAAAAGGATGCGGGTGTGTGGTTTCGATGAGTAAATACAACAAGTCCCCCCGTTACCGCCATGGTCCGCGCTACGGTGAAAGCAGGCGGTTTTCAGCGAGCATCTATATGATTATGAAGAAAAAGTGAGGCTTGGCGGGGAACTGATTACCCACCCCATCCTGCCGCCTGTTCCGCCAGCGCCCATTGCACCTGTTCCCGCACCAGCGCGGAAGGATACGCGGCGCGCGCCTGCAAGGCGGAGACCACCGCGGTATCCGACGGCGCATTGCCGAGCGCCACGGCGATATTACGCAGCCAGCGTTCATAGCCGATGCGGCGGATGGCCGAACCTTCGGTGCGACGCAAAAAATCCGCTTCACTCCAGGCGAACAGGTCTACCAGCCGGGCATTGTCCAGGCTATGGCGCGGGCTGAAATCCGTCTCCGCCGTCGGTCGGGCAAAGCGATTCCAGGGGCACACCAGTTGGCAATCATCGCAGCCGTAGATGCGATTGCCGATTGGACGGCGGAATTCCAGCGGAATCGAACCGTGCAGTTCGATGGTGAGATAGGAAATACAGCGCCGCGCATCCACCTGATAGGGGGCGACAATGGCTTGGGTCGGACAGATATCCAGGCAGGCGGTGCAGCGGCCGCAGTGGGCGCTTCCGGGCGGATCCACCGGTAGGGGCAGATCGACATACAGTTCCCCCAGAAAGAACCAGGAACCGGCCCGACGATCCAGCAGATTGCTGTGCTTGCCGATCCAGCCCAACCCCGCTTGCTGCGCCAGCGCCTTTTCCAGCACCGGCGCGCTATCGCTGAATGCCCGGTAGCCGAACGGCCCGATCTCCGCCTCGATCCGCCCGGCCAGTCGTTGCAGCCGCTGCCGCAGCACCTTGTGATAATCCCGTCCCAGGGCATAGCGGGAGATGTATGCCAGGGTCGGCTCCGCCAGTACGGCGTGGGGGTCCGCGCCCGCCGGCGGCCAGTAATCCAGGCGCGCCGTGATGACCCGCAAGGCGCCGGGAAGCAGTTCCTGGGGACGGCTGCGCCGGACACCGTGACGGGCCATATAGCTCATTTCGCCATGGTAGCCGGCGGCCAGCCAGTTCAGCAGATGGGTTTCATGCTCGCCCAGATCGGTAGTGGCGATGCCGATCTGCTGAAAGCCCAGATCCAGGCCCCAGCGTTTGATCTGGCCGGCCAAAGTATGCGGATCGAATGGGAAAGGCATGGCGGTAGGATTGGTTTTCCAGAGATAATGACGTTATTTTCCCGTAATTCTCATCTTCGAGGGAGTCTATTCCATGCAAGCACTGCCTATTGCCCTCTACCGGGCCGCCCAGGTGCGGGAGCTGGACCGCATCGCCATTCAGGAGCGCGGCATTCCCGGCTATACCCTGATGTCCCGTGCCGGCGCCACCGCCTTCGCTGCTTTGCAGGAACGCTGGCCCCAGACCCGACGGGTGGTCGTGGTGTGCGGCGGCGGTAATAACGGCGGCGACGGTTACGTGGTGGCGCGGCTGGCGCACCAGGCCGGCCTGGACACCCAGGTGCTGACTCTGAGCGAGCCGACGCGACTGGAGAACGATGCCCTGACCGCCTTTCAAGATGCCCAGGCGGCCGGCGTGGCGATCCAGCCCTTCGCCGCCGAACGGCTGGCCGGCGCCGATGTCATCGTCGATGCCATTCTGGGCACCGGCCTGGAGCGGGAGGTGAGCGGAGTCTGGCGCGACGCCATCAAGGCGATCAACAGCCGGTCCGCCGGCATTCTCGCCATCGATATTCCCTCCGGTCTGCAGGCCGATTGCGGCGCGATCATGGGCCTCGCCATCCATGCCGATCTGACCATCACCTTTATCGGTCTCAAGCAGGGCTTGTTTACCGGCCAGGGACCCGGCTGTTGCGGCACGATACTGTTCGACGATTTACAAGCGCCCCCCGATATCTATAGCCGCATTCATACCGCCACCCAACGCTATACCGGAGTGGATCTACCCGAATTATTGCCGCGTCGGCCACGCAGCGCCCATAAGGGCCATCACGGCCATGTGCTGGTGGTGGGCGGCGAACTGGGAATGGCCGGCGCCGCGCGCATGGCGGCCGAGGCCGCCGCCCGCTGCGGTGCGGGCCTGGTCAGCGTGGCCACCCGCCAGATTCATGCTGTTGCCCAGGCCGCCGCCCGTCCCGAATTGATGTTTCGCGGCGTGGAGGATATAGCCGAATTGGGCGAACTCATGGCGCGCGCCGGCGTGGTGGCGGTCGGCCCCGGCCTGGGCCGGGGGGAATGGGGACAGGCCATGCTTCAGTTCGTGTTGGACAGCGATCTGCCCCTGGTGGTGGACGCCGACGCCCTGAACCTGCTGGCGGAAAATCCGGTCATGCGCGACAACTGGGTGCTGACGCCCCATCCCGGCGAGGCGGCGCGCCTGCTGCAAATGACTTCCGCCCAGGTGGAAGCCGATCGCTTTACCGCCGTCTCGGAACTGGCCTTGCGCTTCGGCGGGGTCTGCGTCCTGAAAGGGGCGGGTTCTCTGATCGCCCAGCAACAGGAAGGAATTGCAGTCTGTAACAGCGGTAATCCGGGGATGGCGACGGGCGGCATGGGGGATGTGCTCACCGGTATTATTACCGGCCTGCTGGCGCAGGGATTGACGCCCTGGCAGGCCGCCAGAACCGGCGTCTATCTTCATGGTTGCGCCGGCGACCGGGCGGCGGCAGGGGGGGAAAGGGGCTTGCTGGCGATGGACCTGTTGCCGTTTCTGCAGGAACTGGTCAATCCCACCAACCCATGATCGAACTGGCGTTGGCATCCGCCGAGGCTACCGAGGCGATGGGCGCCCGCCTGGCGGACACCTTGCCACCGGGTTGCGTGGTCTATCTTCGTGGCGAACTTGGAGCCGGCAAGACCACGCTGGTGCGGGGTCTGGTGCGCGCCCTGGGCCATGCCGGACCGGTACGCAGTCCCACCTATACCCTGCTGGAGCCCTATACCGTGGCGGGCCGGCAGATCGTGCATCTGGATCTCTACCGGCTGGCGGACCCGGAAGAATTGGAATTCCTGGGCTTGCGGGATTTTCTCGATGGCCGCTCCATTTTTCTGGTGGAGTGGCCGGAGCGTGGCCGCGGTTTCCTGCCGCCGGCGGATCTGATTATCGAACTGCAACATACCGCGGCGGGCCGTTTGTGTCGCCTGGCTGCCGCCAGCGCCAGGGGAGAGGCGGCGCTGCGTCAAGGCCCGTGGCGCCGGCTTCCAGCCGGCGAAACGTTGCCAAGCGAGTCCAGTCCCATTAAGCTTGAACTTTAACCGCAAAAGAGGGAGGAACCGATGCGCTTCGTCACCGCAGCCTGGGTAATGCTGGCGGCTTTGTGCGCCCTGGCTCCGCTGCCGGTGGCCAATGCCGGCGGCGGCAAAACCTTGATCGTGGCGATCGATCCGGGCCATGGTGGCAAGGATCAGGGCGCGGTCGGTCCCGGCGGAATGCTGGAAAAAGACATCGCATTGCAACTCGCCAGGCGACTGGCTGGCTTGGTGAACAGCCAGGGCGGGATGCGGGCGGTGCTGACCCGCAGCGGCGATCGATTCCTGCATCTGCAGCAGCGTATCGACATCGCCCGCCGGTATAGGGCGGACCTGTTGGTGTCCATTCACGCCGATGCCTTCACCAATCCCGAATCCAGAGGCTCCTCGGTATTCGTACTGTCCACGCGGGGCGCTTCCAGCGCGGCGGCCCAGTGGCTGGCGAAACGGGAAAATGCCGCCGATTCCCCGGGCGTGGCCGGCCTGGATATCAAGGATGAGGTGGTGCGGGCGGTGGTGTTCGACATGTACCATGACGCCATTCTGGCCGACAGCATGACGCTGGCTGAACAGGTGCTGGCGCAATTGGGAAGAGTCGGCAGTCTGCATGCCGGCATGGTGGAACGGGCCGGCTTTGTCGTGCTCAAGGCGCCCGATATTCCTTCGATTCTGGTGGAGGCGGCGTTTATCTCCAATCTGGCGGAGGCTGCCCGGCTACGCAACGGCAAACAGCAGCAGCAACTGGCCGAGGCCCTACTGCGAGGTATCCGGGCCTACTTGAAAACCCAGGCGCCGGCATATCGGCTGGCGCATGCGACGCCAGCCGCAGAGCAAGGCCCGGTTGGCGCCGTGACGATACGGGCCAGCGCCCGCTCGCCGGCCCCGGCGGCGCCGAAGCGAACATCGGCTGCAAGCACCCGGCGGGCAAGCAGGCAACAATCCCAACCTGTCGCAGTGGCGGGTTCCAAAACCAAGGCAACCGGTCTGTCCTCACGCCCGCTTCCCAAGGCGTCGGCCAAGGTGGCGTCCAAACCGCAACCTGCATCCTCTGTCAAACCGACGGTGGCTAAAACGCGACCGGCGCGGCCAAAATCCACCAAAGTGGCGAGTCGGGATCAGGCGATCAAGCCGAGTGAAACTCTGGTCGAAAAGTGGAAGCGGCGTCCCGCCGCTTATCTGCTGACTATGGCAAAGGGGTAACGGATCGCACTGCCCGCCGGGCGTTCCGCCGATAAGCGTTCAAACCCCTCCCCCTAACCCCTTCCCACAAGGGGAGGGGGAATAGATTAAGCTGCTGTTTTGCAAAAACTCCCTCCCCCCTTGTGGGGGAGGGTCGGGGAGAGGGGTCTGAACGGTTACTTCCGCCGATGATTTTGGCAGTGGCCCCATGGGACGGCTGCCGGTGGACAGCCGCTGACCCTGCCGATCGGCGGCGACAGCAAATAAGGTCGGCCGCGCCTGCCGCTACAGGCTATAGCGCTGCCGCAGGTGGAGCAGGAAGCCTTCGGCGCCGGCTTCCAGCAGATCCATCACCCGTTCGAAGCCGACCTGGCTGCCGTAATAGGGATCGGGTATTTCCCGGTCGGCCAGATGCGGTGCGTAGCTCAGGAAAAGCTGGATCCTCTCAAGGTGCTCGGGCTGAGGACACGACTCGCGCAAATAGTCGTAATTCTCCCGATCCATGGCCAGTAGGTAATCGAACGCGGTAAAGTCTTCCTCCGCAATCCGGCGGGCGCGGATGCCTTTCAGTTTCACCCCTCGCCGATCGGCGACGATCTGACCACGCCTATCCGGTGTGGCGCCGAGATGGAACGTGTGGGTGCCAGCCGACGCCACCAGTACTTTATCGCCCAGTCCGGCGTCTTCCAGCATGCGCCGCAGCGTGCCTTCCGCCATCGGGGAGCGGCAGACATTACCCATGCAAACGAACAGGATTCTACTCAACACTGGTTCCTGCCTCGTCCCAGGCTGGTTTTGTGTAGAATGAAGGATGCCCTGAGAAAACCGTAACAACTTCGACCACATGACAGCCTGCACCGTGTTGCTCGACTCCAGACCAGTCATATAAGTTTACTCTGCCAATGCCTGAACTACCAAGTGGCAACCCGCAACCGACAGACCCATCGATCCATGCTCATGACGCCTGAATCAACAGCACCCGGATCGCTCGATCGGCCTCCCCGCATCTGGTTGGTGATCGGCGATAAACTGGGCGATAACGCCCAGGTGGAGATTATCGCGGCGGCGCTAGGCCAGCCGTGTGAGCGTAAGCAGCTTTATTTCCTGGCGCCTTACGTGCTCGGTAAACCGCCCTTCAAAGCCTCCCTGTACCATCTCGACAAAGCTCGTTCCGCAGCGCTGGAGCCACCCTGGCCGGAACTGGTGATTACCATCGGCCGGCGGCCTGCCATGGCGGCGCTGTGGATTCGTGAGCAATCCGGCGGACGGACCCAAATCGTCCTGTTGGGACGACCGAAACGCTGGCTCGAAAAATTCGCGCTGGTGATCGCCACCCCGCAGTACTGTCTGCCGAACCAACTTAACGTGCTGCCTATCGACCTGCCGTTGATGCGCAGCAACACCACCGCCGTCGCGGCGGCGGCCAACGCCTGGCAGGCCCGTCTGGCGGCGTTGCCCCGACCCTTGACTGCCGTGCTGGTGGGAGGGCAAACCAAGCCTTTTGTCTTCGATTCCAAGGTGGCCGCGCAGTTGCTGGCTCATATCGGGCAGATCGCGGCCGAGACCGGCGGTACGCTCTATATCACCACCAGCCGGCGGACCCCGCCGGCAGTGGTCGAGGCATTACAGGCCGGCCTGCCACCGGGTGCAATACTATATCGCTGGCAGGCGAACGATTCCGCCAATCCCTATCTGGCCCTGCTGGGTCTGGCCGATCGTTTCATCGTCTCCGGGGACAGTATTTCGATGCTGGTGGAAGTCGCCCGCCTGGGCAAGCCGCTCGCCATCTTTCCACTCCCCTATAAGCTGGCCGTGGTGGAACGGCTGCGCAACGCCCTGACCCGGCTGGTACAGCCGGGCGCCGCCGGCAGACGGGCGCCGCTGCAAGCGCTGGGAGACGGGCTTTATCGGCTCGGTCTGATCGGCTATTCGCGGGATTTGACAGCGGTACACGAGTTGCTGATACAGCGCGGTCTGGCCGTGCGCCTGGGTGAACCTTTTCTGCCGCCTGGCCCCCAGTTGCTCGACGATCTGCCCCGCGTGGTGGAGCGCATCAAGGCGCTGCTACCGGGCGTAACGGCCTAGCGCCGCTCAAGCGGCTTTGATCCAGCGTTTGATACGCTTGGCAATACTGCGGTCTTTTTGCGTATAATTGGAGACTCGCTTAGGCTTGACCCAACTGAGTTGGATGATACGACGTTCCCCCTCGAACGGCTTATGGCCATGGAAGGAGTTATCGCTGCGACGGAACACCAGCAACGTACCACCCACCGGCGGCGCCTCGGCGGCGTAATCCTCCATATCGGTGGCGGAGCGCAGCAGGCGCAGTTTCCCCCCTTCACTCGACCAGTCGGTATTCAAGTAGACCAACACGGTGATAATTTTGGTTTTGGAGTCGGTATGAATATCGCCGTCGCTGGGTTCGCAGTAGCCACGCACGGTGATCATGGTCGGGCAATCGGTCAGGTCGACGTCAAATTTGGTCGTGATCTGGCGTGCGAACTCAGGGCCTTGCAGTTCGTCCAGCAAAGCCTGGAAACCGGGACCATAGTGCAACTCTTCCAGGGGAAAATTACCCGGCCCCGCCATCGGCGGGAAATCCCGATTGATCCCGGCCAGCGCTTCGGTCTCGATGAAGGCCGGCACGATCAGAAAATCGAAAGGATCGCGTTGTAAGGGCGTGGCCGCCAAGGCGGCTAGATTGAACATTGACATATGGGGTTACTCGGAACGGCAAACTGTAAGTTTATGGTCTATCCGGCTATGGAATGGGATGCTTAACCCTATATTATTAAAGCATAACAGGATTCACCGCTTGGGGCTATTTCCGGCAACCCCCCCTGTCGGGTTACGGCGCGCCCACAAAGTCTCTGCCATCTCCAGGCCTGGCTGAAGGCGCGCCTAACTGGTCATGCTTTTCGGAGAGAAGCACTCCCAGTGATGAAAATCGGCCCATACGTCGGGTTACGGTGCGCCCGCCAGGTTTCTGCTATCTCCAGGCTTGGCGGAAGGGCGCACCTAACCCGACCTACGGGGATTTTCACGGTAACCCGACCTACGAGGATTTTCACGGTAACAACGAACTAAGGTAACACTGCCATGCATACGATCATCAAAAAAATCACGCGGGAAGCCACTTTGTTGGCGCTCTTTTTCCTTCCCAAGGAAAAAAAGATACGCATCGAGCGCCGGCTGCGCGGTCGCGAGGAATTCCACCGCCTGCAACAGGCGGATTGCGTTATCGTCTCCTTTGGCAAAAGCGGTCGTACCTGGCTGCGCGTCATGCTGTCGCGGTTCTATCAGGTGAAACACAACCTGTCCCGGCGCAGTTTTCTCGGCTTCGATAATTTTCATCGCAAGAACCCGGCCATTCCCAAGGTGTTCTTCACTCACGACAATTATCTGAAGGATTATACCGAGCATAAGGATTCCAAAGTCGATTTCTACGACAAGAAGGTCGTTCTGCTGGCGCGCGACCCGCGCGACGTGGCGGTATCGCAATTTTTCCAGTGGAAGTATCGGATGCGGCCGCATAAGAAAGGGTTAAACAACTATCCAGATCATCAGCAGGACATTTCGGTCTATGACTTCGTCATCGACCCCGACGCCGGTCTGCCCAAGATTATCGACTTTATGAACGACTGGGCGCGGGAGCTGCCCCGGATCGAAAATATGCTGATCGTGCGGTATGAGGACATGCGGGCGCAGCCGGAGGCGGTATTGAAGCAGATTGTCGAGTTCATGGGGACGCCCGGCTCGACGGAAGATATTCGCGAGGCGGTAACTTTTGCCTCTTACGACAATATGAAGAAACTGGAAGAGAAGAAAATATTCTGGCTGAGCGGCAACCGGCTGGTGCCCAAGGACAAGAGCAATCCCAATTCCTTTAAGGTGCGCCGGGCCAAGGTGGGCGGTTATCGCGATTATTTCGATGATCGGCAGGTGGCGGCAATCGATGCCCAGGTGCATGACAGGCTGGCGCCGCTGTATGGTTATAGCAGCGACAGCGCTCCTGCCGGGTGAACAACGGGTGAAAATTCTGGTCTGGATTGGTATGGCCGTCGTTGCCGAAGCGCAAAGACTCATCCTGAGCCGGAATCCAAGCAAAGAACAGATTAACCGCATATCAACCTCGTGAAAGGCGCCACCCATGGATACACTCTCCTTAAGAAATGATATCGACAAACCATCCCGCCAGAATGCTGAGCGGCAATCATCCCAGACCTCGACCAAGCCAGCGTCTAACGTGCTGCAGGCGAATTTCCTGGGCAACTTGATCGGCCATACAGTCACCGTCTATCTGGTCAATGGCATCCGTCTGTCCGGCCAGCTCCAGCAAATGGACCAGTACACCCTGTTGTTGGGTGGAGCGGAGGGGGGGCCACCCCAGTTGGTATTCAAGCATGCGATCAGCACCATCCAGCCCGCCGATACGGGCGGAGGCGGCCACCGCTGGCCTCCGGGCAGGATGAGCCGCAATCGCCTGCCGGAACGGGATTACAACCGGGCGGTAAGAGATACGGAGGACACTCAGACCGAGGACTACTAAGAGGCTATACCAAATGGGCGTAACCAGTCGCCCGCTCTCGTGTAGGAGCGAGCTTGCTCGCGAAGGGAGCGGTCACCAGCAAGCTGGTGTTGTTCGCGAGCAAGCTCGCTCCTACAGGCGCCTTGAAGGGCTAATACATGGGCTTCGACTCCACCCAGAAACCGCAGCAGTTCTGCACCCAGCACAGCATGACCACCATCGTGGCCGTCCATGCGGCCAGGAATACCTGATCCGCTTGGAGTGCAGGCCGGCGCTGGAGGAAGGGAGGGGATAAAAAAAGCCAGCGTCCTGACTGCTGGCTAATACTTAAGGGGAGGATTAAGCCCAAAACGACCATTGGGTGAGATGCATTCTACCCGATCGGCTGGGCCGGAACTGTTAAGGAGTGTTAATTCGCCTGCCTGGACGCCATCAGCTCACCGCTGTCCCTGGCGGTCCTGCCGACCGTAACGTGAACAGAATCTGGACCCATCCATCCCGCCGCGCCAGGTGCGCATGGCGCCAGTGGGTCGCCAGCCCGATCAGAGCCCGCCACTCCGCCGGTTCGATTTGCAGCACCTCCAGCAGGTCTCGCGCGGCGGCCAGATCTCGCAATCCTTCGGGAAGATCATAGCGGCCGCGGATGACCTCCAGGGGATCGTCCACCTGATAAGGGTCCGGCGCCGGCTCGCTCACCTGCCCGGCCAGATAGCCCATCGACACGCCCAGGGCATCGACCAAACGTTTGAGCACAGCGAAACTGATGCCGCGATCCTGCTTTTCCAGGTAGCTGATATAGGACTGATCGACACCGATCTTCCCGGCCAGCTTATGTTGGGTCAGTCTGGCCGCCTGCCGCGCCTGCCGCAGCCGGCTATGGTCCAGTTTATTGTCGCTATTCTCGTCGCTCATGGGAGGAAACAACAGCCATCGGTTCAGGTTGAAAGCTCTGGATAAGCAGGAATTAATGATTTATTATTATAAAATGATTTGAATATTAATCAAAGGCTGATTATGTTAGCCGCCAGATCGGGTCCTGTCGCCAGTTGTTATCGTGATCCTCCGAACCGGATCGAACCGGAGACCCGCTTGCGGGCGGCATTAAAGCAGGCGGGCCAGCCTTACGAAGGGCCGTTCCGATATGGCGAATTCATCCGTTATGGCGACAAGGGCAGGAGCCGGCCCTGCTGGCTGATCATTCACCAGTTTGGCAACGGCCATCTGACAGCCGTATTCGGCGATTGGCGGCAAGGCTCCCGGCACGAGTTCAGGTCCTGGAGCGATGCTGCTTTTTCCTTCCCGATGGAATGGCGGCGCGAACTGGAGGAGTGGCGATGTCGGCAGGAGGCGGCGGTCGCCGCCAGACAGGCGCAGGCCGCCCGGCTGGCGGCGGAGCTATGGGGGCGGCTGGCGCTCACGGGTAACCACCCCTATCTGGAACGCAAGCAGGTTCCCGCCATGGGAGTGCGCTTCGGTTCCGACGAGCAGGGTCGCGGTCCCTGCCTGGTGATCCCGCTACGCAAACCGGGCGAGGCGCTCACCAGCTTGCAGTTTATCTATCCCGACGGCCGCAAGCACTTTCTGCGCGGCGGCGCCAAGAAAGGGGCGTTCCACGTTCTGGGCGGGATCGGCCCGGACAGCCTGCTCTATCTGGCGGAAGGTTATGCCACGGCAGCCAGTCTGCATCTGGCGACCGGCCGGCCGGCGGTGGTGGCCTTCGATGCCGGCAATCTGGCGGCGGTGGCGGCGGCGCTCCGACGCATCTATCCGGCTGCCCGGTTGGTGCTGGCGGCGGACAACGATCGATGGAAAGCCGCCGAGATCGGCCCGGATGGCCGCCCCAAGGGTAACACCGGGGTCATGAAAGCCGCGGCGGTGGCCCGGCAATACGGCGCCTACCTGGTCGTGCCCGATTTCACCGGCCTGGATACCCATGACAGGCCGACCGATTTCAATGATCTGGCGCGGCTGGCCGGTCTGGAGGAGGTAAGGCGGCAGCTTTCGCGTCCTGTGCGGCCAGGGCGGCCTTTTTCGCCTTGACGCGGGCGACCGCCGCCTGAATCGCCTGTTTCAATTCATCCCGGCTGGGGGTGGAGGTTGCCCTGGTGGTGGCCGCTGTCTTGCTGCGCAGACGGGCTTCTTTCTCCTGCCGGTCGCGTTCCAGCCGGGCCAGGCGGGCGGTGTGGCGGCGGCGGGCGCGATCGGCCCGTTGTCGATCCCATTCCGGGGGTTGGGCGGGTTGCAGCGTGATGCAGTCGACCGGGCAGGGAGGAAGGCATAATTCGCAGCCGGTGCACTCCTGGGCGATGACCGTATGCATTTGTTTGGCCGCTCCCAGAATAGCGTCCACCGGACAGGCCTGAATGCACAGGGTACAGCCGATACAGGCTGGTTCGTCGATGACCGCCACCTGTCTGGGCTGGTGAACGCCGTGCGTCGGGTTCAGCGGCTTGGGGGCGCGGTCCAGGACAGCGGCCAGCGCCTCAATGACCGCCTCTCCGCCCGGCGGACATTGGTTAATATCCGCCTGGCCGGTGGCGATGGCTGTCGCATAAGGACGGCAGCCGGCAAAGCCGCATTGCCGGCACTGGGTCTGCGGCAACAGCGCATCGATCCGCTCGGCAATGGGGTCGGGTTCGACCTGGGACAACGCGATGACCTCGTGAATGACTGTAGAGCCGGCATCTTGCCGGCTAAAGTTGTTAAGGGTGGGCAGCTTGTCTGCCCACGCGGGTTGTCTGGGTATCAACAGCCGGCAAAATGCCGGCGCTACTAGGGAATCCCCGTAGGGGCGGTTCGCGAACCGCCCCTACGGGCTCAGCCTGTAAAGCGTCCCGACTTAAGTGGATACCCCTTTAGCGGGCCGGGGGAACCGGAATGGCCGACGGCGGCATCGCGGCCTCTTTTTGCGGAACAGCGCTTTCCTGGGGCACAAAACCCGGCGGCGCCTTCGCCCAAGGGTAGCCTTTGGCCGCCATCCGGTAGCCCAGGTCGAAAAGCTGGCGCATATAGTTGGTATCGAATTCTTCCTCGCGACGCACGTCGAAGCTCGATGGAATATAGGCCAGGTTGTAATCCAAGCCATCCCGCTTAGCGATCAGGTAGATACGATACAGATCGCCGACGCCCTGGGTCTGAATCAGGGTGAAGATAGCCCGCCTGGCGATGGACATCGTTCTACGCTCCACCTCGGCCCAGTCCGGGTCCAGCCGACTGTTACGGATGATATACAGTACCCGCTCGCGCTCGACACCCTGGGCGCGCGCCAGTTCCTGGACATTGATACTGGCGGGATAGATGAAGACCTGCGCCGTGGCGCCGCCGTCCACATGCATTTCCTGGTATTGGCGGCCGTCCGCTTCGACATCGATCAACACCGGCGGAAAGGCGCCGGGAATCGACGCCGAGGCAATCATGATGGTCTGAAACAGTTCCAATGCCTTGCGATGATGGCTGGCGGCGATCCTGGTCATGTTCCAGATGATGGGCTGTTGTGCATCGAGGTCGGTCGTGGCCACCAACAGCAACCGACCCTTTTCATATTCGGCGGCGATAGCATCCAGCAGCGTCTGATTCACATACTTTTGCAGCAACTTCCACAGGGGCTGGTTATCAGCCATGGCATCACCGAACAGAGATGCCAACAGACTCCGGCGAATCATAATGTTCCTGGGTGAGACCGTTGTGTAGACCTCTTTCAGAGTGGCGTCGTAGGCCGGTCCCAGAAAGGCAAAAGGTGCGGTCAGCGCACCGGTGCTGATGCCGGTCACCAGGTTGAACGATGGCCGGTTACCGGCCGTTGTCCAGCCGTTCAACAGCCCGGCGCCGAAGGCGCCATTATCCCCGCCGCCGGAAATGGCCAAAAACACTGCGGGTGGGAGAGGACCTTGAAGGCCGTGTGCGACCCGGTAGGTCAGTTGGCGCCTGAGCGCGTCCTGGCCCTCGCGCACCATGGCCTCCTGATCCTTAAGGACGCGGTAACGTACACCTTCGAGGCCGGGGATGACCGCCTGATCTTGCAGCGCCTCGGGGACGGCGGTGTGGCGTGTGGGCGTGGCGCATGCCTGAAGGAAAAGCAGAACCACCACGGTCAACAGGAAGAGCGTTGTACGTAAGGTTGATGCCGTTTGTTTCATTAGAGTTACCTGATGAGTTGCAGCAGTTCGGAAAGTAGGGGCGGTTCGCGAACCGCCCCTACATGCTCCGGTTGCACCGTAGGGTATCGCTCGGCCGTTCGCCGAAGAGTTTATGGTACACCACGGAAAACCGGGTAGTGCCTCTTAACTTCCGTGATGAATTTACTCCTTAATTTAACATTTTCCGGCTTACGTACCTCTTGTAGCCGGCATCACTCCAGCTTACCGGGCAATCAGTAAACTGCGCCGGCGAGGTGAAAGATGGGTCTCCATGCCGCCGCTTAACGCGGCGCGGTGACCAACTCGGCGTCGAAGAGATCCCCATGAGTGGGCCTGCCGCCGCTCAAGCCGAAATGGCGATAGGCATGCGGGGTGGCGGTCCGGCCGCGCGGGGTGCGCATGATAAATCCCTGCTGAATCAGGTAGGGTTCCAGCACCTCCTCGATCGTACCCCGTTCCTCGCCCAGGGCGGCGGCCAGGGTATCCAGACCGACCGGACCGCCGGCGAATTTATCGATTATCAGCCACAGCAACTGCCGGTCCAGTTCGTCGAAGCCGCGCTGATCCACCTTCAGCAGTTCCAATCCCTGCCGGGCGACCTCGGTGCTGATCCGGCCGTCGGCCCGCACCTGGGCGTAGTCCCGCACCCGTCGCAACAGCCGGTTGGCGATACGCGGCGTTCCCCGCGAGCGCTGGCCGATCTCGGCAGCGCCTTCCAGTTCGGTTTCCACCGCCAGAATGCGGGCCGAGCGCTGCACGATCGACGTGAGTTCCTCGGGGCTGTAGAACTCCAGCCGGTGGACGATGCCGAAGCGGTCCCGCAGCGGCGACGTCAGCAGGCCGGTGCGGGTGGTGGCGCCCACCAGCGTAAACGGCGGCAGGTCCAGCTTGATCGAGCGGGCTGCCGGCCCTTCCCCGATCATGATATCCAACTGGTAGTCCTCCATGGCCGGATACAGGATTTCCTCCACCACCGGGCTGAGGCGATGGATTTCATCCACGAACAGCACATCGCGCGGCTCCAGATTGGTCAGCAGCGCCGCCAGATCGCCGGGGCGCTCCAGTATCGGGCCGGAGGTCTGGCGCAGATTGACGCCCATTTCGGCGGCGATGATATGCGCCAGCGTGGTCTTGCCCAGACCCGGCGGGCCGAACAGCAGCACATGATCCAAGGCCTCGCGCCGGGCGCGAGCGGCGTGAATGAAAATCTCCAGTTGTTCGCGGATGGCTCGCTGGCCCACATAGTCGTTCAGCGTCCGCGGCCGGATGGCCCGGTCCAGGATGATTTCCTCGGTGACGGCTTTGGGATCGATCAGGCGCTCGGCTGGAATCATGATGGCGACTCACTCGATAAAAGCTATTTCCGCACGCTGGCCTGCAAGGCGCGGCGGATGATTTCCTCGCTGGGAAGGCCGTCCGTCTCCACGGCGTTGACCATCCGGGCGGCATCAGTCTGCCTGTAGCCCAGCGCCACCAGGGCGCTGATGGCGTCGTCGCTGGGATTGAGCGCAGCGGGTGCGATCCACCGGCCAGCACCGGCACCGCTGCCTTCCCCCAGGTCCAAAGTCCCGATGCGATCGCGCATCTCCACGATCAGGCGTTCAGCGGTCTTCTTGCCGACGCCGGGCAGACGGGTCAGGGCGGCGGTGTCGCCTTCCTGCACGCAGCGGGCAAAGCTGTCCACGCTCATTCCGGACAGGATCAGCAAGGCCAGTTTGGCGCCGATGCCGCTGACCTTGATCAGATTGCGAAACAGCGTGCGCTCCTCCATCGCGGCGAAGCCATACAACGTATGGGCATCCTCGCGCACCGCCAGATGGGTGTACAGGGTGAGTTCCTGGCCGGTTTCCGGTAGTTTATAAAAAGTGGAGATGGGCGCTTCCAGCTCATAGCCCACGCCGTTGACCTCGAGCAGCAGATAGGGCGGGTGTTTTTCGAGCAGAATGCCGCGCAGCCGTCCAATCATCGCCGCCGCCTCCGTGGCAGGGCATGGTTGCCCAATCGTCTCAAGGTCTGCAAAGTATGGCCGTGGCACAGGGCCACCGCCAGCGCATCGGCGGCGTCCGCCGGTGGGGGAGTCGCAAGATTCAGCAGGGCGCAGACCATGTGCTGTACCTGTTCCTTGCTGGCCCCACCGTTGCCCACCACGGCCTGCTTGACGACCCGCGGCGCATATTCGCTGATCGGCAGCGCCGCCAGCACGCCGGCGCAGATGGCGACCCCCCGGGCCTGCCCCAGTTTCAGGGCGGAATCGGGATTGCGGTGCATGAATACCTGTTCCACCGCCATCTCCTCGGGCTGGTAGGCGGCGATCACATCGTTCAGGGATTGGAAAATAATCTTCAACCGCTCCGGCAGTGGCTGCTCGCTGGACGTGTGGATGCAGCCGCTATCGTTGTATTGCATGCGACTGCCCACCACGTCGATGATCCCGTAGCCGGTGGTCCGTGAGCCAGGATCGACGCCGAGGATACGGGTCATGGCGGTAGCCGTCCGCGGTTAGATCTGGGCCAGGATGTCTTCGGCGATATCGGCGTTGGAATATACGTTCTGGGTATCGTCCAAATCTTCCAGCATTTCCAGCAGCTTGACCATCTTCCGGGCGGTTTCCAGATCCAGCGGGGAGTTAGTATTGGCGCGCATAGTCACTTCCGCCCCCTCCGGTTCGAGACCGGCTGCCAGCAGCGCCCGCTTGACCGCCTCGAACTCCGCCGGTTGGGTCAACACGTCCACGGAGCCGTCTTCGTTCGTCACCACGTCGTCGGCGCCCCCTTCCAGCGCGACTTCCATAATCCGCTCCTCATCACAGCCCGCCGGATAGCTCAATACCCCGGTTGCGGTGAACAAAAAACCCACCGAGCCACTGGTGCCCAAACTGCCGCCGCATTTGCTGAAAGCATGTCGCACCTCGGCCACGGTGCGGTTGCGGTTGTCGGTCAGGCAGTCCACCATGACCGCCGTGCCGCCGGGGCCGTAGCCCTCATAGCGGATTTCCTCGTAGTTGGCGCCTTCCATGCCACCGGAGCCCCGCTTGATGGCGCGTTCGATGGTATCCTTGGTCATATTGGCGGTCAGCGCCTTGTCCACAGCGGTGCGCAACCGGGGATTGGCGTTGATGTCGCCCCCGCCCATCCGGGCGGAGACGGTGATCTCCCGGATCAGGCGGGTGAACAGCTTGCCCCGCCTGGCGTCCTGAGCATTCTTGCGGTGCTGAATATTCGCCCATTTACTATGTCCAGCCATGCAATCCTCTACAGTTGGTTCACTCATCAGAATGCAGCAGTTTAGCATTGTGGCTCGAGGCTTCCCAGGCTACCTCGCTGTAAATCGCTACAGGACTGAATAATCTACAGTTTTTGCCATAATAATTTAGAGAGTGTCGGTCTGGAAGATTCCGCACACCCTCGAATGGCACTAACTTTTCATATAACTTTTTGATTTATATTAGTATTTATGCCACTTTGGGGCCATTTTGAGGTATCATAACCGGGTGGTGTTACGACAGTGTTGGCATGAAAAAATTAAGTTATTCAAACAGTTACTTAT
>CAIMUS010000320.1 GCA_903844665.1 uncultured Pseudomonadota bacterium
GGCCGTTCAGGCCCACTTTGTAACCGAATAACAATGTCATTTGATAATAGCATCCAGGATACGAAATGTCAAATTGTTGTTAAAAATCAATTCTTCACGTAGGGGCGGTTCGCGAACCGCCCCTACATTGCTTTTGAGGGTGTCAAGGAAACCATGGTAGTAGGAGTAGGCCGGAATAAGCGGAGCGTTAAGCGGAGCGTTTCCGGCACCCGACGCATTGCCGGAAATAGCCGGCGTTGCGGCCTTATTCCGGCCTACGAGACTATTGCAGAACTCGTAGGGCAGAATAGAACTCGTAGGGCGGAATAGGCTGTCAGGCCGTATTCCGCCGAATGCTTTCGGCTTACCCCCGGCATGCGGCGCATTACGCTACGCTAATCGCTACGCTAATGCGCCCTACGCGGACTTGCGCTAGTAGGAGGAAGGTATAGATTTCTCCCCTCCTTGAAAAGGAGAGGAAAGCCTCAATCCCTACCCTGGTCAGCTCTGCAAGCAGGGAAGAATTAGCCGTTAAGACTGTTGAACTTTCCCAGGAAGCCGGCGAGGACGCCGGCGTTCCCAGGTTCAGTGACTCGTTGGCTGTTCCCAGAGGAGCCGTATTGCTTCCGGGCTGTTGGCCAGACTCGAAGCTTTTTGGATGCTCTTCAACATCTCGATATCCTGAACTGCTCTTATCGCTGGCATCAACACCACACCAGCCGCACCGAATCTGACTTCCAGAGTAAGCTGGATAGCTTCGAGTAAGCCTTCCCGCAAGCCCTCCTGCAAGCCTTCCCGTAGGCCTTCCCGCAAGCCTTCTGGCCGGCCTTGCTCTGAGGAACGAACCCCAACATTTCGTAACCGTTCAGACCCCTCTCCCCGACCCTCCCCCACAAGGGGGGAGGGAGTTATTGCAAAACAGCTACTTAGCGTATTCCCCCTCCCCTTGTGGGAGGGGGGTGAACGCTTACCAACATTTCAGCTCTTCTGCTTTACCCCTGTTTTCTCATAAAGTTTGGCTGCGGTGAGTGCGATCTCCGGCAGTCCGCCAATTACCGGCAGGTGGATCGTGCTCTCGTTGGTAAAAGCGAATTCTTCCCAGGTATTGCCGCCTTTCCGATAGATACCGGTCACGTGATTGCGGGTGGAATCGATAATCAGATACAGCGACAGCGAGGGAAGCTGCATGTAATCCCGCTTTTTCTTGGCGCGGTCGAGATACTGGGTGCCCGGCGAACTCACCTCGACCAGTACCAGAGGACGGTCGTAGTAACGTTCCTTTTTGCCTTCCTCGGCACATACCACCATGCAATCCGGGAAGTAACCATTTTCCTCCGTCAAGCATTCCGCCTTGAGGTTCGCATCGCCGGTGGTGACGTAACAGGCTGGAAACAACCGCCGCAGCAGCAGGTAGACATTGCCTTTGATAAGGTCATGATCGGGGGTTCCTCCCGTCATCAGGAAAAATTCACCACCGATCAACTCGTACTTGATCCCTTCCGGCCACGAGTCTATCCGGGCAAGAAAATCAGCATAACTCAGCAGTTTCCGGGCGGGCTTCAGCATGGTTGAATGTCCTAAGCCGGCAAGGACGCCAGCGCTCCCAGGGTCGGATTATACTACCTTAAGTGGGGAGCTCCCTGCCGGCAGCGCCACCGCAACTTGAAATCGAAGCTTGATATTGTTGTATATCATAAGGAGCGATGTAGAACTTATTGGAGGTAACAGTACCTGACGTGATCATCCGGCAGGTACTGGATTGCCTTGCCGCGGTTTTGGAAGATGATTGGCCGCCAGCGGGCGAGAGGAATGAACGCTGACTTGAGAGTCCGTCGCACTCTTGGCTTCAGGCCCAGTTCGTAGCGGAGACCGTTGAACATAACCGTGCCCGACTTACCCGGCCCACCCGCTTTGACACCTTGCCCTGATAAGACTATAGTGATGACTATAGTCTTACAGGAGAACAGCCGTGAAAATGGTTTCAAAAAGCGTACTGAAAGCCAAAATGCTGGAGTATTTCCGGGAAGTGGAAACCGCCGGGGAAACCTTGATCGTGACCAGTAACGGCCAGCCGGTGTTGAGAGTGATTCCCTATTGCCAGGACTTGACCGTGGACGAGGCGTTCGCCGACGTGCGCGGCAAGATCCATTATCACGGCGATTTGCTGGAACCGACTACGGCGGAATGGGAAGTCGGTTGATGGTTGTCCTGGATACGCATGTTCTCGTTTGGTGGACTCTCGACCCGGTGCAGTTGTCTGCCCCGGCCAAACAAATCTGTAATGAGATATCAAACAGTGGCGCCATGATCAGCGCCATTTCCCTTTGGGAGATCGGCATCAAAATCAAACGGGGCAAACTGGAACTGGGTATCGAATTGAGTGACTACGTGCGGCGCCTCCAGTCATTAAAAGGCGTGGCGATCATACCGGTCGATGTAGAACATTGGCTTGGCAATCTGAATCTGCCGTGGGAGCACCGCGATCCCGCCGACCGCACCATCGTTGCGACCCGCCCAACTCCATGATTTACCCCTGCTCAGCAAAGACGAAGCCATCCGGGCCTACTACCCCAAAACCATCTGGTGATGCTGCCGCCACAAGCCCGTAGGTTGCCGTAAAAATCACGATGTCCGCCGTCCCTGAGTCGCCAGCCACCATTTCCCTGCAGAATTTGAAAGGCGTCGGTCCCCGGCTGGTGCAACGTCTGCAACGGCTGGGTATCACTACGCTGGAGCAATTGCTGTTCCATCTGCCGCTGCGCTATCAGGACCGCACCCAGATCACCCCGCTCGGCAGCCTGCAAGTCGGCGACGAAGCCGTGATCGAGGCGGAGGTGGTCCTGGCGGAAGTGAGTCAGCGGGGGCGGCGGGCCTTGCTCTGTTTGCTCCAGGACGGTACAGGCGGCCTGACCTTGCGTTTCTTTCATTTCAGCCCCGTGCAATACAAACTGCTGACGCAACCGGGCACAAGGCTGCACTGTTACGGCGAGGTGCGCAGCGGCGCCGGCATGCTGGAGATGGTTCATCCCGAATGCCGGCGGCTGGACGGGGAGGCGCCGCCGGTTCTGGAAGACTATCTGACCCCCGTCTATCCCACCACCGAAGGCTTACATCAACTGACGCTGCGATCCTTGTTTCAGCAGGCGTTACAGCGGCTGGAGGAAGAGCCGGAATGCCTGCCGGAATGGCTGCCCCCCAGCCTGCGGGAACGGCTGAAGTTGCCGACCCTGGCCGCCGCCGTGCAGCGGTTGCATCGTCCGCCGGCGGCGCTGCCGCCGCTCGAGCTGGAGGCGGAATTGCAACTTGCCCGACGCCGCCTGGCGTTCGAGGAATTGCTGGCCCATCAGTTGAGCCTGCGCCAGTTGCGCGAACAGGTACAGCGCAACGCCGCCCTGCCGCTGACCGGCGGTGACGGGCTGCGCCGGCGGTTTCTGCAGGGGTTGCCGTTCACCTTGACGGCGGCCCAGCAGCGGGTGATTCAGGAGATCGACGCCGATCTGGTCCAGCCACGGCCCATGTTGCGGTTGGTTCAGGGCGATGTCGGTTCCGGCAAGACCGTGGTGGCGGCGGCGGCGGCTTTGCGGGCGGTGGCAATGGGTTTTCAGGCGGCGGTGATGGCGCCCACCGAGCTGCTGGCCGAACAGCATTACCAAAGTTTTTCCAACTGGCTGGCGCCTCTGGACCTGGAAGTGGCCTGGCTGACCGGCAGGCTCAAGGGCAAGGCCAGGGAAGCGATGCTGGCGCAAATCCGCTCGGGCGAAGCGGCCGTCGTCGTCGGCACCCATGCCCTGTTTCAGGAAGGGGTGGTCTTCGCCGGCCTGGCCCTGGTCGTCATCGACGAGCAGCACCGTTTCGGGGTGCACCAGCGGCTGGCCCTGCGCGAAAAGGGTCGTCAGGGCGGCTATTGCCCGCATCAGTTGATCATGACCGCCACGCCGATCCCCCGCACCCTGGCGATGAGCGCTTATGCCGACCTGGATACCTCGATCATCGACCAATTGCCACCGGGACGGACTCCGGTGCAAACCGTGGTGATCTCCGAGAACCGCCGCGCCGAAGTCATCGACCGCATCCGCCTGGCTTGCGGCCAGGGCCGGCAGGCTTACTGGGTCTGTCCACTGATCGAGGAATCCGAGGTTTTGCAATGCCAGGCGGCCGCCGATACCGCGCGCTATCTGGCTCAGACCCTGCCCGGCTTGCGCATCGGCCTGGTGCACGGGCGACTGAAATCGGCGGAGAAGGAACAGGTGATGGCCGCGTTCAAGGCCGGGGAACTGGAACTGCTGGTGGCCACCACGGTGATCGAAGTCGGGGTGGATGTGCCCAACGCCAGCCTGATGATTATCGAAAACGGCGAGCGGCTGGGATTGGCCCAGTTGCATCAATTACGCGGTCGGGTAGGGCGGGGCAGCGCCCAGAGCAGTTGTGTGTTGCTGTATCGCGGGCCGCTGTCGGAACAGGCCCATAAACGGTTGGCGATACTGCGCGCCAGCAACGACGGTTTCGAGATCGCCCGACGCGATCTGGAATTGCGCGGTCCCGGCGAGGTGCTGGGCACCCGGCAGACCGGTGATTTGCAACTGCGGGTAGCCGATCTGATGCGCGATGAGGATCTGCTCGATGCCGTACAGCAGACTGCCCGGGAACTGTTGCAGGATTATCCACGCCAGGCCCAGGCGATCGTTCGGCGCTGGATCGGGGAAGGGGAGCGCTATGGCGAGGTGTGAGCCACGCTGGTGGATCCGGCTGGAGAGACACGCCAAATTCCTGTTCATTTAAAGACCGTTCGGCTAGACTTGGCGTAACCGTTCAGATCCCTCTCCCCGACCCTCCCCCACAAGGGGGGAGGGAGTTTTTTGCAAAACAGCAGCTTAACCTATTCCCCCTCCCCTTGTGGGAGGGGGTTAGGGGGAGGGGTGTGAACGCTTACGACTTGACAGCCTGAAATTTAAGCCGCATCCCCCATGTTTCCCGACTACATATTATAATGTTCCGGCCATTGCAGGTGGCGGAGCGTGGTTTAATCATTGTGATCTCCAGGAGAGTGTGATGCCTACGCATAGAGAACTGGCCAACGCCATTCGCGCCCTGAGCATGGATGCCGTGCAACAGGCGAATTCCGGCCATCCTGGCGCTCCTCTCGGCATGGCGGATATCGCCGAGGTGCTGTGGAACGATTTTTTACGCCACAATCCCGCCAATCCGACCTGGGCCGGGCGCGATCGCTTCGTGCTGTCCAACGGCCATGCCTCGATGCTGTTATATTCCCTGCTGCATCTTAGCGGTTACGATCTGCCGCTGGCGGAATTGCAGCGTTTCCGGCAGTTCGAGTCCAGGACGCCCGGCCATCCGGAATACGGCTGCACCCCTGGTGTGGAAACCACCACGGGACCGCTGGGCCAGGGGCTGGCCAACGGCGTCGGTATGGCGCTGGCCGAGCGCACCCTGGCGGCTCACTTCAATCGTCCCGGTTACGCCATCGTCGAGCACTTTACCTATGTGTTCCTGGGTGACGGCTGTCTGATGGAAGGCATCTCTCACGAGGTTTGCTCCCTGGCCGGCACGCTGGGTCTGGGCAGGTTGATCGCTATTTACGATGACAACGGCATCTCCATCGATGGCGCGGTGCGGGGCTGGTTCAGCGACGATACCCCACGGCGCTTCGAGGCTTACGGCTGGCATGTCATTCCGGCGGTGGACGGGCATGAGCCGGAGGCCGTCGAACAGGCCATCGCGGCGGCCCGGGCGGTGACCGACCGTCCCAGCCTGATCTGCTGCAAGACGGTGATCGGCTGTGGCTCTCCCCACAAGGCAGGTACGGAACAGGTTCACGGCGCGCCGCTGGGCCCGGACGAAGTGGCCGCCACGCGGGAATCCCTGGGCTGGCCTCATCCGCCTTTCGTCATCCCGCCGGATATTTATGCCGCCTGGGACGCCCGCGCCCGTGGCGACGCCTTGGAGTCGGCCTGGAACGAGTTATTTGCCGCTTATGCGGCGGACTATCCGCAACCGGCCGCCGAATTCAACCGCCGGCTGGCGCGCCGGCTCCCCGCCGACTGGGAGTCTGGGTCCCGGGCCTTTATCCGCGCCACCGAAGAGAAGGCGCCTAACATTGCCTCCCGCAAGGCTTCCCAGAACGCGCTCGAAGCCTATGCGCCGCTGCTGCCGGAACTGTTGGGAGGTTCCGCCGATCTGAGCGAATCCAACAACACCCTCTGGAAAGGCGCCACCGAGATCAGCCGCGAACGGGCCGACGGCGCTTACCGCCAATAGGGCGTGCGCGAGTTCGGCATGAGCGCCATCCTGAACGGCATCGTGCTGCACGGTGGCTTCATTCCCTATGGGGGCACCTTCCTGGTCTTTTCTGATTATGCCCGCAATGCCGTGCGCATCGCCGCTCTGTCCCGCCTGCCGACGATTTTTGTCTATACCCATGACTCCATCGGCCTGGGCGAAGACGGTCCCACCCATCAACCGGTCGAACATCTGGCCAGCCTGCGGCTGATACCCAATCTGTCCCTGTGGCGTCCCTGCGATGCGACGGAAACGGCCGTGGCCTGGAAAGCCGCGATCGAACGCCGCGACGGTCCGAGTTGTCTCGTTTTCTCGCGCCAGAATCTTCCCACGCAACGGCGCACGGCGGAGGCATTGGCCGCGATCCAGCGTGGCGGCTATATTCTGCGCGACTGCGACGGCGCTCCCGAGGCCATTCTCATCGCCACCGGTTCGGAAGTACACTTGGCCACCGCCGCGGCGGAGCGACTGGCCGAACGCGGCAGGCGAATCCGGGTGGTCTCCCTGCCGGCGGTCGACGTCTTCGAGGCCCAGGATGCCGCCTACCGGGAAGCGGTGCTGCCGGCCGCCGTCACCCGCCGGCTGGCGGTCGAAGCCGGCGTCACCAATTCCTGGTATAAATATACCGGGATGAGTGGCAAAATAATCGGCTTGGACCGTTTTGGCGCTTCGGCGCCGGGAAACGTATTGTTCAAGCATTTCGGTTTTACCGTGGAAAACGTGATCCGGACCGTCGAGGAACTGTTCCTCTGACGCTGCCGGCAACATCCTCAGTGCTGTCATAAACCTCTATAAGTCAGGAGAAAAGCATGGCGATTAACATTGCAATCAATGGTTATGGCCGTATCGGCCGCAATATCCTGCGCGCCCTGTATGAATACAATCGCACCGGTGAATTCAAAATCGTCGCCGTCAACGATCTGGGCGATCCCAAAACCAATGCCCATCTGACCCGCCATGACACGGTGCATGGCAAGTTCAAGGGTGAAGTGGCGGTCGAAGGCGATTCCATGATCGTCAACGGCGACCGGATCCGGGTGCTGGCGGTCCGCAATCCGGCTGAGCTGCCCTGGCGTGACCTGGGCGTGGACGTGGTGCACGAGTGCACCGGCCTGTTCACCAGTAAGGAAAAGGCGGGCGCCCATCTGAGCGCCGGCGCCAGGAAGGTCATCATTTCCGCGCCGGGCGGCAAGGACGTGGACGCGACCATCGTCTATGGCGTGAACCACAACATCCTGAAAGCCAGCGATACCGTCATCTCCAATGCATCCTGCACGACCAACTGTCTGGCGCCGCTGGTCAAGCCACTGCATGAAAAGCTGGTCCTGTTGCGCGGTTTGATGACCACCATTCACTCCTATACCAACGACCAGGTGTTGACCGACGTCTATCACTCGGATCTGCGCCGCGCCCGTTCCGCCACCCAGTCGATGATTCCTACCAAAACCGGCGCCGCCGCCGCGGTGGGTCTGGTGCTGCCCGAATTGAACGGCAAGCTGGACGGCTTCGCGATGCGGGTGCCCACCATCAATGTGTCGGTGGTGGATCTGACCTTTATCGCCGGCCGCGACACCTCCGTCGACGAAGTCAACGCCATCGCCAAGGCGGCCTCCGACGGCGAGTTGAAGGGCATTCTGAATTACAATACCGAGCCGCTGGTTTCCATAGACTTCAATCATGACCCGGCTTCCTCCACCTTCGACTCCACCCAGACCCGGGTCCTCGGCAATCTGGTGAAGGTGCTGTCCTGGTACGACAACGAGTGGGGCTTCTCCTGCCGGATGTTGGACACCACCAAGGCGCTGATGAACGCCAAGTAAACCCGCTGCCTGGCGAGGGAGCCTGACCCATCCGGACAGGTCCCTCGCGTCGTTTTCACTTCACGAAGGATGGCTGTATGGCTGCTGTAATCAAAATGAGTGATCTGGATCTGGCGGGCAAGCGTGTATTGATCCGCGAAGATCTGAACGTGCCGGTCAAAGACGGCAAAGTGACCAGCGATATCCGCATTCGCGCCTCCCTGCCCGCGATGGAACAGGCCCTCAAGGCCGGCGCCCGGGTGATGGTGATGTCCCATCTGGGCCGTCCCAAGGAGGGCGAGTACGATGAAGCCGCTTCCCTGCGTCCGGTGGCCGAGCGCCTGAGCGAGTTGCTGGGACGGCCGGTGCGGCTGGTGAAGGACTGGATCGATGGTGTCGAAGTCGCGCCCGGCGAACTGGTGCTGTGCGAGAACGTGCGCTTTAACAAGGGCGAGGGCAAGGACAACGAGGAACTGGCCCGGAAGATGGCGGCGCTGTGCGATGTCTATGTGATGGATGCCTTCGGCACCGCCCATCGCGCCCAGGTTTCCACCCATGGGGTGGCCAAATATGCCCCCATCGCCTGCGCCGGTCCGCTGCTGGCGGAGGAACTGGACGCGCTGGGCAAAGCCCTGGAAAGTCCGGCACGGCCTATGATCGCCATTGTCGGCGGTTCCAAAGTTTCCAACAAGCTGACCATCCTGGAATCCTTGTCCAAGGTGGTGGACAAGCTCATCGTCGGCGGCGGTATCGCCAATACCTTTATCGCCGCGGCCGGTTACAAGGTCGGCAAATCCCTCTATGAGGCGGACCTGATCGAGGAAGCCAAGCGATTGATGGCGGCCGCCAGGGAGCGCGGCGGCGAAATTCCGGTACCCACCGATGTGGTGGTCGGCAAGGAATTCTCCGAGACCGCCGCCGCCACTATCAAGCCGGTGGATCAGGTGACAGATGACGATATGATTTTCGACATCGGTCCGGAGACCGCCGCCCGCTATGCCGAGATGCTGAAGAGCGCCGGCACCATCGTCTGGAACGGCCCGGTCGGGGTGTTCGAGTTCGATCAGTTCGGCGCGGGCACCAAGACGGTGGCGCTGGCCATCGCCGACAGTCCCGCCTTCTCCCTGGCCGGCGGCGGCGATACGCTGGCGGCGCTGGACAAATACGCCATCAAGGACAGAATCTCCTACGTCTCCACCGGCGGCGGCGCCTTCCTGGAATTCCTGGAAGGCAAGAAACTGCCGGCGGTGGCCATGCTGGAACAGCGGGCTGCTAACAAGTAGGGGCGGTTCGCTAACAAGTAGGGGCGGTTCGCGAACCGCCCCTACCTCTGTCTTCTCTCTCCGGCTCTCCTCCCTGGCGAGGGGGGAGAGCCGCTTTCGTTTCCTGCCATGTAATTTAGGAATTACGCAGTGCAGGATGTAGGGGCGGCTCGCGAACCGCCCCTACTTATATAATTCTCTGCAACCAGCCATCTTCCGAGGAGTTTCCCGATGCTCAGGCGCACCAAAATCGTCGCCACGGTGGGACCGGCCACCGACGATCCCCAGGTTCTGACCGGGATCGTTCGGGGCGGGGTCGATGTGGTGCGCGTCAATCTGGCCCACGGCGCCGCCGAGGACCATCTACGGCGGGTGCGACAGGTACGGGAGTGCGCCGCCTCCATGGGACGCTATGTCGGGGTGCTGGCGGATCTGCAAGGTCCCAAGATTCGGATCGACCGCTTCCGCAACGGCGCCGTCGAGTTGCGGGAAGGCAACCGCTTCGTCCTGGATGCGGAACTGTCCACCGATGCCGGTACCGAAGAAACGGTAGGTCTCGCCTATAAAAATCTGCCGGGGGATGTCAAGGCCGGCGATACGCTGCTGTTGGATGACGGCCGGCTGGTTCTCGGCGTGGAAGCCGTCGAGGGTGGCAGGGTGATCTGCCGGGTCGTCATCGGCGGCACGCTCTCCAATAACAAGGGGATCAACCGTCAGGGCGGCGGTCTGTCGGCGCCGGCGCTGACCGATAAGGACCGCGAGGATATCGCTATCGCCGCCCGGCTGAAGGCCGACTATCTGGCCGTTTCCTTTCCCCGCAGCGCCGCCGATATCGAGGAAGCCCGCGCCCTGTTACAGGCCGCTGGCGGACAGAGCGCCATGGTGGCCAAAATCGAGCGGGTGGAGGCGGTCGAGGCTCTCAAGTCCATTCTCGAGGTCAGCGAGGCGGTGATGATCGCGCGCGGCGATCTTGGAGTCGAGATCGGCGATGCCGAACTGCCGGGGGTGCAAAAGTATATTATCCGCCTGGCTCGCGAGATGAACCGGGTTTCCATCACCGCCACCCAGATGATGGAGTCCATGATCCATAGCCAGATTCCGACTCGCGCCGAAGTGTCGGACGTGGCCAATGCGGTGATCGATGGCACCGATGCGGTCATGCTGTCGGCGGAGACGGCGGCGGGCGATTATCCGGTGAAGGCGGTGGAAGCGATGGCGCGGATCTGTCTGGGGGCGGAAAAGCAATGGGAAACCCAGCATTCCACCCATCGGATCGATTCCCACTTCGACCGGGTGGACGAGGCCACGGCCATGGCGACCATGTATACGGCCAATCACCTGGGTGGGGTGGGCGCCATCGTGACGCTGACGGAATCGGGTACCACGGCGCTATGGATGTCGCGCATCAGTTCCGCGATTCCCATCTATGCGTTGACCCGCCATGAGTCCACCCGCCGGCGGGTGACCCTGTACCGGGGCGTCTATCCGCTGCGCTTCGACGTGGTGCATGTCAATCCGTCCTGGGTCATTCAGGCCGCCGTCAACGCCTTGCAACACCGGCATCTGGTCAAGAATGGCGATCTGGTCATTATCACCAAGGGGGACTACAAAGGCGTGGCCGGCGGCACCAATACCATCAAAATCGTCCGGGTCGGTGACCGCATCGTGCCGGAGGGGGCGTGATCATCAAAAGTGATGCACATACCGCAAGACAAAGCGCTTGCCCTGGGTACGATTTTCCGCCTGACTTTCGAAATAGGTATTGAAAAACAGGTGATCGTCCTTGGAAATATGGTAAAGCATCCCCGGACCCAGACCTAAGACCCGTTCCCGCCTGCCGCCGACCTCGTTGCCGTCGATCTCGGTATCGGTGATCTGTCTGAGGTAATAGCCGTTCAAGCCTACCCGCAGTTGCGGCAGCACCTGATAGGCCAGCGTGAAATTGGCATGAATCGCCTGACCCGCCTGGATTTCGTCCGCGTCGGTGCTGCGCGGGGGATTATGATTCTCGCCATTCCATAGATAATGCAGGCGAATGCTGCTGGTCAGTTTTGGGGTGAAAAAAACTGTGGCGGCCCAATAGGGATCGAACGAGAAAAAATTGCTGCCGGGATTCAGTTCGTGATTATTATCGTATTTGCCGGTCGGCAACAGAAACTGTAGCTCGATGCGATGCATGAAGATGGGACCTTCGGCTCCCATGATGGGGTCCCATTGCAGGAAGGGACCGATGGTAATATCGCCCAAGCCGCCATCGTTATCCTGGGGAAAGGGACCCGGGTCGCGATAGTCCACGTCCAGATGCACCACCGGAACGATCAGGTTCATGCCCCATTTGCCATCCAGCAGCACCGGCTGATCGGATTGATAGATGAACTGGGATACGGCCGCCCAGGCATCGAGCCTCGGATTTGGGAACGGTATCTGGTTGCCGTCTTTGTCCATAAATTTGTCGGCATGGTAGTACTGGAGGTACCCGGTGAAGTAAAAGCCGGGACCGGCGGGAGGTCCGCCGTCCAGGAAGCTGGTAAGCCCCAGATTGACTGGGGGTAAATCATAGGCGTGGGCGGTGTTGACCCCTGGCAGAATGCAGCAGATGCTGCCGGACAGGATGGAAAGGATGCGCTTTATCATGATGGGCCTCTTTACTTATGATTTTAGGGCTTTATTGTAATTTATTCTGCCTGAATGTGGGGAGCGAAATTTTCTAGGGAACATTTAGCCTCGGCTTTCATGCGACTCAATACGCTTGTGTTACTGCACCCTACGCTTGACGGCCAGGTTAAGCCGCATTGTGGGGCGCCAGCGGAGCACGTTGGTTGTAACTCGTGGTTAGCAGTCATTTTCCTCTTCATTTTCTTCTATGATTATAGTTTGGAGCTGTGAAGCTACTTGCGGTAGTTCAAGGGCGACAATCTGCCAGACAATATCCAGGTTGACACCGAAGTAATGGTGGATCAGTCGATCACGGGTTTCAGCCATACTCTTCCAAGGAATACCCGGATATTCGGCCCGGAGTTGTGTGGATAGGTTCTTGGTGGCTTCACCCAGGATTTCCAGATTGCGAAGAACAGCATCTTGAGTTTTTGTGTCAGCCACAAACGACTCATATGTCATTCCAGTGCTATAAGCCGTGATCCGGTGAATAGCCTCGCGAATGTCGCTGAGAAACTCTTGATCTGTTCGCTTAGACATACACAATACTTTCCGTAATATTCTTGGCCACGCGTTTGATTCGGATGTTTTGAATACCCGCTGGCGTCAGTACATCTACTTTTTGGCCCAACAAATCTTCCAAGTAGTCAACAAGTTGGAAGAAGCGGAATCCGATTGGGTACCCGAATTCAACAATGATGTCAATATCGCTGGCCTTGTTAGCCTGCTCTTTGGCGTAAGAACCAAACAAGCCAATCTTGCTAACGCCAAATTTGGCGGCAAGATAAGGCTGTTTCTCTTGTAGCAACTCGATAATTTTCCTTCTGCTTAGCATAACAACCTCTAACGTAGGAGTATATGACTCTGTTTTTTGCACTGGCTACGCTGGCTGGAACGAGTTAAGCCCGTAGATTGGGGTACGTTCCTCACCCCAATCTACGCACTGCGCGCTCTATGCCAGCCTCTTCTTTCTCGAAGGTCGATGAACAATCCCCAGCAAGCCGTCGATAGCAATGTCCTCATCCAGTAGAGGCCAATGGATGCCATACCCGGAGGGAGAAATTTCAAAAATGTTTCTTTCTTCCTCGGATACCGTTGCCAACCGTGAGGAAACCTTTGCCAGAGAAAAGGTCCTTCGTTCACCATCGATGGTCAGGCAGAGGTTTTCGCCTTCCAGCCAAACATCCGTAACTTGATGATGCTCATTCATTTCTGTCTCCTCTTCTTAAATTCATCCCATTGTTGCTCGATGTATTCAAAATGTTCGAAGATGATTTTCTTGATCTCTCTTCTATCCTTCGGGTTCAGGTTATATGCAAATTCCTCCTCGACATCAAAATTTTCCCGATCCAGCCAGAATTTGCATTCTTTTTCTGCTTTCCGGGCATGCACATGAATAGACTCATTGCCTTCGTTGGCGTAGAAAAACAGTCGCCAGCCGAGAATTTAGAGAATAGTCGGCATAGTTACGCCTCCCACAATCTTGCATAATCGGACCCTCTCCCGCGGGAGTTCGTAGCCCGTAGCCCGTAGGTTGGGGTGAGGAACGAACCCCAACCTACGCGCTACGCGCTGGTATTACAGAATGTTCTGAGACGGCAATTAAGATTTCTTCTCCATCACGTTTCTGTTTTTCGCATCTGACTACAGCGCCAGGCGGAAATTTCCATACTTCGTCTTCAGGGTCATAATCATCTGTAGGGAGCACCCGAAAGATGCTGGTATCCAGAGCCACACCCTGCGTGGGGCGAAATACAATCGTACCCTCTTCGAGAAGAGGAATATAGATGGTTGACTTAATACTTGAATCCGTCTCCGCCAACATGTATTACCTCGCCTGTCACATTATCTATCACTACGGAACGGCCGGTTTCCGGATGAACGTATCGGGTTGCAGAGTTACCTTTGTTGATGAGATTTGGAGCAGGGTTCTTGGCGCCTGCTGCAATAGCTTCGTTTATTTGCTGCTCTGTCCAACCACGCTTGGCCATCTGGCTTTGCCACTTTTCAAGCGGTTTAAATTCGCCAAGCTTCCACGGTTTCGGTTCGATCATTGTCTCTGCCATCCGCGTCGCTTAGTCGAAGCTACAGCTATCAACCTTGGCAAGCTGGCTTTCCTGTAGATTGCTATGGCCGAAACGATGATCATGGCCGGAGGAACCTGGATTGCGCTTCGCAAGCTCCGCTCCATCCAGGCTACGCCGGCTACCCATAAGCCGCACTTAGCGCGTCGGCTTAATGGGCTTGTTATGCGATGATTTACCAGCATGCCTCAAGGCATCAACCGTAACTACCGCAATGCCACCAATGAAAACCAGAAAAACGAGAATCAACAACCATTCCATCACAGTTCCTCCAATTCGTCGATTTTTCTGTATGCCGCTCTGTTGACCCAGACGATTCCGGTGGTAACAGAGAGCACAGCCAATGCGCATATTACTAATAAAAATATCGGCGCCTTAGTTATATTTTGTGCCAACCAAGCAACCAGAGATATATCGATGGCCACGAGGATACCGAACACGACCTTTAGCCACCCAATTTCTTCTTTCAGTTTGTCTGTTTTAGACATCTTTTTTCCTTATTTGTTTCACGTATAACGGCGGGGCTCAGCGGCGCGAGTTTACGAGTTTCGCAGTAGTTGTAGCCCGGATGCAGGCCAGAGGCCGGAATCCGGGGTGTGGGGAGGAACCCGGATTGCGCTCCACAAGCTCCGCTCCATTCCCGGGCTACGCTGGTTGCAACGTCTTGTTAGGCGGAGTACATCGCTATTAGGTCCATGCATAGACGCACAAAGCAATCCAAGGTACAGTTGTTATCAAAAATCCTGGGACGAGATACCAGTTGATTCCCGTAAAGAAAAGCATACCAAGAATGAGCGTAGCTAGCGCAACTAGCGCCATGAAACGCCAAACGAGCTTTGCACCAGATAGCCCTCTCGGGTGATTGAGTTTGGTAAAAGACCCGTCTAGCTTGATCAATTCAACTTCCAAACCGATCATGATTTTTCGGGATCGCGCCATCGTATAGAGCATCACCGTAGTGCCACCGCCGATGATGAGCATTGGAACACCGGCTCCGAATTGTACTTCCAAATCTACTCCCCACTTGGTTGTATCAACAAGCTTGATTACAGTTACTTTATCCACAAGAAGCGAAACGGCTACGAAGATGGCTCCAAGAATCAGCGAGGGCCATTGAAATTGGGTGCTATTGTGATGCGTCCAGAGTCCGACGAGCGCTGAGTATTTTTCTTGATCGTTCATAGTAGGGCCTTAATTACACACAATCTCCAGAACGCCTAACATGAAATAGACACCCTAACTGGTGTCACAAATTACCCCAAAGGTGGCGTCTATTCCAGCCAAGTTGTCAAAAGTGGTTGTTTTGACAATGATTCGGCTTGGTAAAGACACCCTCTGTGAAAAAGATTTATACACCTTCCAACCATGGTTGACAAGCACCGACTGCTCGCTCAAGTCTGCGAGAAAATCCGACTGAAGCGCGGTAGCGTGGTCGGCTGCGGCGCTTGGTTAGGCTGCCACATGGATAATCACCTGTCATCACCGCAAAGTTGCTGTCAAACGCTCGCTTTAACCGCCGGTTCATGTTCTCATCAAGCAGCACGCGCATCGTGTTCCTCGGCCAAGGCAGAATCAAGCGCGATTTCCAGAAACGCCTGCGCCTGTTCCCGGTTTACACTTGGGAATCCGTCAAGAAATGCGTAAGCTACCAAATAGTATTTAATGGTGGGCTATGCCAATCCTATGAGGTTGATCACAATAACCGCCTTCACTGCCCTCGCAGCTTCATACCCCAGTGGGGGAAGAACCCCCGCATTGTGCTCCGCAAACTTCGCTCCAGCCGGGCTACGCTGGCTGCCAAATGTCAAAATTCAGCGGCGAGCGAAGCGAGTCCGCTGGAATGCTGAGTTAGGCATGGGTGGAAATGCAGGTAGCGAAACATATGGATGTCCAGCGGCTATGCGTTCGGCTTCCGACTTCTTCAAGTCTTCATAAATCGCCCACAGGTCGAAATTGAATTTTGCGGCGTGCGCCTCTCGAATAGCCCGTACTTCATCAATAATTTCATCATTCAGCATTGTCTTCTCCTAAAAGTTCTTCAGGGGTACAGATAAATGGCAGAAATAATCCTTTCTGTTCGAGGAATGCCGAGATACCTCTTTGTATCTCGGGATTTGCAATATGTCGGCAGTTCCAAGTGAGCAGGTAGTCCACGCCATAAACCGTTGCAATAGCGATATGCAGTGCATCCTCTGCGGCCTTGGCTGGAACAATCCCATTTTCCACTAATTCCGAAGCGATGTTGACGGCATTCTCATCAATCAAAAGTAAGGGTAGATCAGCCAATACCGCCAGCCGCCTTTGTGCGGCAATTGGATCACCTGCAGCACATTCTCGCATGACTGATTCTGATATAAGCAATTCATATCGGTGGCGGGATTCCCACCAAGCCAGAGTAATCTGCTGGTGGGCGGCACCAAGAATTGTCTTGCTTGGACGAGCCGTCAGATAGCTAATGACAGAGGTTTCAACATAGACCTTGCGTTTCATCTGGATAACCTAATTACGAAATAGCGTAGCGTATTTAGCCGCGTGGGCGCCACCGAATCCATCCGGCGCATTACGCTACGCTAATGCGCCCTACGCGGGCTGAAGTGCGGTAGTGCGGTCGGCTGCAGCGCTTGGTTAGGCTGCCACATGGATAACCACTCCCGCCTGCATCGTTTTCAATATCTTATTTATTTCCGGCACCGCCGGTGCGACGTCCTGGCGGCGGTTGCTTCGTGCAGAGACAATTATGATACCAAGCTTAATCCCGCTGAAATTCTGCTGATACTCAATACTTTTGTCCATGGTGACCAAGGCGTCAAACTCTGCTTCCGCTAAACGTAGCAGTTCCCCATTTCTTTTACCGCTCCACCCACGCTCGGTAACTGTCATCACCGCAAAGTCGCTGTCAAGCGCTCGCTTTAACCGCCGGTCCATGTTCTCATCAAGCAGCACGCGCATCGTGTTCCTCGGCTAAGGCAGAATCAAGGGCGATTTCCAGAAACGCTTGCGCCTGTTCCCGGCTTACACTTGGGAATCCGTCAAGAAAATCGTCAAGGCCGTCTCCTGCTTTAAGGTAATCAATAAGCGTTTGAACTGGTACTCGGGTACCTGTAAAAACAGGAGTACCGCCGAGAATATCAGGATCCCGATTGATAATTTGCTCTCGCTTCATAAAATTCACCTCCGGAAAGTAGAACATCTCTCTGCCGTCCAGCTCACCAATTATATGGGACCAATCGGATAAGGTGGACTATGCCCACTTTACCGGACTAAACATTACCAACAAATGACTGGGTTAATATCTGTACTATCTCCTTTGGCACGTCAAGCAATACGAAGTAATCTACTGAATAAAGATAGTCTTCACCGCTCTCGTCAATAATCCGTAAATCTCCATCCAGGCTAGCCTCCTCATCGGGTAATACGCGATAAACCTTGTGCAATTCCAATGAGGCTGGATACTCGGAGTTATCGATACAGATAGCAAATCGAGGTATAGGATGTTTGCTGTGCAATATCTCAAATTCCATTCCCAATAGCGATAATTTCAAATGACTGCATCAGTTTCCTTGAGCAAAAATCCCTCCCCCTGAGCGAAGGGGAGGGAATTCCTGCCAAACACAACCGCTGACGCGGTTCTTCTTAATCGAACCGTTATTTGGTCTTGAAGAACAGCTTGCGGACCACGTCGGTCATCGACAGGATGCCGACCGGGGCGCCGTTCTCCATGGCCACCAGGCGATGGATATGGCGGCCCGCCATCTGACTGATGGCTTTGGTCAAAGTGTCATTGACATCGCAGGTGGCGTAGCCCAGGGTCATCACCGCGCGGGTGTTGAGATGCCGCGCTTCCTCGGCCGTCTTGCCCTGCCGCGCCAGCGCCATGTCGGTCTGGCTGACCACGCCGATGGGCTGGCCTTCATCCATCACGATCACCGAGTGAATCTTGTTATCGACCATGATCTGGGCCACGGACTCCAGGGTATCGGTGGGCTTGCAGGAGATCACACCCCGGTGCATCAGATCCTTGACCAGCGTGCCGTCGTCCTGAACGACCAACTCCAGGTCATCCAGATGTTGCGAGAAGTAATCCGGCGCTGGTTCCAACGGCATATCGATGGCGACCGTCGTGGGTGTGGTATGGGTATCGTTCGGTGCAATCGCTACGTGCCCGACCGCGCGCGGTGCACTTTCGGTGATGCCCTGACCGAACTCGGTGGCGCCGATCAGAATCGACATATTGCCATGCGGATGCTTGTTCTGGTACATCAATTGATGCGCCATCGGCAACTCTTCGCAGGTAAAGGTGCGCGACAGGCAGGGATCGACCAGCCCTTGCAGCACCAGCCGGTTTACGCCATCGGCCTGCTCGTCGTTGGCGAAGTGTGAACCCTGCAGCCGTTTCTGCCGCATCCACAGATAGCGCAGATCGACGGTGGCGTTGTAGCCGGTGGTGCCGGCGCAAACGACGACCATGCCGCCGGTGTCGCAGACGAAGATCGAGGTGGGAATGGTGGATTCGCCCGGATGCTCGAAGACGATGCGGGGGCTGCGCTTGTCGCCCAGCACCTCCCAGATCGCCGCGCCGAACTTGCGCACGCCCTTCAACCAAGTGGCGTAGCCGGCGTTGTCCTTCCAGTGCGGCAGCATGCCCCAGTGGTCGAACTCACCGCGCATGATGCAGCCCTTGGCGCCCAGGCTTTCGCAATAGGCCCGCTTGTCTTCGCTGGAGATCACGGAAATGGGGGTCGCGCCCAGGGCGCGGCAGATCTGAATGGCCATCGATCCCAGCCCGCCGGCGCCGCCCCAGATCAGCGTCACATCGCCTTTCTGCACGGCATGCGTGCCCCAGCCACACAGCATCCGGTAAGCGGTCGCGCCGACCAGCATATAGGCCGCGGACGCTTCCCAGCTCAGATGCTCCGGCTTGGGCAGACACTGGTGCGCCTGCACTTTGGTGAACTGGGCGAAGCTGCCCCAGTTGGTCTCGTAACCCCAGATGCGGAAGGAGGGCGAGTACATCGGATCGTTGCCGGCCTTGACCCAGGCACAATCCCGGTTCCAGGTACCGCAATGAATCACCACTTCATCGCCCACCCGGACATTGGTCACGTCCTTGCCCACTTTGTAGACGATGCCAGAGGCGTCGCTGCCGCCGATGTGGAAGCGCTCCGGTTCGCCCTGCTTGTTGCGGGCGCCGATCACATCGACCGGAATGCCCAGCGCCGCCCAGACGTTGTTATAGTTGACGCCCGCCGCCATCACATAGACCAGTACTTCGTCATCGGCGATCGGGGGCACATCCATCACTTCCAACTGGAAGGCGTCGTTGGGTTCGCCGAAGCGCTCAGGCCGGATCAGCCAGGCGTGCATCTTCGGCGGCACTTCACCGAGCGGGGGGGCTTCGCCCATATCATACAGTTCTTTTGCCATGGTCAACTCCAAGTAGTGTCGGCTTGAGTAGGTTGGCTACCCACTTAAGCCGGGACAGTTCTGTAGTTCTGTAGGGTGCGTTTTACGCACCATAAACGTGCCGTGCTTGGCACACACACGGGTGTGTGGTGCGTGGAACGCACCCTACGCCTTACGCCTTACGCCTTACGCCTTACGCCTTACGCCTTACGCCTTACGCCTTACGCCTTACGCCTTACGCCTTACGCCTTACGCCTTACGCCATTAGGTTGTGCGTTTCCAGTTCGCGAGAAACTGGTCGCGGAGGGAATCGTAGAGATCGAACGGGGAACCCTGGCGCTGCGTCAGAGACTCGAACAACAGGGGTTCCCCACCCAGTTGCTCGATGCCGAAACGGCCGAATTCCTCCCGCAGGCGCTTGAGAATCCATTCCCCCTGAAAGCGCTTACGCCGGGTGGCCAGCAGTTGGTGCTCGGTCAGCCAGCGGCGGTGGCTGTCGATGACATCCGCCAGTTTTTCGATACCGCTGCCGGTGGTGGCGCTGACCGAGAGAGCCGGGACCTGCCAGCCGTCCGGGTCGATCTGCTTCTTCAAGGTCGTGCGCAGTTCCGTCAGCGTCTTACGGGCGGCGGCCCCCATATCCTCCTTGTTGACGACCAGGATGTGTGGGACTTCCATGATGCCCGCCTTGAGAAACTGAATGCTGTCGCCGGAGGCCGGCTGGGCCACGAAACAGGTGGTGTCGGACATCTTGGAAATGTCGATTTCCTTCTGTCCCACCCCCACGGTTTCGATCAGGACGATATCGAAGGCCGCCAGCATGGCCAGACTCATCGGCCAGACCTCGGCGCTCAAGCCGCCGAATTCACCCCGGCAGGCCAGGGAGCGGATAAACACATTGCTGCCGCCCTGATCGTGCGCCAGCATTCGCAGCCGGTCGCCCAGCAGGGCGCCGCCGCTCAGGGGACTGGACGGGTCCACCGCCAGAATCCCGACCGCCAACTGGCGCCGCCGCCAGACTTCGATCAGGGCCGAGGTCAACGAGGATTTGCCGGCGCCGGGCGGACCGGTGATGCCGATCAGATGCCCGGCGGTGTTGAGTCTTTCACCGGGCAGGGTGGCGAGAAAGCGCGACGCTGCGCGGCGCGCCTGAGGACGTTTGTCGTCCAGCAGATTGAGAGACCGGGCGAGGGCCGCCCGGTCGCGGGCCGCCACGGCGGCGGCCAGCGCCTCCGGGTCGGGCAGTGCATGGCGGGCCAGCATCAGGCCGCCTTCTGTTCGAACGGTTGCAGGCCGTTGGATTGACGGATGATGTCCACCAGATCGAGCATGATGGTGTTCATGTCGATGTTCTTGGGCGTATAGACGGCGGCCACGCCCTGGGAGAGCAATACCCGCTCGTCTTCCACGGGGATGATGCCGCCGACGATCACCGGAATATCGGCCAGACCCGCCTTGCCCAGTTCCTTGAAGATCTCGTCCGCCAGTTCCAGATGGCTGCCGGACAGCACCGACAGGCCGATCAGATGGACGCCTTCCTCCAGCGCCGCCTTGGCGATCTGTTGCGGGGTCAGGCGGATGCCTTCATAGACGATCTCGAAGCCGACATCGCGGGCCTTGACGGCGATCTGCTCGGCGCCGTTGCTGTGGCCGTCCAGTCCCGGCTTGCCGACCAGGATGCGCAACGGCCGGCCCAGTTCCTCGCCGGTGCTTCGTACCCGCTCGCGCACCAGCTTGACGATAGCGCTGGGAGACTCCTCCTGTAGGCTGATGTCGATGCCGGTCGGCGGGCGATACTCGCCGAATACATCACGCAGCACCTGCGACCACTCGCCGGTGGTGACGCCGGCATGGGCGCAGCGGATGGAGGCCGGCATGATGTTTTCCCCGGTCTTGGCCACCGCGGCCAGGTTGGCCAGGGCGGCGTTGACCTCGGCCTGATTGCGTTGCGCCTTGAAGGCGTTCAGCCGTTCGATCTGTTCCCGCTCGGCGTTGGGATCGACCTTCATGATGCTGCTTTCGCCTTCGCTGACCAGCGGCGAGGGCGCGGTTTCCTTGTAGCAGTTGAGGCCGACGATTTGCAGATCGCCACGCTCGATGGCGCGCATCCGTTCGGTGTGGCTGGTAACCAGTTGGCGCTTGACATAACCGGTCTCGATGGCCGGAATCATGCCGCCGTTCTCCTGCACTCGCGCCATTTCCTCTTCGGCGCCCTTGATCAGGGCGTCCACCTTGGCCTGAATTACCATCGAGCCGTCGAAGATATCGCCGTATTCCAACAGATCGGTCTCGAAGGCCAGCACCTGCTGCATCCGCAAGGCCCATTGCTGGTCCCAGGGACGCGGCAGGCCCAGCGCCTCGTTCCAGGCCGGCAACTGAACCGCCCGGGCGCGGGCGTTTTTGGACAGAGACACGGCCAGCATTTCCAGCACGATGCGCTGGACATTGTTTTCCGGCTGGGATTCGGTCAACCCCAGGGAGTTGACCTGCACCCCGTAACGGAACCGGCGCATTTTCTCGTCCTGCACGCCGTAGCGTTCCCGGGTGATCTTGTCCCACAACTCCACGAAGGCCCGCATCTTGCAGCATTCTTCCACGAAGCGGATGCCGGCGTTGACGAAGAAGGAGATACGGCCCACCACCTGCTCGAAGTCTTCCGGATTGACCTGGCCGGATTCCTTCACGGCGTCCAGCACCGTAATGGCGGTGGACAGGGCATAGGCCAGTTCCTGCACCGGGGTGGCGCCCGCTTCCTGCAGATGGTAACTACAGATGTTGGTGGGATTCCATTTGGGAATGTTCTTGACCGTATAACAGATGATATCGGTAATCAGCCGGATCGACGGCCCCGGTGGATAGATATAGGTGCCGCGCGACAGGTATTCCTTGATGATGTCGTTCTGGGTGGTGCCCTCCAGTTGCACCGGGGTGAACCCCTGCCGTTCGGCGACGGCGACATACAACGACAGCAGCCAGGCGGCCGTGGCGTTGATCGTCATGGAGGTGTTCATCTTCCCCAGGGGAATCTGCTCGAACAGGGTCTCCATGTCGCCGATATTACCGATGGGCACTCCCACCTTGCCCACTTCGCCGCGGGCCAGTGGGTGGTCGGAATCATAACCGGTCTGGGTCGGCAGGTCGAAAGCCACCGACAGACCGGTCTGGCCCTTGGCCAGATTGGTGCGGTACAGTTCATTGGATACCCTGGCCGAGGCGTAGCCGGAATAGGTCCGCATCAACCAGGGTTTATCGCGTTTCGTTTTTTCCACGGCTGTTCTCCTTTGTTATTATCAGGTCCGGCGCTTGATCAGCAGCCGGCGCTCGATTTCGAAAATCTTATCGCCGATCTTGTCCTTCCCCAGTCCCTGCTTGTCGTTTTCCTTGATAAACAGATCGGCGCCGTGTTTTTCCAGGGCATTGGCCGCGCTGATATTCTTGACGCCGATGAACTGGAAGGTGACGATTCCCGCCGGATCGCTGTCCGGCAGCGACTCCACCGCCAGCACCCGCGACAGTCCCGCGACGGTATCGCCCGAGATCGAAGGCTGGGTGTGATAGCCCTCGGTAAAGCCCAGTTCCCACAGGGCGTTTTCGCTGACATCGCGGCTCGCCAGTCCTTCCAGCCAGGCGAACACCAAGCCGCCGTAGACGATCGGCTCGCCGCTCATCTTGCCGGACAGCCCCTGGCTGTAGACCCGGTCGTAGTGCAACGGATGGGTGTTGCAGACCTTATAGGTCAGCGCTACATGCTCGTCGGTGATGGTGCGACCGTTGGCGTGAACGATGATGTCGCCCGGCGTATAGTCCTCGAAATAGGTGTTCGGACCGGTGAGATGGGTGGGAAAGGCGCCCGTCACGGGCAAGTCCAGTGTCGGCTCGTCGACCCAGGGAAAATCCACCGGCTCGTCGGGCGCCGGGGTGGTGGGCGGCCGCTGGCCGCGCCAAGACACCATGATCTTGCGCTCGTATTGCAACACCACCCGATCGTGCTGATTGACGCCCAGGGTGCGGATCAGCACGATGCCGGGCTTGTCGGCGCCGCGTTCCTTGCGGTCGATCACCTTGGTGTAGGCGCGCACGGTGTCGCCCGGATAGACCGGGCGCAGGAACTGGGCGTTGTAATAACCCAGGTTGGCGATGGCCTTCTCGGAGTCGTTTTGTACGCCCAGCGACAGCACTACGTTGAACACCATCTGTGGGCTGGCGGGCAGATCCGCAAAGCCGTGCGTCTTGGCGAAGTCGGTGTTCAGATACAGGGGATTGGTCTGCATGAAGGTGCGGGCGAAGTCCAGCATCGCCGCCCGCTCGAAGCTGAATCCCCGTGGATGGATGAACACCTGACCCGGTACGAACTCATCGAGATAGCGCCCGTATTGGGGCGCGCGCGCCCGCTCCAGCGAGACGGGCACTGTTCCGGCCAGTTCCTGTTGTGGAGTGAAAGCCAGAGATAGGGCCATAACTTATACCTCCAGCGCCTGCTTGTCTTTGGCGCTTTTGGCCAGGGCCGGCGCGACGACCTTCAGCGCGAGCGTCTCTTCGGCGCCTTCGAAGATCGACAGCACGCGGGCGTCGATGAAATAGCGGCTGACCGGGGTTTCTTCGGCATAGCCCATGCCGCCGTGAATCTGCAAGGCCTCGCGGGTGATCCATTCGGCGGTCTTGCAGGTGAAGAGTTTCACCATGCTGGCTTCCATATCGCCCTTGCCCTGATCCATCAGCCGTCCGACCGCGTAGGTGAACTGCCGGCTGGCCACCAGATAGGTCGCCATCCGCGCCAGCTTGACCTGGGTCAACTGGTAATCGGCGATCGGCTTGCCGAACACCACGCGATCCTTGGCGTAGGACACAGCGCGTTCGAACGCGGCCTGCATGACGCCGATGGCGCGGGCGGCGGTCTGGATCCGGCCACCGGAGAAACCGGCCATGGTGAAGTAAAAGCCTTTGCCCAGCCCGTCGGGACCGCCCAGCAGATTCTCGTCAGGGATGAAGAAGTCGTCGAAGAACAGGTCGAACGAATGCATGCCGCGGTAGCCGATGGTGGAGATGGCCTTGGCGCTCAGGTTGCCGCCGCCTTCCTGCTTGTACTCGAAGGCATGGCCGTCGTAACTCGGTTTCTCCGCCAGGAACATGGACAGGCCGCGATGGCCCAGCGACAGATCGGGATTGGTGCGGGCCAGTATCAGCAGCACGCCGGCCTTGCCGCCGAAGGTGCACCAGGTCTTGGCGCCGTTCAGCAGCCAGCCGCCCTCGGTCTTGGTGGCCTTGAGCCGCATATTGGCCACGTCGGAGCCGTAGTTGGGTTCGGTGACAGCCACCGCGCAGAGCGGATCGCCGACCGCGAGTTGCGGCAGCCACTTCTGTTTCTGTTCCTCGGTGCCGCCCTTGAGCAGGGCGCGGGCCAGAATCTCCGGCCGGGTGATCAGGCTGCCGGCGGCGCCCAGCGAACCCCGCGACAGTTCCTCGGTCACCACGATCATGCCCATGTTGTCTTCCTGCTCGTCGTCCTGCAGACCGCCGTACTGTTGCGGAATCGACAGGCCGAAGCAGCCCAGGTCCTTGACGTTTTCCAGGATCTCGTCGGGGATGATCAGGTCTTTCTGATGGACTTCCTTGGCCAGCGGCATGACCACGTCGTTGGCGAAGCGGCGAAACTGCTCGCGCATCATTTCATGATGGTCGTCCAGCAGATAGGCGCCGGTCTGGCCGTCCAGGGCGCAGACGGCTTTGCCCAGATCGGCGATGCTCTGGGCGGCGAGTTGGGCGGTGCAGAACTGTTGCACCACCCCGCTTTCCAGCAGCGTCGCCAGTTTGCCCCGGCTGATGCCGAAATCGTCCGGCCGGGCGGACAGGCGGGCGCGGATGGAGTTGATGGCTTCGGCGGTGAACAGCAGGGCGAAGCGTTCCTCCAGGGTGGGGGCGGGATAGGAGCCGCCTACCGCTTCGCGGGCCTTCGCCGCATAGTCGAGGGCGAAGCGGGCGGCGTTGGCTTCCGCCGTGCAAAACGCCGCGTCATAGGCCACCAGTTGATATTGATCGATCTTGGTTGATGAAATCTGGCCGTTTTCGGTGGTCCGTTCCTTGAGGCTGGCCAGTACAATATCGACGGTTTTTTGCGCGGCTTCCAGCGCCTGTCCAGCCTGCCGTATAAGATCCCCTGCCTGATTTTCGGACATGATGAGCCCCCGTTAAGGTCGCCGTGAGATGGAGTGGAGAAAGGAGTCGAATAAGCCGGTGATACGGATAAGTCGTGCTAAGATACCAAGTTGCCGGTTGAAGGAACCGCCGGGCATGCCTGCTGCCGGAGGTGAGCCATCCCCATCCCGAAAGTTCACAGTGAGTCTGTTCGGGACTGCGCCGACTTGCCATGGGTTGTGCTGCAACATCGATGCTATCCTTTATTTGATAACATGTTGCACTGCGACATGTCAATCCTGTAGCAAAATCAAGGAATTCACAAGACTGTGTGGTATCGATTAAATGAAGTTTTCATTATAAACCTTATAAAGAGTGCCCAACAGCGATTCTTGTCGATCGGGCGGGTCGATCCAGTTAGACGCGCTCTCTACCGAGGTCAGTAATTAGCAGGGACGTTACGGGCGCGTCGTAACCCGACGTGGGGGTTGCTATAGTTCTCCTTGTGCCATGAGTTCGGCTCGAAGCTGCATGCGTTCCGCTGCATTCATGCTAAGCGCTCGAACAGTTGCGCGGCCAATCGGTGTAAGTCCTGCAATCTGCACATCCTGTAAGGTAAAGTGTTCATCCCAGGCATCCTGACGGGGGTTGAACAGTCGTACCATGTTTCCCGTTACGGGATCGATACTCGTCAGATTCGGCCCCTTGTGCAGATTGCAACGAAAGCAAGCCAGCGCCAGGTTTGACGGATCGTCGGTTCCACCATGCTGGCGGGGGATAATGTGGTCGATATGAAACAAGGCAAACGGAGCATGCCGTTGAAGTAAGCCGCAGTATTCACAACGGCTGCCGGCGCGGTCTCGTACCCGGCGGCGTAGTGCTCGATCCATCAAGATACGGGCCGATAGCTTAAAACATTGCGCGCTTGGGATTGTAGTACTGCGATGAAATCCAAAGCGTGTACGTAAGCTTCATATTCAACTTGTTCGTCCTCGGTTAATGTACCTTCAGTGCTCTTATCGGCGAGTTCATCGAGGCGGTTTTGTACACTGGGGTCGGCACGAAGGTTGACAAGCGCTTGTGCGACTTCAGCCGTGAGGCAGAGCCCGATGGGTTTGAGCAGGCGCGCAAGAAAAGTCGTCGTATAGTCCGAGGTTTGAGGCATATTCGATACCAGCAATGGAGAGAGCAATAAACAGTAAAGCAATTTTATCAAAGATTAAGCAAAGTTTTTGATATAATTAATAATTGTATTTCTAGTGCTGTTGGAAGATCGTTACAAATACTGCCTTGACATCACCGGAACCGTCTGATGAACCCCTCTATTATCAGTAAACTAGAACAACTCAGCGCCCGTCATGCGGAAGTGAGCGCCTTGCTGGCCGAACTGAATGTTATCAACGATCAGGAGCGGTTCCGGGCGCTGTCGAAGGAGTATGCCCAGTTGCAGCCGGTGGCCGGAAATTTTGCCGCGTACCAGCAACTCCTGCAGGAACAGGCGGCGGCGCGGGAGATGGCCAGGGAGAGCGACCCGGAACTGCGGGTGCTGGCCGGGGATGAGTTGCTTGCCCTGGATGGGCGGTTCGAGGCGCTCGAACAGGAATTGCAGGCATTGCTGTTGCCCAGCGATCCGCACGACAACAGCAATATCTTTCTGGAAATCCGGGCGGGAACCGGCGGGGATGAAGCGGCTTTATTTGCCGGCGATCTGTTTCGGATGTATTCCCGCTATGCGGAGCTGCGGCGCTGGCAGGTGGAGGTGCTCAGCGTCAGCGAAGGGGAGCATGGCGGGTATAAGGAAATCATCGTCCGGATCATCGGCCGCGGCGCCTATTCCCGGCTGAAGTTCGAGTCCGGCGCGCACCGGGTGCAGCGGGTGCCCGAGACGGAATCGCAGGGACGGATTCATACCTCCGCCGCCACCGTGGCTATCCTGCCGGAAGCCGAGGATATCGAGGCGATCGCTATCAATCCCAGCGATTTGCGGATCGATACCTATCGTTCCTCCGGCGCCGGCGGTCAACATGTCAACAAGACCGACTCGGCGATCCGCCTCACCCATTTGCCGACCGGCATCGTGGTGGAATGCCAGGATGAGCGCTCGCAGCATAAGAACCGGGCGCGGGCCATGTCGCTGTTGCGAGCCAAGTTGCTGGCGGCCGAGCAACAGAAACAACGCGCCGCCATCGCCCAGACCCGGCGGCTGCTGGTGGGGACGGGCGACCGCTCCGAACGCATCCGCACCTATAACTTTCCCCAGGGGCGGGTGACCGATCACCGCATCAACCTGACGCTGTATAAACTGCCCGATATTCTGTTGGGCTATCTCGACCCCATCATCGAGCCGTTGAATCAGGAATATCAGGCGGATCAATTGGCGGCGCTGGCGGAGTGAGCCCGGCCGGCCGGCTCGGTACTCTCCCTCCCCCCTTGTGGGGGAGGGTTGGGGTGGGGGGTGGGGGGCTGAACGGTTACTTTTCATGTTCTGCCGGCGCCGCTGAAAGCGGCGAAACCGAGCACGGCGGGTAAAGATCTCATGCTCCTGAACTCCGGTCGATTTAACCCTCAATCAGGTCAGTCTGAACAGTGGTTGTCTCCGGATTAGTGGTAAAGGCGGGAAGGAGCGCTTGGCGCCCCTGGGTGAACAGGCCATGACATCACTGAGCCAGTATATGCAGTTCGCGCGTCCCCTCTGGTTGCGAGACCGTGCCTGTGCCGATCTGTTCATAACGCAACGGGGCCAGGCCATGACCCGGCAGGCTTTCTGGTATCTGATCAAACGCTATGCCTTGCAGGCGGGTATCGGCAAACCTCTGTCGCCGCATACCTTGCGGCACGCTTTCGCCACTCATCTGCTCGATCATGGGGCGGATTTGCGGGCGGTACAACTGTTGCTCGGGCATAGCGATCTGTCCACGACCCAGATCTATACTCACATTGCCCGGGCCCGGCTTAAAGAATTACATGCCCGGCATCATCCCCGTGGCTAAAACCTGCTGGAACCGGCCTTAGGCAATCCCGGTCTTATCAATTTAATGCAATCACTTGTGGAAATTACACCATGCTGCGCAAACTGTTTATAACCGTTCTTGCTTGCTGTGCGCTTCCTCTGCTGGCCGCGGAACCGGCCCAGCCCGATCTCAGTCGGCTACAAGCCCTGTTAGGAGAGGAAAAACCGGATAGCGTAAAGCCTACGGTAATACCGGGTCTGTACGAGGTCATGTTGCAGTCGAAAATTGTCTATTTAAGCCAGGACGGGCGTTTTATCATTCAGGGTGATCTCATCGACCTGAAGGAACGCACCAACCTGACCGAAGCCCGGCTCGACACGCAGCGATCCAAGGCCCTGGCGGCCATCGGCGAGAATCAAATGGTTGTCTTTGCACCGGCCGAACCGGCCAAGCATACGATCACGGTCTTTACCGACATCGATTGTGGCTATTGCCGCAAATTTCATCAAGAAATTGCGGACTACAATCGCAACGGCATTAAGGTCCGTTATCTAATGTATCCCCGGGCGGGCATCGGTTCCGATTCTTATGATAAAGCGGTCGCCGTCTGGTGTTCGCCTAATCGCCAGGAGGCGATAACCCGCGCCAAGAAGGGCGAAACGGTCGAACAAAAATCCTGTCCGAATCCGGTTAAAGAACAGTATGAGTTAGGGCAAGCCCTCGGTGTCCGCGGCACGCCGACCATTATTTTGGAAGACGGCCAACTAATTCCAGGCTATGTGCCTGCCGCCAAATTGGCCACTATGCTCGATAATAAGGGTGCAACGAATTGATCGGCCGCAGTCACTTTCATGACATGACCAGGCGGTCCTGAACAGCGACTACTGTCCTCTGGGCAGACCGGTTGCCGGCCTGAAATTCAGGAATCAATGTTTCGATCAAACCTGCCGCCGCCTTCTCATCATAGCGCTTGCAGGCTTCCCGCAAGAGATCGAGTGTGGCGATAAAGCGAGGCCAATCCACCAGTTGGCAGTGTTGCGCCAGGAGTAACTTGGGATAGGGGGTCGATTTTAGCTCCTCTTCCTCATGAAAGAGCTTTTCATGCAGTTTCTCGCCAGGACGCAGGCCGATATACTCGATGGCGATATCTTTGCCGGGAAGCTTGCCGCTGAGCAGTATCATTTGTTCGGCCAGATAGCGGATATTGATAGGCATGCCCATATCCAGTACGTAAATTTCTCCTCCCCGACCGACAGCTCCTGCCTGCATAATCAATTGACTGGCTTCGGGAATGGTCATGAAATAACGGGAGACATCGGGATGGGTGACCGTTACCGGACCACCTTGCTTGATCTGTTGGCGGAACAGGGGGATGACGCTGCCGGCCGAGTCCATGACATTGCCGAAGCGGACGATGACAAAATGCGTGCTGGAGCGATAATTGAAATTCTGGCAATACATTTCGGCCAGTTGTTTGCTGGCGCCCATCACGTTGCTGGGATTGACCGCCTTATCGGTGGAAATCAAGACAAAGGTCTGGCAGGCATGGAGGTTAGCCGCTTTGGCTACGTTAATGGTGCCGAACAGATTGTTGCGGATGGCCTCGCGTACTTGTTGTTCCAATAAAGGGACATGCTTATAGGCGGCGGCGTGGAAGATGATTTGAGGCCGGTAAAGCCCCATCCAGTAATTGACGGCAGTGACATCGCAAACATCGCCCAGATGTGAGTGCAGGGTCAGCGCGGGAAAGCGGGCGCGCAGTTCCCTGTCGATCTCATAGAGATTGAATTCGCTGTGTTCAATGATGATCAGAGTGGCCGGCGCGAGGCGGGCAACCTGCCGGCACAGTTCAGAGCCGATCGAGCCTCCCCCCCCGCTGATCAGCACGGTTCGCCCGACTAACTGCCGGCGGATGGTTTCCCAATCGAGGGAGATGGGTTCCCGTCCCAGCAGATCCTCGATGGATACTTCACGCAACTCATGCGCCAAGGCATGCCTTTGCAGCAGATCCACCAAGCGTGGCAGAGCTCGAAACGGTTTACCGCTGGCTTCGCACAGGCCGACGATGTGGCGTAATTCTTCGGTGGAGGCGGATGGAATGGCAATAAAGATCAGATCGATATCATAGCGGGAGATGACCTGGGGAATGGCCTTGCAGCGGCCGACTACCCGTAACCCACGCACCTCGGTGCCCGTTTTGTGGAGGTCATCATCCACAAAGACGACCGGATAGTAATCGCCCGCCGGGTTTTGCAGCAGTTCCCTGGCCAGAGCTTCTCCCGCTTGACCGGCGCCGACGATAAGCACCCGGTTGGCCGGCTTGTAGTTCAGACTGTGATCCTTGATCCAGCGGTAGAGGAAGCGTGGCAGGCCGAGCAAGCCCACCAGCAGCAGGCCATGCAGGATGAAGGCGGAGCGTGGTACGCTTTCCACCCCGAACAGCAGCAGAATCAGCGCCGCATTCAGCACGGCGCCCATGGTGACCGCCTTCAGGATACGCATGAAATCGTGCATCGAGGCGAACCGCCAGATGCCGCGGTACAGGCCGAAATAGACGAACGTGCAGCCGTAGACGGCGAGAATCAGGGGAAGCAATGCCAGCGCCTTTTGCCAGAAAGGGGGCGGAATGGTTTCCAGGTTGAAGCGCAGCCAACAGGCCCCGAGCCAAGCCAGAGGCACCATCATCAGGTCGTGGATAAGTGCGGCTGTGCGATTGCGTAACCGGTCGAATAAGTTTTTCACCCTGCCTGTCCGGTAGTTTGCCGTTCCAAATAGTTAACCCTCACCATCAGCGCACTATAGATCAATATCCAGGTTATCAGCAAGCCAGCCTGCCATCCGCTGGACAGGTATCGGGCAAGGAGCGCCGAGAAAGAACACGCCAGCATGAGCGCATATTCCAGCAATACCGTGTTGCGATGTCCCCAGCCGAGTTGCACCAGCCGCTGATAATAGTGGGTTTTGTGCGGCAGCCAGATTTTTTCTCTCCTGAGCGTCCGGCGCAGCAGGGTGATGGTGGCATCAACGATGAAGGGTGAGAAGATCAATACGGTTACCCACAGTGGAAACATGCCATCCCGACTGCCCCACAGGCTCAAAGCGGCCGCCAGAAAACCCAGTACGGAAGAGCCAGTATCCCCCAGAAAGATCCTGGCGGGAGGAAAATTGAACCAGAGAAACCCGGCGGCGGCGCCCGCTATCAGCAGACCAATCTGGGTGAACAGGGGGTTGTCCGCCTGCCAACCAAGAATAGCAAAGCTGCTAAAGCCGATAACCGTCATGCCGCCCGCGAAGCCATCCATGCCATCCATGAAGTTGTAGAGATTGATCATCCAAATGATAAACCCCAGCGATAGGAGAACAGCCAGCCAGGGTGGCAGAATCAGGATCAAGCCGGGGAACTCGATCATATTCAGCCGCAAGCCCGCACCGACCAGCAGGGCTGCCGCCAGACCATGCGCCAGCAGGCGCACGCTTGGTTTGATCTCCGCGCGATCGTCGAGAAAGGATACCGCCGCCAGCAGCAGTGCGGCGGACAGGGCCAGACCAAGGCCGGGACTGGTGGAGAAGGGATAGGAGGCCCACACTACAGCGCCGCCTGCTATCAGTCCTCCCAGAACGGCGACCCCTCCGCTGCGGGGGACGGGCCTGGTATGTAGCGAGCGCTCGCTAGGGTGGTCGAGTAGATGCAGCCGGGAGGCGGGATTGCAGAATAAGCGAGTAAGTCCGAAGGACACCAGGAAGGCGATTAATGTGGGAATAACGATCATCAAATTATGGCAGATTCGGTATTGCCGAAAGTTATGGCTTGTCGAGGGGATCTCTGTAGACGTCGAAGTTTGGTCTGAAAGGTCCTGGTGAAAACCCCCAATCCTGGCTCGCGGTGCTATGGTCGAATACCAGGTCCTGGTTCATCCGCTCGGCCATCGCAGCGCTGAGTTTGCGGAACGGCGGGAGTAGCCGCGCAGCCGCCACCGCCAGGCGGAAGCACCACAGGGGAACCCGAACAAGCCGAGGTCGGCGGCCCAGGGCCTCGAACACCCGGCACGCCATATCACGATAGGTTAGAGTCTCGCCGCCGCTGATTTCATAAGCCTGATCGGCAAGATGCCGTGCTTCCAGAGCCAGGCGGCAGGCCATCGCCACCTCCCGTGCGTGAATGGGCTGACGCAAGCCATGTCCCTCTCCGAGCAGCGGAAAAAAACCGAATCGTTGGATGAACCGCGCCATACTGCTGATATTGTGGTCGCGCCCATCCCCATAAATCAAGGTTGGGCGCAATATAATCCATTCGATCTTACTCTGTGAGGCCCAATCGGTAAGATCCCGCTCTCCGCCAGCCAGCCGCTCCGCCAACAGCCGCTCTGCGGGATCGGAAGATGCGGTCTTGATCCATCTGCTCGTGGAACTTACCGCAACCACCCGCCGCGCGCCACAGGATGCGATCCAGGAAAAATACTGTGGCAGCATCCAGATCGGCGCCAGGGATATCCAGTATGAGCAAGCTGGTGTGGTATTGTCGCTGTTGCCCCCCACAGGAGGTCTATGCCAGGTGATACCCTCCGTTTTAGCAGTCCCCATTCTCTCCGCCTGGCGGGAGAACGCCTGTACCTGCCAGCCTGCGGTAACTAATTGCGGCAGCAAATAGGTTCCTACGAGGCTGCTTGCCCCAAGTACCCCTACCTGATGATCAAGCATGCTCACCCCGAATCCGACGCAGGCCATTGCGCAAGCCGTAATATCCACCCACCAGGGCGAAGTGCAACCAGGTGCCAATCCAAACGGCGGCGGTCACCACCGCCGGGTAGCGTTTCCGGAAGAACTTATTATGAAACCGCACCATTCCACAATGCTTGTGCCACTCCACCCGGACCGGCCGGCTCTTGCTGCAAGCGCCTTTGTGATGGGTGACTATCGCGTCAGGAACAAACAGAATCTTCCAATCCCGTTCGCGAAAGCGCATGCACCAGTCCAGATCCTCGCAGTGCAGAAAGTAGCCCTCGTCCATGAGACCCACATCCTCGAGCGCATGCCGGCGCACGTACATACAGGCCCCGGATATTGCCTCGACCTCCACAGGTCGATCGGGCAGAGGGTTAGCGTTCAGCGAGAAGTCCGGGAACCACTGCGGCCACTGTCTACTCAGGCGCGACAGCCCAAAAGCCCGTACAAAAGAACGCCACGGTGTGGGTACATCCCGTCTGCATCCGGCCTGTTCGGAGCCATCCGGATTGACGATCAGGGGACCTGTCATCCCCACCTGCAGGTTCAATTCGAGAACGGCTCGAAGCTTGCCGAACATATCTTTTTCCACTATGCAGTCCGGGTTCAGGATCATGATATAACGGCCCGAAGCCGCTCGGATACCCTGATTTACAGCGACAGCAAATCCCAGGTTGGCCTTATTGCATAGTATCGTCACCGGTTGGCGCTCTTCCTGGCTGCTCTCGGGTTTATTTGCCGGCCGCGTGTTGGAACTGCTCAATTGCCGTTCCAGCAGGACCAGGGAATCATCGCTGGAGCCATTATCCACGACAATGATTTCGGAATTTGGCGAAGATTCTCTTACGGATTGCACGCAAGCGGATAGCAGGCTGCCCGCGTTGAAGTTCACTATGACTACGGATAGCGGCGTTTCGCTCATTGCGGGTAGCTTTCTATCTGCCGAACGCGGCCAGTCATGCCGATCCGCGCGGATTTGTATTTTTTCTAATTCCATCCCACAAGCCCTTCAACATCATACGACCCTGCTCAAGGCGATCCGGGGACACCGCTAAAAAGAAAAAGAACGTTAAAACAAGCCGGATCGAATCGGAGAAAATCCATTTCCAGGAAGCATAGCTTCTTCGGTAAAGGAGGATACTGTTGCGGAACATATAGTAATGTCGCAAGGGAGTATGAATGGCGATATGGCGCCATCGACCCAGCCAGAGGCGGATGGCGGCGCCTTTGCCCAGGCTATGCTCCATTCTCGCCTCACCAATGCCATACGCACGATAACCCAGCGAGGCCGCCCGAAGAAACCATTCCGTATCCACGTGATCGATGAACAGTCGCTCATCCATTCCACCCACCTGATCTAAGGTGGCTATGGGTATCAGGGAGCCGGAGGAGATCAAGAAGTCGACGGGAATAGGAGTGTTATCCAGTTGATCGCAATAAATGCGCTTGAATCTCAGCCAGCCGAAACGCACAAAAAATGAGGTATGGCCGGTACGAGGATCCTGGTAGCCGGGTCCTACCGCCGCTACTCGTTTGCCTTCCGATTCCAGTTTCAGGCAGGCTTGCAGCAGCTTTTCCACCATATCCGAAGCCGGGATGCTGTCCTGATCGAGCAGAAGTACGTGGGTACAGCCCCTGGTTCGCAACCAGTTAATTCCTACGTTGTGGGCAGCAGCGATCCCGACATTCTGCCGTTGGGGGAGAATTTCCAGGGAAGGAATGTTTGCCGCCAATCCCCGCAGGAAAGCGCGCGTGCTCTCCCTGGCACCGTTGTCGACCACAACCATACAAGCGACTTGCGTTGCCAGTGCCCGCAGCAGATGGTCCAGTACTTCCTGTTCAGGGAAGTAGATCACAATGACCGCGCCAACGGGCCCACCCTTTATTCTGTTCAGATTCATTTGGTGTTGCTGGCATTGATATAAAAACATTATTTCACATAGCGTGATTGCCTTGGGATCAGTCCACAGAAACGCTGGGGGTTCATACGATAAGCAACTGGTATTTCACTCGACTATCAAGTTTTTTTCCCTTGACAGGACCAGAACATGCTGTTCATGCCGCCATACAAGCCTCCGCCCGATATTTCAATGACGGTGTAGGCTCAAGCCGGCCCCAGTCTCTGCCGTTCATATGCTTGGCCGAAGAGGTCAGGGGAAAGAGCTTTTTCGCTATCGCCACGATTTCATCTAACTTCTCGTGCGGATTCTGGGCGTTGACAATGCCACGAATCACCTCCACCAGCGCCTCCATCCGAGATTTCTGTTGCAGGCTGCCGACTGTGTAAGCGGGCAGATTGTTTTCCAGGCGGGCTCGTTGTTCCGGGTGAAGGAGGAGGGCGTGGTCCAACAGCAGACTCAGGGTCAGGCTTCGGCTTGACCCCTCTTCGTCAAACGGCGGGGCGAATCGCCCCCATCCTTCATGTA
>CAIMUS010000321.1 GCA_903844665.1 uncultured Pseudomonadota bacterium
GCAAACTGGGCCAGAACCGCTATAATCATCTCCGGCAGAGGGAACATGGGACGCTCCGGTTGGTTTGAGAACCCCGTTAGCTTACCCCATCGTTGCCTCTGCTTCCTACTTCAAGAACTACTAAAATGGCCAAAGTCCAGTTCAAGAGCCAGTTCTGTGCTGATACGGTCAAAGTGCGACGGGTGAATTTTTATAGAAAATATACCATTACTTGTCGTTCCGACTTGATGGGCAATGCGTATCTGTTCAAGGACGCTATCAGTAACCGTTCACCGGGGTCAACAAATTGTTGATTCTTCAAGTGATGATTTTTCAACCAACGATGACTGTGGTTGCTTAACCAATTGAAAAACTTAGACTTCATGATTAATCCCGGTGAACGGTTACCGCTATCAGGATAGTCCTGTATGAATAGCCGCATCCATGCTGTATTTACATACTCAGATGGAATCCCAAGTTTATTTGTCTTGGCTAAGAGTTGACATAGCCACTCACTCCCAGTTCGCTCATCGGTAGCCAATATAATAGACCGCGACGGTGAAACCGTCGACCGATCTCGTTCAACCCATTCTGCTAGTTTCAGTCCCGCGATGTCACCATGTTGAGGGTGCCGCATAGATATTGCTCCGTTAATTGATTAGCCGACATTGGCTAATACGTATTTATAGCGGTTATTACCGGCGTAAAAACACAGAAATTTATGTAAGTATCTGAAAACGCTTTGAAAAGATAAAATTTTTATTGAATTAATGTATTCCATCCATTTAATAACCGCTATAGTATCAGGTAATTCAAAAAATGATTGAATTCGCTTAGTACGATTTTGTAACGATCTTAATGTCAAAAATAGTCGTTTTCCCAAATCGTTTTTATCCTTAACCGGTTGTTTATCAATTTTGTTATGTTTAATCTCATTCCCAACCTGTTCACCTGGACTCAGTTCCGGGCAATGCTTCGGCAGAAAGAAAACCCGTAATTGCGAGCGATGTGCACGCACAAACTCGCGCACTGCTTGTGATTGATGAAAGGACGCATGATCGGTCAATAAGATCAACGGCCGCGGTCGTCCCTCAATCAATTCAAACAAAAACTGGCGACATTGCTCCGAATTCACCTTAGACCCCGTCATGGTGTAGCGCAGGGTGCCTTCCAGGGTGATCATGGAGAGGAGGTTGTAACCCCCGTGTTCCATCGAGACCGGGATTTCAGGCGCGCGCCCCGCCTCCCCCCAGGTCCGCCCCGACCGGGTCATGACGCCTACCCCCGCTTCATCTTCAAAGCCGATATCGGCGCCCATTTTTTTTCTAGGGTGGCAAACTTGGCTAGAGTGTCTAAAGCGGTATCCCGACTCGATACGCCCGTGGAGGAGAGACACCATGGCCAGAATCACGCCACGTCCGCTACCGACACAAATGCTGGTATCGACCTGTCTGAACCAGCGCTGTCCAGCGCGTCGGTTCCGGCAGGATCCTGATACCTATCTCCAGGCGCTGGAAGAACGCTGGGTCAAGCTAAGTTTGCCACGCTAGTTTTTTTGGCCAGCCGTTGACTCAAAGGGAACTTGTGATCTAGGAAAAATTCTACTTCCTGCTCCTCTCGGGCCACATCCCGAGAACACGGCTGTTGATAGCTCAAGCCCAGCGCCTTCAAAGGTAAACTGACCGTCGGCCCGCTCACCGTTACCCCGAACTTGTGCTGGATGAGGTCAGCCAGCCGGTCACGGTTCCACAGGACCGTATCATAGCCATGTGCCACCGGCGTAGAGTTCAGCACGGTGTGTTTGAGCCACCGGTCCATCGCTGGGGTGATCACCAGTTCGGCACCGGGGGGTTGGCGACTTTATTTTACTATAATTAAATAACTTTTTGAAAAATAATGGAAAATATTTTTATGATCAAAATATCTAATCCACAAATCGTAAAGGAGCGCTATATCATGATAATTTCCTGATGGAGATCTGGATATGTGCACAAAAAAGACCCGGGGTGCTCCTGGGGTTTTCCGAAAGCAGCGGTACACCAACTGGGTGACCGGCTGCACGGCTGTTGGGAGCGGTTCCGGCACTGTTTCAAGACCAAAACCCGAGACGGCAGCGACTATGCCCGTCACTACATAGCCACACGGAACCAACCCATCCAAGCCGTTTTCCAACCATTTCAGTCGGTTTTTCCAACAGGTATAACGATGTCGGCTCATGACTTCACCTTCACGGATATCAACCAGCAACCCTTAAGTCTGGTGGAATTCCGCGGCCATCCCATCCTGATCGTCAACACCGCCTCGGAGTGCGGCTATACCCCACAGTACGCCAGCCTGCAAAAACTGTGGGAACGCTACCGGGCGCGGGGACTGATCGTGCTGGGGGTGCCGTCCAATGACTTCGGTGCGCAGGAACCGGGAACGGAGGCGCAGATTCAGGAATTCTGCTCTACCCGCTATGGCGTGGATTTCCCGCTGACCGCCAAACAAAAAGTCAGCGGCGGCGAGGCCCATCCCTTCTATCGCTGGCTTGTCGAGCAACTGGGCGAGGCGGGCGCACCCCGGTGGAATTTCCATAAGTATCTGCTCGATAAAGAAGGAAATCTGGTGGATCTGTGGCCGTCGCGGGTGGAGCCTCTGTCCAAAGAAATCACCCAGGCGGTCGAGGCGCTGCTCTGAGGCCGGGTGTTTTCGCCAGCGTTGCCCATATAGGAGCGAACTGGCTCGCGAATTTAGCGGCTGTACATGCTGGGCCTCCGGGATACTCAGGAAGCGTGATTACTTCGGTAATCTTCAAAGCAGTTTTACCAGGGTCGCCACCGCGCCGATAGCAATTACCAGCATGGCGCCAAGCTTGACGGTAAGACGCATTTCCATTTCCTGAATATCACGGGTCAGCTTGGTTTCAATTTCCTTCAGGTCGCGGCGCAAGTCGTTAATGTCTTGTTTGGTGGCTGTCCCCGCTCCTACGGCATCAGCAAGAACAGCAATCTGTGTTTCAGCCTGCTGTTCGCTGAATCCAGCCGCCTGGAGCTTCTTAACAGCAGCATGAGTGTCAAAGGTAGCGGTGGTCATAAGCGGTCTTTGGGTATCGGTGACTCCATCAAGTTGAATATTATAGGGCCAAATCGGGTTCCCCGCTATGGCGCACAATCTCTGCCCGGGCGGCAGCGCGTAATTTTACGGCGGCCGGCCAGTCCTTGCCTGAAGGCGCAATAGGGGCGCCGATATGGATTTCCAGTCCGGCCCGCCGGGGAAGCCAGGAGCCGGGCGGCAACAGGTCTCGGGCGCCGCGCAGGGTGACAGGCACGACCGGCGCGCCCGTTTGGGCTGCCGTCATAAAAGCGCCCATGCGGAACGGCAACAGGCCGGGCATCACGTCGAAAGTGCCCTCGGGGAAAACCACCAGAGCTCCTTCCAGGGGCACAAAGTCAGCCACCTGCGCGGCCTCGGCGGCACTGCGCTGCAACTCGAAACGTTCCACGAACAAACAATGCAGCCGTTGCAGCGGCAGGCGTAACAAAAAGTTATCCAGCAATTCCCGTTTGACAACAAAACTGAGCTCCGTCGGTATGATGGCGGCCACCACCAGGCTGTCGACATAGCTCGAATGGTTGGCCACGACAATATAAGGCCCGATATGGGGCAGGTTTTCCAGTCCGTCCACCTGGAAGCGGATGCCGAGCAGCCAGGCCAGCAGGCGGCCGGCCCGGCGCGCCACCGCCCAGCGCCAGCGCAGCCGGGGCAGGATCATGATCGCCGTCCATACCGGTAGCGCCAGCAGGAAAAACGCAGCCCAGGCATAAGCGCCATACAGCCGTTCCGTTCCCTGCCGCCGCCAGCGCCGCAATTGGGCCAAGCCGCCTTGGAGAATGAGTCGGGCGATTTGCCAGCCTGTCGCCCGTGGACCCTGTCCTAACTCATGCCGCTCATACAGTTCCCGCAACGCTGCCCGGCGGAGCTTGCCGCTGGAGGTTTTCAAGACGGTATAGGGCGGGGCGAGTACGATATCGTCGGGGGGAGTTCCCAGCAGATCGACCGCGACCGCCTGAATCCGGGCGCGCAGCTCTTCCCGGGTCTCAGGCGAGGTCTGCCGGGTTTCGGCCACCACCACCAGCCGCTCGCTGCCGGCAACAGGATCGGGGTTGGCGAAGACCGCCACATTGCCGCGACGGATGCCGGCGATGGCGCCCACGGCATCTTCCAGTTCATAAGGATAGATATTCTGGCCGCCGCGAATGATAAGATCCTTGACCCGGCCGGTGAGATAGACCTCGCCAGCGGCCAGATAGGCGCGGTCGCCGGAATCCAGCCAGCCGTCATCGAACAGACGACGGCTGGCGTCCGGGTTGCGGAAGTAACCCTGGGTACAGGAGGGACCCCGAAATTCCAGCCGACCCTCCTGGCGCTCCGCCAACTCCCGACTCTGGGCGTCGACGATGCGGACCGCGTGACCGGGCAGGGGTTGGCCGCAGGAGACGAAGCGCAGGGCCTCGGCGTCGGCCGGCGTCGCGGGCAGCGCTTGGCCGGACTGCATGAACTCACGCCGCTGGACCCGGTCGATGATCAACCCCCGGCCCGGTGCATGCAGACTGACCCCCACTGAGGACTCGGCCAGCCCATAGACCGGCGCCAGCGCGGCGGGGTTAAAGCCGTGGGTGTTGAAGTGGTGGGCAAACCGCTCCAGGGTGTCGGGATTGACCGGCTCGGCGCCATTGAAGGCTATCCGCCAGGAACTCAAGTCGAGTCCCGCAAAGTTTTGCCCGGTGGCGCCGCGCAGACAAAGTTCATAGGCGAAATTGGGCGCGGCCGACAGCGTGCCCCGATGGCGATGGATGGCCCACAGCCAGCGGGCGGGGCGCGCCATGAAACTGAGCGGCGACATCAACACCAGCGTCATGCCGAAATACAGACTGCTCAGACAGGCGCCGATCAAACCCATGTCGTGGTACAGCGGCAGCCAACTGACGAAGACATCGGTGGGACTGGCCTGCACCCGCGCGCCCATGGCGCGGATATTGGCTAACAGATTGGCGTGACTCAGCATCACGCCCTTGGGATCGCCGGTACTGCCCGAGGTATATTGCAGGAAGGCCAGATCGCCGGGGCGTAGCAGGGGAGGGGAGAGCTCCGATCCGGCGGTAGCGAGAATCTCTTCCACGGTGACGACATGGTGCAGTTCGTCAACCTGGGCCTGCAGCAGACGCGCCAGGGGTTTGGCCTCCGGCACGGTGATCAGGATCGGCGTCTGGGCATTGCCCAGAATCCGGTAATGGCGGCGCAGATGCTCTTCCAGTTGAGAAGGGCGAAACGGGGGGTACAGGGGAACCGGGACGGCGCCGGCCAGCAGGATGCCGAAGAAGCTGAAAAAATAATCGACGCCGGTCGGCAGCATGATCGCCGCCGTTTGCCGGGGCTGCAACCCGCGCTCGCGCAAGCCCGCCGCCACCCGCCGCGCCCCCTGATACAGGGCGCTGTAGCTTAGCTCCTGCTCCACCCGATCGTCGTTGCCGTAAAGAGTCAGATAGGTGCGGTCGGGTTGCGCCTGTGCCTGCCAATCCAAAACATCCAGCAGGGTGGTCGCCTGCCCCGGCGCCGCCGCGGCGGTCGGCGGCGGCGCGGGGAAACTGATCGCCAACTCCGCCTGCCCGCCGTCATGGGCCGCCAGCAGCAGCCCTAACAGTTCGCGCGCAGTGGCGACGGTCAGCGCCTCCGCCGGCAGGCTGACGCCGAAGGCCCGCTCGCAACGCAACAACAGTTCCGCCCGGCTCAAGCTGTCCAGACCGAGATCGCGGTCCAGCAGGCTGTCCAGGGTGACGGCTGGCGGTTGACGCCCAGGGTAGGTTTCACGCAGTAAAGCGCCGAGCACATCGAGCAGGGTACGCGCCTGGCTGTCGATGGGGGTATTCAAAAAATATCCGCCTTGCCCGCTTCCCGGTAAAGAAATTCCCGGTTGCGGGGAACGGCGTTGTTATGGTGGCGCGTAAACACGACCTGAAACAACTGTAAATCTCCCATGGTGAACGCGGCGATGGACCCCGCCAGGTATAGGCGCCAGGCGCGCGCGAAGGGCGTATCGAACATGGCCTGTACCTGGTCGATAGCGGCATCGTAACGCGACAGCCAGTGCCGCAGGGTCTCGGCGTAATGCAGCCGCAGGTTTTCCACATCCAGAATGGAACAGCGCCAGGGCTCGAACAACTGCATCATTTCACCCAGGCTGGGAGGGTAGGCGCCGGGGAATATCCGTTTTTCGATCCAGGCGCTCAGCGGCGCCGGCTGATTTCTGCCGATGGTATGGATCAGACCGCGTCCGCTAGACTTCAGGCAGCGGTCGATCACCGCGCCCAGTTCTCCATAGTGCTTCAAGCCGACGTGTTCCAGCATGCCGACCGAGACGAAGACATCGTAAGTCCCGGAGATCTGGCGATAATCGCCTTCGATGAACTCCACCCGTTCGGCCAGCCCCTCCCGCCGGGCCCGCTCACGGGCATAGGCCAGTTGTTCCCTGGAAAGGTTGTAGGCTCGCACCATAACGCCGTAATGTCTGGCCATATACAGCGCCAAGGCCCCCCAGCCGCACCCGGCTTCCACCACGGTTTCGTCCGGCTTAAGCATCAGCTTGCGGCAGACAAGCTCCAGTTTGGCGATCTGGGCCTGCTCCAGGTCGAGCGCGGGACTGGGAAAGTAGGCGCAGGTATATACCATCTGCTGATCCAGCCAGAGCTGGTAAAAGGCATTGCCGATGTCGTAGTGGTGGTAGATATTATCCCGTGCCTTGGCCATGGTATTGCGTTTAAGCAGATACAGACGGTTGAGCGCATTGATCAGCCGACCGCGCTCGGTTATGGGCGGCAGGGAACGGCCGATAGCTTCCAGCAATGCGACCAGGTCGCCTTCCACTTCCAGTTGGCCGCTGCTGTACAACTCGCCAAACTGCAAATCCGGATGGCTTAACAGCTTCAAGAAAGCGCCGCGGCTGCGAAGTACGATGCGGCCGACCGGGGCCACGCCGGCCGGGGTGATTTCCTGACCGTCCCATAACACCACGCTGATAGCGGGATTGCCGGCCGTTCGCAGCAGCCTGCGCAGCAGCCACTGTTTGACGGCGGAGAACTTGCTGTCCGCCGGCACCGGATTGTCTGCCTGGGCCGCTTCGCGGGCCTGGGAAAGGTTCAAGGGGTTAGTGTGGTTGTGCTTCATGGCTTTGCTCCATGTTAACGGGCTTTGAGCGGCGATAACGAGAGGGTGAAATCTCACGCTATTCCCAACAAAGCGGGTTGCAAACGACTGCCATTAAAATTGACTGCCCCCATTTTCGAGATATTTTGGTTTCAGTTGCAAGCCTTAGAGTGATTTTTCGGACAAAGTTGCTTGGCGTCCCCCGGCGGCGGCGCTAACCGGGATTAACCTGTAGGAGCGGCGCCCTCGCCGCGATCAACCCGGTAACGCCACGGGTGCGGCCGGTAATCGCGGCGAGGGCGCCGCTCCTACAGCGTGGGTAAACGTTCACACCCCTCCCCCTAACCCCCTCCCACAAGGGGAGGGGGAATAGGTTAAGCTGCTGCTAACCCCCTCCCACAAGGGGAGGGGGAATAGGTTAAGCTGCTGTTTTGCAAAAACTCCCTCCCCCCTTGTGGGGGAGGGTTGGGGTGGGGGGTCTGAACGGTCACCAGCGTGGAAGCTGGCAAACCTCAGAATTGCACTATTATGAAGCATATTGTTGACCGTATGCCTGGGTTTTGTGCGAACCACCTGATATCAATACTTCTGTCCCAATAAAAATCTTCTTGAATAATCAGGAAAAACAGATTTTCTCAGAACCTGTCAGCGTTGGCGTGATATTTGCTTAAACACCTCGGGTTGCCCCTTTGCGCTGAGTGCTTCCGGGCGTAGGGCCGGCAACAGGTGAGGTGCAATGGAGGATTCGCCTGATGCTGGAAGCCAGTGCAAATTGATAACTTGCCAATCGAACTTCATGCTGTCCCTACGTAAAGAAATCAGCAGTATCGAGGTAGCCGTTCACCGCGCCTCCGCCGAAGCGCGGGCCGATATGCACCGTCTGGATTCCCGCACTCTGCGGGAGTTGACGCTTCTTTATGAAGATACGCGGCTGCAAATCGAGGATGATATGCTGGATTATGCGGACCCGCAGAATAATCTGCCTGTCCAGACTCTACAGGAAATGCTCGCCCGGGTCGATACCAGTCTGACGGAACTCCACCGTGGCTGTCAGGAACTGCTGGCGACAGGGATGATGAGTGCGGCCGAGATCGGCGCCGAGTTATGGTATGTGGCCGGTCTTAAGATAGCGCCCAGGCAACTGGCGGAGAGTGCGGTCCGCTATGTCCAGGCCGGGGTCGATACCCAGGGTCTTAAGCTGGCGGATCAGCTTACCCGGCTGGCGCACCAGACCCGGCGGTTGGTCACTGCCACGCTGCTGCAACAGGTTGTGGCTGGCAACCAGGCCGCTCAGACGATACAGACCTTACTCAAGCAGGGTAAACAGCCACCTGCGGATCTGCTGGCGCAGAAGTTATTGCAGCAGGTCGATGCCGTGGCCTGTTCTCTGGGAGCGGCGCTTTTGACCGGCCAGGACAGCCCTTATCGCCTTATGGCGCGCCTGCTGCGTACCGAGATCAATCGCGCTCATGTGGAAGCTTACCGGGTTGCCATGGCGGCTTACCCGCGTGCTGTCGGGGAACGACTGATCATAGAATCGACCGATGCTCACAAACGTCCCGGCGATATCCAGACGCACATCGATCTGTATGGTTTGGGCAAAGGGGTTTATCCGGTCGGCAAAGCCCCCTGGACCCGGCAGCATCCTGCGGCGCTCAATTTCATCGAGGCGGTGTTCGCGAATGAAATCGCCAAGGAGCCAAGGCTCACAATCAGAAACCGGCGGTAAATCTCCCCTACACCAGCAGATCGGTCCCTGCGATTTATACCGCACAAGCCACTCCGGTGCCTCCCAGACCGCAATAACCGCCGGGATTTTTGGCCAGATATTGCTGATGGTGCTCTTCCGCGTAATAGAATTCCGGGGCGGCGGTGATTTCAGTGGTAATCGGTTTATAGCCGGCGGTGGCCAGCGCCGGCTGGTAACGCTCCCGCGTCGTCTCGGCGGCGTCCCGCTGCGCTTCACCGAAGGTGTAAATGGCCGAACGATATTGCGTGCCGACGTCGTTGCCCTGGCGCATCCCCTGGGTGGGGTCATGCGCTTCCCAGAATAGTTTCAATAAATCCGGATAACTCACCGCCTTGGGATCGTACACGACGAGCACGGCCTCGGCATGCCCGGTCGACCCGGTGCAGACTTCCTCGTAAGTCGGATTGGGAGTGTAGCCGCCGGCATAGCCGACCGCCGTCACATAGATCCCTTGCATCGACCAGAACTTGCGTTCCGCCCCCCAGAAACAGCCCAGGCCGAACAGCGCCATCTCCATCCCGGCGGGAAACGGGGGTTTGAGCGGATTGCCATTTACAAAGTGGAACCTTGCCGTCGGCAGCGGTTCCGGCCGGCCAGGCAGCGCCCGATCGGGGCTGGGGAGAGCGGTCTTGTTGGAGAATAAAAACATCGAAACCCTCCGGCTGGGTAGTAGCCTGGGGAACAGGCGTCGCTGGTATAAGACCCCCGTAGCGCCCGCCGGTTGCAGCCGGGCATCAATACATGGGTAGTTCGGTATTGGCGAACAGGGCCGCCAACTCCTCGGGGGATTCGGTCTGTTCCGCCAGTTGCACCACCTTGGGCGTCAGATGGGGTGCGAACAACTCGATGAAATGGTACATGTACCCGCGCAGATACGTGCTGCGCCGAAAGCAGATCCGGGTAAGGCTGGAAGCGAACAGATGGCTGGCGTCGAGCTTGACCAAATCCCGATCCTGGTCGGGGTCATAGGCCATGCCGGCCACAATGCCCACGCCCAGGCCCAACCTGACATAGGTTTTGATGACATCCGTATCGGTGGCGGTAAAAGCGACCTTGGGACTCAGCCTGGCGGTTTTAAATGCCTCATCCAGCTTGGAATGGCCGGTGAAACCGAAGACATAAGTCACCAGGGGATACTGGGCGACATCTTCCAGGGTGAGCGTGGCCAGGCGGGTCAGGGGATGATCGCGGGGCGTGACGAGACAGCGATTCCAACGGTAACAGGGTAATATCAATAGATCTTCGAACAGTTCGATGGCCTCGGTGGCGATGGCGAAGTCCACCTCGCCGGAAGTGACCATTTCCGCGATCTGCACCGGCGAGCCCTGGTGTATCTGTAAGGTGACCGAAGGGTAATGTTCACGGAAAATCTTGATCACCCTGGGCAGGGCGTAACGGGCCTGGGTATGGGTGGTGGCGATCGCCAGGGAACCGCTGCGGTCGTCGCGGTACTCGGCGGCCAGCGTTTGAATATTACGGATCTCGCGGAGGATGCCTTCGGCTTTTTCCACAATCCGCCGGCCGACCGGAGTGAGGTGGGTCAGGTGTTTGCCGTTACGGCTGAATAACTCGACGCCCAACTCATCTTCCAGGAGGCGAATCTGTTTGCTGACCCCCGGCTGGGAGGTAAAAAGACTTTCAGCCGCGGCGGAAATATTGAGATTGTGCTTGACAATCGCGGCGAGATAACGCAGTTGCTGAAGTTTCACGAGGACTCCCCATCCATTCCGTAATCCCCTGTCGCTGTCTCAAATAGCTGGATGGAATAACAAATGGCAGTAACTATTACTATTGGTTATCTTAGCGCTGCTTAAGGCAAAAGAAAAGCGCCTCTTACCCTGGGCGAGGGTAGGAGGCGCCGTAAGCGTTCACCCCCCTCCCCCTAGCCCCCTCCCACAAGGGGAGGGGGAATACGCTAAGTAGCTGTTTTGCAATAACTCCCTCCCCCCTTGTGGGGGAGGGTCGGGGAGAGGGGTCTGAACGGTTACGGAGGCGCCTGCCCGGACCGGATCATTCGAACCGATGGGGGCTGGTCATCACGGTTCTGAAGGCCATGACGGCAACGACTGCGGGATTGCATTGGAAAATGGATGCAGTGCTGCTACAGTTATCCTTACATCGACTACTCGGAAGGGGGAAATGATGGTGGCCAAGCTACTTGAGAAAACGGCGAATATCGAACTCTGTCATGCGCTGCTGAGAGAACGGCTGCACTACGACAATTATCAAAAATATCATGTCCGGCTGCACTATCGGGCGGCTGAGCCGGAAGGGAAGGAGGAATATGCGGATGTCGCCTGGCTGGAGCCTTATGGTTTCTGGGCGGATCTGTCGGATCCCTGGCGGCCCAATGTCCTGGGACTCAGTGGGGAGTCGTTCACCCGTGGGGAGTTGCTGCCGGTGACCTGCCGGTTCGACTTCCAGGCCGGTAAATCCGGCGCCTTCTGCCGGGATCGATACGGCGGCATTCTGTTGGTGCATAACGGCGACATTCTGGGAGCAGGGGGAGAAAGTCTCAAGGCCGCCTTCTGGCAGGATTATAAGGGGATCCGGCTGGAGGGCCCCGAGCAACAGGAACAACCGTTCGCGGTGGCAGCCCACCTCGGGTCGGTAGACATCGCCCGGCAGATCAAGGATTTCCTGGATGAAGTGGTCCGTATCAGGACTCTGGCCTGGCTGTTCGAATGAGGCGGCTTAAGGTTTCTGGGTATCCACTTAAGCCGGGACGGTTTGCAGGCTGACTGCAAAGGGCCGGCGAGGACGCCGGCGCTCCCAGGGTCGGATTGTCCCACTTTAAGTTGGTAGCCAAGTTTCTGCTTTAAGCCGCCTCTTTTTCAGGAAGACTGCCGATGCCAGAAGGGCATGCCCAGGGTAGGCGTGCTGGGGCTGGCCATGTCGCGTGGCTGCAACGGGCCGGCCAGAAAGGCGCATCTTCCGGCCTGCACGGCGAACGCAAAGCCCCGCGCCATCAGGACGGGGTCATCGGCCAGGGCGATGGCGCTCAGGGATTGTAATTCGGCGCGTTCGCCCAGCTTGGCGCGGATATGGCTGACGAAGCGTTCCATATCCGCCCGATCCTGTCGATGGGCGATAAGTAATGTGCCGGTTTGCTGGAAAAACACCGGTTCTGCCAGCGCCGCCAGCCATTGCGGCCATAATTCCAGCGAGCGCTGACCGAGACCGAAGACCAGCGGTTCGGCGGTTTCCAGTTCGGCATAAGGCGCTAACATCCCGGCCGCCACGACCGCGGCGCTTTGCCCGCCGGTCCGCTGGTCGCTGTCGAACAGAGTGATCTGCCAACCCTTTTGGAGCAGGGCGAAGGCTAGCAGGCGTCCGGTCAGGCCGGCGCCTGCAATCCCGACGCTAGGCATCGCCATGCCCCTCCGACGATGGGGCAGGGGAGGCGGTGGCTAAGATGATATTCATGCAAGACACCTCGTGCGCTGAGGCGTAGGAGACGTTGAGGAGGGGTTAACAGAGACGCTCGCTCATTGGGCTCCCTACGCCGGTGTTAACCGGGTCAGGTTCAAAGGGTATTTCTCAGCTCCGCCGGGCAGAGCACTCCTGCAATAAGCTCCTGCCGGGCGATAACGCGGGCTGGCGAATGCAAGCAACCGGGTTAGCGCCAGGCATGAACGGTTGAATTCTAAAGGAGAGATATCACTTAGGCTAGGGTTGAGTTATAGAACGGTGTGAATAACCATTTTATACCATCATCTTTGATGCTTATGACTCACTCCCCGTAGGTCGGGTTACGGTGCGCCCGCCAGGTTTCTGCCATCTCCAGGCTTGGCGGAAGGTGCACCTAACCCGACGTGGCGCTGGCTGGCGCGCCGTAACCCGACATCAAGACCGTCGATCAGTATAAACGACTATTTTATACCATCATCTTTATCACGATCCATCATTCTTCATTTGGCAGTCCTTTCCAGCCACTCCACCAGCCGCTGATAGTACTGTTCTTCCAGATGCAGGTTGATTGGTTACACCAGCAGAGTCAAATACGACAAGCCCATCACAGCGAACCATGAGCAATGATCACCCTGGCCGATATCGAAACCGCCCGCCGCCGCATCCGGGACCGCGTCTACCTCTCGCCCTGCGCTTGTACCGAAACCTTAAGCCGGATGACCGGCTGCCGCTTGTTCCTCAAGTTGGAAAACCTGCAAATGACCGGCTCTTTCAAGGAGCGGGGAGCGCTGAACAAAATGCTGTCGCTGACCGAGGCCCAGCGCGCCGCCGGGGCAATCGCCGCCTCCGCCGGTAACCATGCACAAGGTGTCGCCCGTGCCGCCCAGATGCTGGGGAGCAAGGCCATCATCGTCATGCCGGAAACCACGCCGCTGGCCAAGATTCGCGGCGCCCAGGAACTCGGGGCGGAAATCGTGTTGTACGGCAGCGGCTATGACGAGGCTTTCAGTAAAGCGCAGGAATTACAGCAAGAGCACGGCTACACCTTTATTCACGCCTTCGACGATCCACTGGTCATTGCCGGGCAGGGCACTATCGGCCTGGAATTACTGGAGCAGGCGCCGGACCTGGACGTGGTGATCGTGCCCATCGGCGGCGGCGGTCTGATCACCGGCATCGCCACGGCGATTAAAGCCCAACGTCCGGAAGTACGTCTCATCGGCGTCGAAACCGCCCGTTTGCCGGCCATGAAAACCTGCCTGGAAATCGGACAGGTACAAACGCTACCGGCCGCCAAGACACTGGCGGATGGGATTTCCGTCGCCAGAGTGGGCGAGCAGACTTTTCCTATCGTCAGACAGTATGTGGAAGCCATCGCGACGGTCAGCGAGGAAGAAATCGCCAATGCCATTCTGATTCTGCTGGAACGGGAAAAGACTCTGGTGGAAGGCGCCGGGGCGGTCGGCTTCGCCGCCCTGTACCAGCGCAAAATCGCCGGCATCGAAGGGAAAAATGTGGTGGTCGTGCTGAGCGGCGGCAATATCGATATGACGCTGCTGTCGCGCATCATCGAAAGAGGGCTGGAAATCGACGGGCGTCTGGCCAGAATCCGGGTGATCGTGCCCGACATGCCCGGCAGCATCGCCAAGTTGGCGGCCGCCGTCGCCAGCCAGAGAGCGAATATCTTCGATCTTTCCCAGAGCCGGCCGGTCAGTGATGTCCAACTCGGTCAGGTGGAAGTGGAACTGTTGCTGGAAACCCGGGGAGGAGCGTATATGCGGGAACTGATCGATGCCATCCAGGCAACGGGTTTTACAGTAATATAGTCCCGCTAATGGTTATCCAGACATTCGTTGCCGCTGGCGCTCCCAGGGATATCACTGCGTAGGTCCGGTTCTCAATTAGCTGAACTATATAGGTATCATCAAGCGCTTTCCGGAGAATACTCATGAGCGAGCACCCCTCAGGCCCATTGGCAAAAACTCCCCTCCATGCCCTGCACCTTGAATTAGGCGCCCGTATGGCGCCTTTTGCCGGCTACGACATGCCGGTGCAGTATCCAGGCGGCATTATCAAGGAGCATCAACACACCCGCACCCTGGCGAGTCTGTTCGACGTCTCCCACATGGGTCAGGTAAGACTGAACGGGGAGAGGGCCGCAACGGCGCTGGAAAGTCTGGTGCCGGTGGATGTAATCGATCTGCCGGTCGGCCAGCAACGCTACGCCCTGTTTACCAATGACAACGGCGGAATCCTGGACGATCTGATGATCACCAACGCCGGCGATCATCTGTTTCTGGTGGTCAACGCCGCCTGTAAGGAACAGGACATCGCCCACCTGCGCACGCTCTCGGACCGGTGCAACATCGATGTGCTGAGCGAACAGGCCCTGTTGGCCCTTCAAGGTCCGAAAGCGGCGCAGGTCATGACCAGGCTGGCGCCGGAACTGACCCGGCTGGTGTTCATGAAGGGGACGCAGGCGAAGATTGCAGGGATCGATTGCTTCGTCACCCGGTCCGGTTATACCGGCGAGGACGGCTTCGAGATCTCCATTCCCGCGACCCAGACGGAAACACTGGCCCGTATCTTATTGGAGCAGGAGGAGGTAGCCCCCGCCGGCCTGGGTTCACGCGATTCCCTGCGACTGGAAGCCGGGCTGTGCCTGTACGGCCATGATATCGATACCACCACCACACCGGTGGAAGCCAACCTGAGTTGGGCGCTCTCCAAGGTACGCCGTAGCGGCGGCGGGCGGGCCGGCGGTTTCCCCGGCGCGGAAATTATTCTCCGGCAACTAACTGAAGGGGTGACCCGGCTGCGGATCGGCATCCAGCCCGAAGGCCGGGCGCCCGTCAGAGACGGCGCCGAATTGCTGAACGATCAAGGTGAAAAAGTGGGCAAGGTCACCAGCGGCGGCTTCGGCCCGACAGTAGGCTGGCCGGTGGCGATGGGCTATGTGGAACTGCCTTATTCTGCATTAGAGACTCAACTACACGCGCTGGTGCGCGGCAAAGCATTGCCCGTAAGAGTGGCGAAACTGCCGTTTGCACCGCATCGCTATTGTCGCGGTTGAGTCAACCATATAGTAATCCTGGTTGAGTTATAGATTTTCCCCTCCTTGGATAAGGAGGGGTGGCGCGTAGCGCCGGGGTGGTTCGAAGCGGCGATTCCACAAATTAGATAGGAGTACTATATGTTCCTGCTTGAACTGGCCATCATTATCCTGCTGATCGTATTGAATGGCTTCTTCGTCATGTCCGAGCTGGCCATGGTGTCGGTCCGCCGGGCGCGGCTGCAACCGCTTGCCGACGAGGGACACCGGGGTGCGCGGGCCGCTCTCGCCTTAGCCACCGAACCGGGACGATTCCTGTCCACGGTACAAATCGGAATTACCTTGATCGGTATTTTCACGGGTGCCTACAGCAGCGCCACCCTGGCGCAGGCATTGGGCGATTGGCTGCGGCGGTTTCCTGCCGTAGCCGGGTTCGCCGATGGCCTGTCTCTGGGATTGGTGGTGGCTGGCATCACCTATCTTTCCGTGATCATCGGCGAACTGGCGCCGAAACATCTGGCTCTGCGCAACCCTGAACGGATCGCAGCGGGCGTGGCGCGGCCCATGATGATCCTGGCCTGGCTGGCTTCACCCGTAGCATGGGTGTTGGATGCCTCCACCCGGCTGGTTTTGCGCCTGCTGGGCGGCGCCACCGCTTCGGAAAATCAAATCACCGATGAAGAAATCAGAACTTTGCTTGCCGAGGCGACCAAGGCCGGCGTCGTCGAGCCAGCCGAGCAGTCTATGATCAGCGGCGTCATGCGGCTGGCGGATCGGCCGGTACGAATGATCATGACGCCGCGACCCAACATCGTCTGGCTGGATCTGGATAACGATCCCTCGGCAAATCTGCAGCAGTTACTGGAAAGTCATTATTCCCGTTTTCCTGTCGGGCGCGGCGATATCGATGAAGTCATCGGCGTGGTGCAGACCAAGGATTTACTGAGGGCCGGCCTGGAAGGCAAGGGCCTGGACTTGGAGGGGGTATTGCGGGAACCGGCTGTTGTACCCGATACCGTCGGGGCGCTGAAGGTATTAGAACTGATCAAGCAATCTGCCTTAAAAATGGCCTTGGTAGTCGATGAATACGGCAACCTGAAAGGATTGGTGACCGCCACCGATATTCTGGAATCGATCGTGGGCGAAATGACGCAGGAAGACGATAAAACAGCGCCGGAAATCACCCGGCGGGAAGATGGTTCCTGGCTGGTGGATGGCAGTCTGCCGGTCGATGAACTAAAGGAACTATTGAGGCTGCGCAGCCTGCCGCATGAGGAGGATTTTCATACCATTGCCGGGCTGTTGCTCAATCATTTTACGGAAATACCCAAAGCCGGCGATCATTTCGATCTGGTGGGTTACCGTTTCGAAGTGATGGACATGGATGGTTTTCGGATCGATAAGATACTGATCGCTCCTGGCCAGGAAGTTAGGTAACAATAGCCATTTTATATCATCATCTTTCGCAATCCTCACAACCAAGCAAAAAGCCAGACCTACCGAGACCCATGCATCAGCCGCTCCATCAAATCAGCCGCTCCATCAAAGAAAGCAAACAACACACCGGAAACCGTCAGCGTCAGGTGGGTACTTGTATTTCTCAAGCCCGACTGCTCACAATACAGTCAGAAAGCTTAAACCTAGACACACCAACAGACATTCCAGACCCATCCCGGAGATACCCATGTCACATTCAAGACGCTCCCTGGAAGAACTGGAGCAACGAAATGACTTCATCGGCCGTCATATCGGCCCTGACCCAGCCGATCGGGCGACAATGCTGGACACCTTAGGCATCGATTCACTAGATGCTTTGACCGCCAGGGTGATACCCGCGAACATCCTAATAACCACACCGCTAGCTCTGGAAGAAGGGCGGACCGAAGCGGAAGCCTTGGCCGAACTGCACCACATCGCCGGGCAGAATCAAGTCTTTAAATCGCTAATCGGGCTGGGCTATTACAATTGCTTCACACCGTCCGTCATCCGCCGGGCCATCCTGGAAAATCCCGCCTGGTATACGGCCTATACCCCCTACCAGCCGGAAATCTCCCAAGGACGGCTAGAAGCGCTGCTAAATTTCCAGACTTTGATCACTGACTTGACCGGGATGGAACTGGCAAACGCCTCCTTGTTAGACGAAGCTACGGCGGCGGCTGAGGCAATGGCCCTGTGCCATCGGGTCAGCAAAAACCGCAGTTCAACTTTTTTCGTCTCTCAAGATTGCTTTCCCCAGACCATCGAGGTTATCCAAACCCGGGCCAGACCGCTAGAGATCAAAGTCGTGATCGGCGACACCGGCGCCGATCTGACTGACAAGGAAGTCTTCGGAGTATTACTGCAATATCCCAGCGCCGATGGCGAGATTAACGACTATGCCACGCTCATCGACGAAGTTCACGCCAGGAAAGGACTGGTAGCCGTAGCCGCCGATCTGCTCAGCCTGACGCTGTTAAAGCCACCGGGTGAATTCGGCGCCGATGTCGTCGTGGGTTCATCGCAACGGTTTGGAATACCGTTAGGATTCGGTGGCCCACATGCCGCCTACATGGCAACAAAGGATACCTACAAACGCTCCATGCCAGGGCGATTGGTCGGGGTATCCATCGACCAGCAGGGGAGAAAAGCCTGCCGTCTGGCGTTACAGACGCGGGAACAGCATATCCGCCGGGAGAAGGCCACCAGCAATATCTGCACGGCGCAGGTGCTGCTGGCGGTGATGGCGGGCATGTATGCGGTCTATCACGGTCCGCAAGGACTGCAAACGATCGCACAACGAGTGCATCGCCTGACCACCATCCTGGCGGAAGGGTTACGGCAATTGGACTGGGAAGTGCCGACCCAAGCCTTTTTCGACACACTTACAGTGCAGACCGGAACACAGACCCAGGCTATCCTCGAGGCGGCGCCCAATCACCGGATCAATCTGCGAACTGTAGACACTGGCACAATCGGGATTTCTCTGGACGAGACCACCACCCGCCAGGACGTAGAGACCTTATGGGGGATTTTCGATAGCCGGCACGGTTCAAAACCCTCGCTGGCCGAACTCGATGCAACGATATCGGACCGGATACCCGCGTCGTTGCAGCGGAGCAGCCCCTTTCTGACCCATCCGGTGTTTCACCGTTATCACTCCGAAACCGAGATGCTGCGCTATATCCGCTCGCTGGCGGACAAGGATATTGCCCTGGACCGGGCGATGATCCCGTTGGGTTCCTGCACCATGAAACTGAACGCAGCCACGGAAATGCTGCCGATCGGTTGGGAGCAGTTCAGCGGTATCCATCCGTTCGCGCCGGCGGAGCAGACCCGTGGTTATCAGATCTTGATTGCCGATCTGGAAAGATGGCTGTGTGAATGCACCGGTTATACCGCCGTGACTTTGCAGCCAAATGCCGGCTCGCAGGGCGAATTTACCGGTCTGCTGCTGATTCAGGCTTACCATCGCAGCCGGGGTGAGGGCCATCGCAACATCTGCCTGATCCCAAGTTCGGCCCATGGCACCAATCCGGCCTCGGCACAGATGGCCGGAATGCAGGTGGTGGTTATCCAGTGCGACAAAGCCGGCAATATCGATGTCGAGGATCTGCGCGCCAAGACGGAGCAATATAACGACCGTCTGGCGGCGCTGATGGTCACCTATCCGTCCACCCATGGGGTGTTCGAGGAGGCGATCACGACAATCTGTGACATCGTGCACCAGCACGGCGGCCAGGTTTATATCGACGGGGCCAATTTGAACGCCCTGGTCGGTCTGTGCAAGCCTGGCCAGTTCGGCGGCGACGTATCGCATTTGAATCTACACAAGACCTTCTGCATTCCCCACGGCGGCGGTGGTCCCGGGGTCGGGCCGACGGCGGTGGCGGCTCACTTGGCGCCGTTTCTACCCGGTCATTGCCTACTGGAACAGGGCAGGGGAAGGCAACAGATCGGCGCGGTGGCCGCCACACCTTGGGGCAGCGCCGGGATTCTGCCGATCAGTTGGACCTATATCGCGCTGATGGGAAGGGAAGGGCTAAAGCAGGCAACCCAGTGCGCCATCCTCAACGCCAATTACATCGCCAAACAACTGTCCCCCCATTATCCAGTGCTGTATACGGGTCCGGGAGGCATGGTCGCACATGAGTGCATTATCGACCTCAGACCGTTGCAGGAAAGCTCCGGCATCAGCGCCGAGGATGTAGCCAAGCGATTGATCGATTACGGCTTTCATGCGCCCACCATGTCATTCCCGGTGGCCGGCACGCTGATGATCGAGCCAACCGAAAGCGAATCCAAAGCTGAGTTGGATCGGTTTTGCGAGGCGATGATCGGGATCCGCGAGGAGATTCGCGCCGTCGAGGAGGGCCTGTGGGATGCGCAGGACAATCCATTGCATAATGCTCCGCACACGGCCGAGGATGTGCTGGCCGATGAATGGAATCACACCTATTCGCGCGAGCAGGCGGCCTATCCGGTGGCTTCTCTACGAGAGCGTAAATACTGGCCGCCGGTGGGACGGATAGATAATGTGTATGGCGACCGCCATCTGGTTTGTTCCTGTCCGCCGGTGGCGGCATATCAGGAATCTGAACCGCAGATTGACGCAGATTAGAAGATTACACAGATGAAAAGATGACGCTGGATAGTTAATGAGGCAAGTGGTAGAAGATGTAAGCGTTCACACCCCTCCCCCTAACCCCCTCCCACAAGGGGAGGGGGAATAGGCTAAGTATCTATTTTGCAATAACTCCCTCCCCCCTTGTGGGGGAGGGTCGGGGAGAGGGGTCTGAACGGTTACTAGAAGATACCTGAGTAGTTACGGTTATTACGTGAGATTTGTCGAGGAGTGAAACTCATGACCGAACCCCGCAGTTACACCGGTCCTGGACCGTTCCGGATCGATCAGTTACGTGAGGAAGACCGTTACGAACTGTCGGACGGTCATCCGATTTACTGTGCTCCCGGCGGGCGCGACCATGCCGATGGCAGTTCGACCGGCTCGCTGGTGCTCAAGACCGATCCGGCGGTGGAATGGTCCGGGTTCGATGCCGGCTACCGGACCGACGGCGGCACACTGCGTGCGCCCGATATCGCGGTAGGCCCTCCACCGGAACGAGACGGCTGGATTCCAGGTGCGCCGCCGCTGGCGGTGGAATACGCGAGCCGCGGCCAGGATGAGGCCGAACTCGAAGCTCGGATCGCCGACCTGCTGGCGGCGGGCACGCGTCTGGTCTGGGTGGTGCGGTTGGTCGGCCCGCGACGGGTGGAGGTTCATGCCAGGGAACAGGCGGTGCGAGTCTACGGCACCGACGACATCCTGCTGGCGCCGGGAATTCTGCAGAACCCGGTACCGGTGCGAGCGCTGTACAACCGGGACGTGGCCTGTGACGAGGCGCTGAGGAATCTGTTGCAGAGACGCGGATTCACCAGCCTGGAAGCAGTGCAGGCGGAGAGTGAGGCCAGAGGCGAAGCCCAAGCTGTGCTGAAGCTGCTTGAAATACGCGGTCTCCGAGTAACCGAAGCCCAGCGGCAAACGATTCTGGACTGTCGGGATATCGAGCAGATCGGTATATGGCTGCAACGGGCCATTTCCGCCGACAGCGCCGATTCGTTATTTCAATGTATAGATGGAAAGATGACGTTGATAAACCTATCTACGTAAGCCTGTCATCTGTGTCAATCTGCAGATCAAACTCTTATTGAAGCTGCAAAACTGCCGCCGCGACCGCCCGCTGTCGGTAGAGCGCGCCGTCCACTATGCTGGCCATCGCCACTACATCCAGATCACCACCCAGGAAAGCATTGAGCCTGTCGGCTACACCAGATGGATCTTGAATGGCGTCGCGGTGGCCGATGAACAGAGTCTTGATGTTGGGCTGCCGGGCCAGCCAGAGTTTGATCTGGCGTAATTTGCTGGCGGTAGACCTGCCTGAGTTGTTCATCGCTTAGCTTGGTCGGGTCCCGGCCCAGGTTATCCAGCATGACCTGCTGCGATTTCAATACCTCGTTCAGATCCCGCTCCATGAAGACCACCCGGTAGGCGTGCTCTTTGGGTAAAAAGGGCAGCAACTGAGCCACGATCTTGACGACCTTACCTTTAGCCTCTTTCAGCCAGTCCCGGTCCTGCCGCAGCCGGGTGGCGGCCTCCAGTTCGAAATAGCCTTTGGGGTTATCGTTATCGGCTTCGCGCTTACCGTCGGTGAGCACCGGCAGCCGGGTAGCGGCAAGCATCTGCATCAGCAGCGAGGTGCCGGAACGGGGCAGGCCGGCGACGACGATGATGCATTCGGCCGGGTCGTCGGGTACAGCGCTTTTGTCCACCATCGGCGCGGGCGCGGCGTCGAAGCCGATCTGTTGGCCTTCCTGATCCACGTCAGACGCCAGTTCGGCAAAATCCGGGGCGATGCTTTCGATTCCTTTGGCGCCGTTCTTGCCCTGGACGCGGATCTCTTTAACCATCCGCCAGTGCTCCTGCGACTTATCCTCTTCGCAGGTGACCAGATGGTAATACCGCGCCAGCAGCCGGTGAGCGCGCTCGAAGTTGGGGTTGAGCGCTACCGCCACCCGCAGGGCCTCGGCGGCGCGGGGGTATTGATTCAGCCGCATCAGTCCCTGCGCCAGCACGTAATGGGCCAGCGGGTTATGGTAGAGCAGCCGCACAGCTTCGAGGGCTTCCTCCACGGCTTCCTCGGTGCGGCGCCGGGGAAGACAGGTCCTGGCTAAGCCCAGGTGAGCGTGAGGGTTGAGCGGATCGAGCGCCAATGCCTTGCGAAAGGCGTCTTCGGCGTCCTGCCAGCGGTGCAGGATGAGATAGACCTGGCCAATCTGGAGATGCAGGCCGAGCCAGCGGTGTTCGACTTGTACGGCCCGTCGCAGGTGCGCCAGCGCGCCCAGGTGGTCGCCTTCGGCGGTCAGCACCCAGCCCATGACATAGTCCAGATCGAAGGTGTTGAAGCGGGTCAGCAGCCGCAATTCGTTGTATTTCTCGCGTTCCTCGTCGGTCAGGGCTTCGAAATCGATTGCATCCTGTTCCTTGAGTTGGCCGGCTTCCTGTTGCCGCTGGCAGATTTCTTCCTGGAGAGTCTGGATCTCCTCCCGCGCCTTGAGCGCCGCCTGTTGCCGGTCGAGGGTTACTTTCTCGACCAGGGCGCGCAGCGCCACCACCTCGTTCAGAGTGCGGTAACACAGGGACAGATACATGGCGAAGCGGTACTGGTCGGGATAAGCTTCGTAGAGTTCCTGGAGGATGGGCAGGGCGTCGCGATGCCGGCCGGCGTTCATATAGCTGCGGGCCAGGTTATAACGCATTTCCCGGAGAGTGTTGGCGATCGCCTTTTCCCGGTTTTCATCCGGCTTATCGATATAGCCCAGGGCCACCAGTTGATCCATCGCCTCCTTGGCGGTCAAGGGGTCGAACTGTTGCTCGGCGGCGAGCCGTCCGTCCGCGCCGGGAACGGCGTCCCAACTGGGGATGGTTTTGACTTCCGGTGGGGTCTCGAAGGCATCCAGCAGCGGTTTACCGTCCATATCCTCGCCCACCGGCAGGCCGTAGAGGGTCAGGATGGTGGGGGTGATGTCCAGCAGGTTGGCGCCGTGGATCAGTGCGTCCTGCTTCAACCCCGGTCCCGCCATGAGGAGCATGCCCAGGTCGCGGTGCTCCACCGCCGGTCCCGCCGGTTCGTTGGGAATTTGCAGCGGTCGGAGGTGATCGGGATGAAAGCCGTGGTCAGAGCAGATGATGACGGTGGTGTCGGGAGGCGCCAGCCGCAGCATGGCGCCGAGCATCAGGTCGTGGAAACGGTAGCCGGCTTCCACCACGCCGTGATACAGCTCATAGTCTTTTTCGGGGATATGATCCCGCCGCGGCGGGTGGTATTTCATGAAGCCGTGGCAGAAGTGGTCGATGGCGTCGTAGTAGACGCCCATAAAATCCCAAGGCTCATGCTCCATCAGCCAGGTGGCGGCGGCGTGAACGGTGCTGCACTCGGCCAGAATCTTCATCACCGAAGCGACGCGCCGGTCCTTATCCTGGTCGATCTCCAGAACCTTGGGGATGAAGGGCAGGATCTGCTTGGGCACGAGTTCATTGGGATTGAGCCGCAGTTCCGCCAGGGTGCCTTCCAGCCGCTTGGGATGGATCATGCCGGGGGCGATGGGCCAGGGCTGTTCCGGCGGTCCGAGGGCAGTGTGATAGTGGTTGGAAACCATGACGCCGTTGAGCGGCTCCACCGGATGGCTGGGCCACCAGCCGATGACGTTGCAGCGGTAGCCTTCCTGGTTGAGGATGTTCCACACGGCCTTGGTCTTGCGGGAAAGCTGCGACACCGGCTGGATGCCGGCGCCGTCCGGGGTCGGTTCGGAAAAGCCCAGGATGCCGTGTTTGAACGGCCATTTGCCGGTAGCGATGGAAGTCCATAGCATCGGCGAGAGCACCGGTTGCAGGGTCGTCAGATTGCCCATCACACCGCGCTCGATCAGCGCCGCGGTGTGAGGCATTTTGTCCTGCTCGATCAGAGCGTCGATCACTTTCCAGTCGGCGGCGTCCCAGCCGATGATCAGGACTTTGTGATTACTGTCCGCCATGAATTACCTCTATCAAGATTTCATTGTTACCGGGCTGGTCCGTACCGCGTAACCTTCAGGAGCTTGCCGGTGATAACACCACTTGCTAATCTGTCATTATGATGATTCGAGCACAAGTCAGCTTGACCGAAGAAGAATACCGGGTCGCGAAGGACGAGGCGCAACGGCTGGGAATCCCGCTGGCGGAACTCCTGCGGCGTTCCCTTCGGGCCATGCTACCGGTGGAAGCGGACAAGCCCTGGATGCGTTATGCCGGCATGGTGGAGTCCGGAGATCCTCACTCCAGCCAGCGCATCGACGAACTCGTCTATGGCCACAAGGACTGAGGCTTACGTCGATACTTCCGCCTTGATTGCCTTTGCCGATCGCCCGGATACATGACACCACTGTCTGAACCGCAGATTGACGCTGATTAAAGGATTACACAGATGAAAAGATGGCGCGTCGATGAATCTATCTGCGAAATCTTTTAATCAGCGTCAATCTGCGGTTCAGACATCATTAAATCCGCGCTCCAAACTCCGCCACCCACACATCCAGCCCCTTCCGGTTCCGGCCCCGATAGCGATAGCCGTGGCGCTCGAAGGAACGACGCATGCCCGGACGCATCAGTTTGCGATTCTCGGTGACGATAAGCATCCCCACCGGTCGGACCTGGGGATGGTCGAAGTTCCTGAGAAAATCACGGGTCGCATCGGTGACGGCCCACATCAGGTAGGGAACCCGGTCCTGCTGGCGTAAAAACATGCGGTAGGCGTAGTAAAGCTGGTCCTCGTCCGGCAGCCGCGCCAGGCCGACGGAACTGAGTCCGGCCAGTTCCCCCGCGCCGTTGCGGACCATGAACACGACTTCCCGGCTGCGGCGTTCGGCTTCCCTGGGGTTCAGGACGGCCCGCCGCTCGCGCCAGAAGCGGATAATCTCCTCGCGCTGGGTGGCGCCGACCGCCAGGTAGACGGCTTCCAGCCGGTAGTCGTGGAAGGTAATGATCATGGGAGCATGCGGCGGCGCCGGGACGCCTTCAGGCTGGAGCGCCGCCGCGGCCATGACTTCAGACCCGCCGTTCCGCCTTGCGGCGACGGAAGGCGGCAATGCCGGCGGCGCCGCTGGCGAGCAGAAGCAGGGATGACGGTTCGGGGACTGTATCGGCCACATGAATGGGCGCGCCGCTGTCATCGTAGGCCCAGTCGATGACGGTTATCTTGTCTGGGAAATTTTGGCCATTAGTCAGTGGAAAAGGGGCGCCCAAGCCCGCAAAGGGTTGATTGAGTCCCAGATCGTCGATGCGCAGGCGGATCCAGCCGTAGTTGCCGCTGGCAAGCTGGATACCGGCGATACCGGTTACGCCGAGAGCAAAATTGCCGCCAGTAATGCTACCTGGGTTTGTGTCGCCAGCGCGTACAAGGTGGGCAAATCCACCGCTGCCAGTCCCGAAATTCCCGCCGGGACCGACATGGTTGCTGACGGGGAGATTCGCCGCTCCCCGGGTCGTTCCCTGGAGCAACTGCGCCCCGCCGATCGGCGCGACAACACCGAGGCCAAGATATTTAACTTCAGTGGGACTAGTGGTCCGTCAGCGTTGCTTTGACGAGATAAATGGGCCAAACTCTACCGGCGTACACAGTGATCAGTCGGGTTTACGACGGCGGATGCACGGATCAAGCTCAAGCGGCTTTACCCGTCACTGCAACGCTGACGTGC
>CAIMUS010000322.1 GCA_903844665.1 uncultured Pseudomonadota bacterium
CGAGCCCGTGTAAGTTGGGGTGAGCGTAGCCAACCCCAGCGCGATGCAAGCCAGCGTAGCCCGGATCAAGCGAAGCCTGCGAAGCGCCATCCGGGATCGAACAAGAAAGCCCCCGAAAGGGGGCTTTCTTATTTCAATCGCTGCAATACCTGTAGGCTGGGCAAAGGCGCGAAGCGCCGTACTCATCCTTTCTCCATTTCAATTCAAGTGGAATGGAACCGCCTCACTGTTGAGTAAGTTTACAAAGTCCAATTTTCCAGTCGAAAATCAGGATGAATACCGCCGATTTCTTGGAATAAGCGATCATTGCTAACCAAAATAGCACCCAGTTCTATTGCAGTGCTGGCGATCAGCAAATCAATGTCATTACGTTTCAGCGCGTTGGAAGTAATACCAACGGTCCTTCGGTAGGTGGCTTTCAAATCGCCGAAAATCCGTGCACCCTGACGGGAAAGGCTGACCACAGGGAATTTGCTCACTATGGAATCGATGGCCTGCAACAGGGCGATTCGTTCATCCTCAACTGCCCATGAAACCCCATAATGCATTTCGTAAAACGAAACGATAGAGACCATCACCTCATCGCTGTCGTCGAGCTGGGATAGCCGCTGTAACATCCGTGTGTGCAAAGGGGAATCCTGTTGCTCCAAATACGTAAGTATGTCTGAATCCAGCAGATATTTTTTCATGTGTCCTTCGTCACGGAGAACCCCTCCCGAAATTCAAAACCGTCCCGAAACTCACGTATGGCCGTGCGCACCTTGTCGCCAAGGCCGTTGCCAAGATAATTTTCCCGCGCCAGTTCGGCGGCGACCTGCGCCCATCTACCCTTCTGAGCCGTCGCCGTTGTGTTTGTCGGGTAGGGTATGATTTCAATGTGTATTTTGCTATCGGGAAGATAGGTGATCCGCACCTCATCCGATCCAGCTTGTTGCAGGATTGCCAGCGCCTCTTCGCGGGTGGTCGCCATGGGAGACTCCTCATATAAATGATTTCAGCCTTCGATCTGGGAGATGATGGGCGCGCGGCGCTTCACCCCTCCTAACTCGGCCCGGTTTCCCCGACCGTCTTCGGCAGCGCCGGAAATAAGCTCGAAGCAGCCTGCTCACCGTGGCAATCGAAGAATTGCAATCGCCCCTGCGGGTCGCAGACCCAAACCTCGATGGCGCCGCGCTCGAAATAAAGCGCCTTTTTGGTGTCGATCTCATCCTCGGTATTGCTGCGCGAGAGCACTTCCACGCACACCTCGGGCGCGATGTGGGCCTCGTAGTCATCCACAATCTCGGCAAAGCGGGAGCGGCTGACCCAGGCCACATCCGCCACTTTGGCGCCCTTGCGGGTTGCAACGGCGCATTCCTGAATCACCTCGCCATCGTTGCGAAGCCGAGCCAGCAGCGTGCCGATGCGGCCTTGCAAAAAGCCATGACGGATTTTGGCAGGACTCATGATCAAATCGCCATGTTCATCGGTTTCGATCTTAAACGGCAGATTCCGCAACGCGGGATGTTCGCAGACTTCTTGCCATTTCATAAGCGTCTCGAGTGCATTGAATCAGTAACCGCAGGGCGCGTTAGCGTAGCACATCTCAACCTGTCACTGTAGCTGGGCAAGGGCGTGAAGCGCCGTGCCCGTCGCCGCCATTCCCGCTGGGCATGCTACGCTTCACCCATCCTGCATCCTCTTGAATAATTGTATTCATATGCAGATAGCTACACCCCAAGCTATCGAAATGTGCTATTTTTGACCACCTTTGTGCAACCCTATTACTAGGACATCAGTCAAGCGCGCTGAAGACGCGCCCCGATCATGCGCCTGACCAAGATCAAACTGGCCGGATTCAAGTCCTTTGTGGACCCCACGACCTTTCACCTGCCCAGCAACCTGGTGTGCATCGTCGGTCCCAACGGCTGCGGTAAATCCAATGTCATCGACGCGGTTCGCTGGGTGATGGGCGAAAGCTCCGCCCGCACCCTGCGCGGCGAGTCTATGGCCGATGTCATCTTCAACGGTTCCGCCAGCCGCAAGCCGGTCGGTCAGGCCACCATCGAACTGGTGTTCGATAACAGCCAGGGCCGCCTGGGCGGTCCCTGGGCGCAATACAACGAAATCTCCATCAAACGGCAGCTCAATCGCGACGGCCAATCGCAGTATTTTCTCAACGGAACCCATTGCCGCCGCCGCGATATCACCGATATTTTCCTGGGCACCGGGCTGGGACCGCGTAGCTACGCCATCATCGAACAGGGCATGATCTCCCGCCTGATCGAGGCCAAGCCGGAGGAATTACGGATCTTTCTCGAAGAGGCGGCCGGCATTTCCAAGTACAAGGAGCGACGCCGGGAAACCGAACTCAGAATCCAGCATACCCGCGAAAACCTGGACCGGCTGAACGATGTGCGCGAGGAACTGGCCAAGCAGTTGCAGCATTTACACAAGCAGGCTCAGGCCGCCGGGCAATACCAAAAATTCAAGGAAACCGAGCGGCAACTGAAGGCGGAACTGCTGGCCCTGCGCTGGCGGCTGCTGGATGCCGACAGCAGCGAACAGGAACGGACCTTGCGCGACCGGGAAACCGCCCTGGAGTCGGTGGTGGCGGAACAGCGCAAGCTGGAAGCCCGGCTGGCGGCGGGGCGGGAACAGCAGGAGGCGCTCAACGAGACTCTGAATCAGACCCAGGGACAGTATTATGAAATCGGGTCGGCGATCAGCCGGCTGGAACAGTATCTGGAACATCAGCGCGAGTTGCGCCAGCGCCAGGAGCAGGAACGCCGCCAGACCGGGCAAACTCTCGCGCAGGTGCTCGACCAGATGCGGCTCGACCAGAACCGGATCGTGGAACTGGAGCAGAACCTGGCGGAGGTGGAGCCGGCGGTGGCCGTTGCCCGCGCCGCCGAGACCGAGGCCGAGGCCCGACTCGCCGCCGCCGAGGCCGAACTGCATGCCTGGCAGCAGGACTGGGAGCAGTTCAGCCAGACCGCCGGCGAGTCCCAGCGTCAGGCCGAGGTGGAACGGACCCGCATCGCCCAACTGGAGCGGCAATTATTACAGCAGGAGCGCCGCCTGGAACGGCTGCGGCTGGAGCGGGAAATGCTGGCCGCCGCTCCGGTCGCGGCGGAACTGGAGGAACTGCAAGCAGCGGAACAGGCAATGGCGGAGGAACTGGCGGAGCGGCAGGAGACCCTGACGGCGATGGCTGGCCGCATCGCCACCCTGCGGCAGGAGCAACGCCGGCTGACCGCCGAATTGCACGCCGCCCGCGAGCGGCTGCAGGCCGGGCGGGGCCGGCTGGCCTCGCTGGAAGCCTTGCAGGAAGCCGCCCTGGGGCGGCGCGATGGCGCCGTGGCCGCGTGGTTGCAGGCACGCCAGTTGGAGACGGCGCCGCGCCTGGCCGAATGTCTGGCGGTGGAAGCCGGCTGGGAACAGGCGGCGGAAACTGTCTTGGGCGAACACCTGGAAGCGGTCTGCGTGCCGGGCCTGGATATCCTGGCGACGGCGTTGCATGAACTGGAGCAGGGCAATCTGATCCTGTTCGATACCGGCGGGGATGGGCCATCGCCGCCGACGGCTCCGGCGCTGGCCGGCAAGGTTCGGGCGCCCTGGCCGCTGAACAGCCTGCTGGCCGGGGTAAAAGTCGCCTGCGATCTGGCCGAAGCATTGACCCGGCGCGGCGAACTGGCGGAGTGGGAATCACTGGTCACGCCGGACGGCGCCCGGGTGGGGCGCGACTGGCTGCAGCTTCGCCGTGGCACGGATGAGAACGGCGGCATCCTGGGGCGGGAACGGGAAATTCAGACCTTGCAGGCGGCGTTGCGGCGGGACGGTCAGGAGGTCGAAACCATGACCGTCGGCCTGGAACAGCTCCAGGCGGGATTGCAGGCGCTGGAGCGGGAATACGCCGTCCTGCAACAGACGATCAATCAGGACCATCGCGAGCAGTCCCGTCTGCAAGCGCAGCGCGACGCGCTCGGCGCCCGCCTGGAACAGGCGCGGGCCCGCCGCGACGCCATTCGCGAGGAACAGGAGGAACTGAGCTATCAATTGGAGCAGGACCAGGAGGAAGTGCAAACCGCCCGGCTGCAGTTGGAAGAGGCGCTGGTGGCGATGGCGCAGTCGACGGCGGAACGGCAGACCCGGCTCGCCGCCAGGGACCGGTTGCGCAGGCAGGTGGAAACCCGCCGCGCCGAAGCCGGCGCCGTCCGTCGCGACGCCCAGCAGCAAGCGTTGACTATGGCGGGCCTGCGCACCAGCCTGGATTCCACCCGTCAGGCGCTGGAGCGCCTGCTTTCCCAGCAGGCGCAGTTGCAGGCCCGGCAGGAGCAGTTGGCCCTGGATCTCAGCGGCGGCGACGCTCCCCTGAAAACCGCCCGCGCCGACCTGGAACAACGGCTGGGGCAACGGCTGACGGCGGAACGCACCCTGGAGGAAGCCCGCCGGGCGGTGGAAACCCAGGCGGCGGCCTTGCGGGAACTGGAAACCGCCCGCGCCGAACGGGAACGACAGGCCCAGGCGGTACGCCAGACTCTGGAGACCCAGCGGCTGGCGCTCGGGGAGATCGGCGTGCGCCGGCAGACCCTGGTCGAACAGCTCGAGGAACTGGGCGTCACCCTGGCCACCGTATTGGCCGCCCTGCCGCCGGAGGCCGATGAAGCCGAGTGGCAGGCCAAACTGGACCGGCTGGCGGCGCGCATCCAACGGCTGGGGCCGATCAATCTGGCGGCTATCGAGGAACATGCGCAGGTCGCCGAACGCAAGCAGTATCTGGAAGCGCAGAACGCCGATCTGGTGGAAGCCCTGACCACCCTGGAAAACGCTATCCGCAAGATCGATCAGGAAACGCAGGGCCGCTTCAAGGACACGTTCGAGCGGGTCAATGCCGGCCTGCAAACCCTGTTCCCGCGCCTGTTCGGCGGCGGCCAGGCCTATCTGGAAATGACCGGGGAGAATCTGCTGGACGCCGGGCTGACCATAATGGCCCGCCCGCCGGGCAAGCGCATCGGCAATATCCATCTCCTCTCCGGCGGCGAGAAAGCCCTGACTGCGGTCGCCCTGGTGTTCGCTTTCTTTCAGTTGAATCCGGCGCCTTTCTGCCTGCTGGACGAGGTGGACGCTCCCCTGGACGAGGCGAATGTGGGGCGCTTCGGCGACCTGGTGCGGGAGATGTCCGGGCAGGTGCAATTTATCTTTATCACTCATAATAAGGGAACCATGGAAATCGCCCGCCATCTGGCCGGCGTGACCATGCAGGAGCCCGGCGTTTCCCGACTGGTGACGGTGGATGTAGACGAGGCCGTGCGTTTGGCCGCCATGTAGCGAGAGTATAATAATCGTAATAAACCGTGAGACAGGCTAATGGGCGAAGTTGAATTACGTTGGCTTATTGCAGGCGTGGGGGTCATCATCCTCATCCTGATCTGGCTGTGGGGCAGTCGCCGGCAGCCGAAGGAGCGATTGGAGCCGGCAGTGGATAACCCGCGTTCGCCGGATAATGAACCCCGCCTGGATACCGAACCGGCGGTCGATGCCGGCGCGACGGATTTCCGTTTCGGCGAATTCGGCCGTATCACCCCGGATCACCATCTGGCGGACAAGGTGCTGGTGGATGTGGAGATCGGGCCGGTCAGGCGCTCCGGCCCCGCCGGCGGAGAGGCCGCCGTTCCCGTGGAGAAGCCGGAGCCGGAATCCGACCGGCGGGGGATTTTCTCCGACTGGAACCGGGAAGCCGGGGTCGCGGTTCAGGGGACCGGGCCGGGGCCGCCGCTACTTCAGGCCGGCGGGCAGGGGGCGGCAAAAGCGTCCACCGTGGCGCCGCCCCTGGAGGAACCGGTGGAGCCCATGCCGGCGCCGGCCGCCGGGCCGGCGGCCGAGCCATCCAGGTTGACGCTGGTGTTGACCGTCATGGCCCCACCCGGACGGCCATTCCGGGGGCCGAGCATTTTGATGGCGGCGCAGGAGTTGAAATTGAAACTACATAAAAGCGGCGTGTTCGATTACTTTCCCACTGGGGAGATCAAGGACAAGCCGGTTTTCGGCATCGCCCATTTGTGGGAACCGGGCATCTTCGAGCTGGATACCGTCGGTACATTGTCCACGCCCGGTCTGCTGATGTTCATGACTCTGCCAGGCTCCATGGCGCCGGTGCTGGCCGTGGACAAGATGATCCTGATAGCCAGGCAGCTCGCCCAGAAGCTGGGGGGGACCGTCTGCAACCAGCAGCGGGAACGGATGACGACCCAGGCTTTCATGAAAATGCGCACAGCCGCCGCCGGATTCGAACAGCAACCGGGCTTAAGATAGCGTCCGCCCGCTATGGTCGCGCCCACTTCCGTCCAGGCTCGCGCCGCCCGGCTGCGCGAGCAGATCGAATGGCATAATTACCGCTATTACGGGCTCGACGATCCGGCCGTTCCCGATGCCGAATACGACCGTCTGATGCAGGAACTGCGCACGCTGGAACGGGATTATCCGGAGCTGGTCACGCCGGATTCCCCCACTCAGCGGGTGGGCGCGGCGCCGCTTGCCGCCTTCGCCCAGGTGCGCCATGACTTACCCATGCTGTCGCTGGATAACGCCTTCGACGAGGCGGAGGTGGTCGATTTCGACCGGCGGATCGGCGAGCGCCTGAAGCTCGGGCAGGTCGATTATGTCGCCGAGCCCAAACTGGACGGTCTGGCGGTCAGCCTGCGCTATGAACACGGCCACCTGGTGTGCGGCGCCACCCGTGGCGATGGTTATACCGGCGAGGATGTCACCCACAATATTCGCACTATCGGCGCGGCGCCGTTGCGGCTCAGGGGCAAGGGATATCCGCCGCTCCTCGAAGTCCGCGGCGAAGTGTTTATGCCCAGGCAGGGTTTTGCCCGACTCAACGAGCGGGCGCGGGAACGCGGCGGGAAGACCTTCGCCAATCCCCGCAACGCCGCCGCCGGCAGCCTGCGGCAACTGGACCCGCGGATTACCGCGGGGCGGCCGCTGGATCTGTTCTGCTACGGCGTCGGGGTGGTGACGGCTGGCGCCCTGCCGGACCGCCACAGCGATATCCTGTTACAACTGCGGGAATGGGGTTTGCGCGTTTGCCCGGAATGGCGCCGGGTGGAGGGCGTCGCCGGCTGTCTGGAGTATTATCGCGGCTTGCAGGCCCGCCGCGCCGCCTTGCCCTATGAGATCGACGGCGTGGTTTACAAGGTGGACCGGCTGGCGCAGCAGCAGGAACTGGGTTTCGTCGCCCGTGCGCCGCGCTGGGCGATCGCCCATAAATTTCCGGCTCAGGAGGAACTGACGCGGGTGCTGGACATTCAGGTGCAGGTCGGCCGCACCGGCGCCCTGACCCCGGTGGCGCGGCTGGAGCCGGTGCTGGTCGGCGGCGTGACGGTCACCAATGCGACGCTGCACAATGCCGACGAGGTCAGACGCAAGGATGTGCGGGTGGGCGATACGGTGATCGTGCGGCGGGCCGGGGATGTGATTCCCGAAGTGGTTCAGGTCGTCGGCGAGCGGCGTCCTGCCGACAGCCGGCCCTTCGAGATGCCGACCCGCTGTCCGGTGTGCGACTCGCAGGTGCTGCGCCCGGCCGGTGAGGCGGTGACCCGCTGCGTCGGTGGCCTGTACTGCCGGGCGCAACGCAAGGCCGCCATTTTGCACTTTGCCTCGCGGCGCGCGCTGGATATCGAAGGCTTGGGGGACAAGCTGGTGGAGCAACTGGTGGACCGGGAACAGGTGCAGAGTCCGGCCGATCTCTATGGCCTGGATGTGGCCACGCTGGAAGGGCTGGAGCGGATGGGCCGGAAATCCGCCGTGAAACTGCTCGCCGCCCTGGAGCGCAGCAAAGCCACCACCCTGGAGCGATTCCTGTATGCGCTGGGCATTCGGGAGGTGGGGGAGGCCACCGCTCAGGCACTGGCCCGCCAGTTCGCCTCCCTGGAGGCGCTGCTGGCGGCCGATGAGGATCGGCTGCAACAGGCGCCGGACATCGGCCCGGTGGTCGCCGCGCAGATTCGCGCGTTCTTCCAGGAAGCCCATAACCGGGAGATCGTCCAGCGCTTGCGCGCCGCCGGCGTGCACTGGCCGGCGCCGGCGGCGCCGGCGATCGACCGCCCGCTGACGGGCAAGACCTTCGTGCTCACCGGGACTCTGAACGGCATGACCCGCGAGGAGGCCAAGGCGCGGTTGCAGGCGCTGGGGGCGAAGGTGGCCGACAGCGTATCGAAGCAGACCAGCTACGTGGTGGCCGGCGCCGCACCGGGGTCCAAGCTGGCCAGGGCGCGGCAACTGGGAGTGACCGTGCTGGAAGAGGAAGCCTTGGTGGAGTTGCTGAGTCGCTGAGTAGGTTGGGTTACCGTGAAAATCCCCGTAGGTCGGGTTAGACGCGCCCGCTACCGAGCCAGCCAATAGCAGGGACGTTACGGGCGCGTCGTAACCCGACATGGGGGCCTACAGAGCATGACCAGTTAGGCGCGCCAGCCTCGATGTCGGGTTACGGCGCGCGGGCAAGTTTATGCCACCTCCCACGGCTCGGTAGCCAGCGCGCCTAACCCGACCTACCCAGGTTTTCATGTAACAGTTTTACTTGTGCTTCGGTTTCATCTAATGGTTGTGAAATGCGCCGGAACTCAGTAAATTGCGATATCTTCTGTGGCCACCAACTTAAGGCGGGACAATCCGACCCTGGGAGCGCCGGCATCTTCGCTGGCCTCAGGGCATCGACGCCAGTCAACAGCCGGCAAAATGCCGGCGCTCCCAGGGAATCCCCGTAGGGGCGGTTCGCGAACCGCCCC